>NZ_SUEO01000009.1:47752-65806 GCF_004962925.1 Mesorhizobium sp. | reverse complement strand
TTCGACGAGATCGTGGTGCGCTTCGACGACTACGATCTCAAGACGAGGTCGAACGTGATCGAGCTTTTCATGCCGCTCGGCCTCTACACGAATTGCAACGTGTCGCCACCCTGCGGCCTGTGCTCGAGCGAGGCCGTCATCGGTCTTCTCGACGTGCCCGATTTCTTTCTCGACCCGGATCGGATGAAAGCGGGGCTGATCTGGTTTGAGCGCGGCCATGTCGAGTACAAGTTTCCGAACAATGCAAAAATCCTGCAGGCTGAGATCGAGGCACTCGAGTTCAGCATGGAACTGTCGTCGGAAGTGCCCGGCACCAACGCCAACTGGCCATCCGATGTCAGTGTCTGGGTGAACGACGTGCTGGTCGGCACCTGGACCTCGCCCGGCGATTTCGGCGACAAGCGCGGCATCTACACGCCGCGCTGGTGGAAGCTCGAGGGCTCGCAATACGGCCACCTGAAGACGTGGAAGATCACCGACGACGGGACTTATCTCGACGGCGAAAGGACCTCGCAGGTGACGCTCGACCAGCTTCACCTGGCCGAGCATCATTCGATTCGCCTGAGGGTCGGCATTGACGAGCACGCCGAGCATCCGGGGGGCGTGAATATCTTCGGCAAGGGTTTTGGCAATCACGATCAGGACATCATCCTGCGCCTGCACATTCGGCGCGAACCCGAACACGGCATCGGCCCCGCCTGAACTCGCGCAACGGCGCCGACCGCTCGATCCTGCACTTGTCCTCCCACACCAGATTAAGACGGGTTGACTCACCCACCTTATTCAGGGTCAGATATTATGGATACATATCCAATTATTTGATACAGTCAGGGGAAGCGCGATGAAGGCGAAGGCTGTCGTCCACAAGGATTTTCGCATCGGCCGGATCGACGACCGCGTCTACGGTGCGTTTCTGGAGCACCTCGGGCGGGCGATCTACACTGGCATCTACGAGCCCGGCCATCCGGCTGCCGACGAGCACGGGTTCCGCCGCGACGTCATCGAGATGGTGCGCGAGCTGAACGTTCCCGTCACGCGCTACCCCGGCGGTAACTTCGTCTCCGCCTATAATTGGGAGGACGGGATTGGGCCCAAGGAGAGCCGCCCCGTCACGCTCGATTATGCCTGGCGAACGAAGGAAACCAACGAGGTCGGAATCGACGAGTTCGCGGCCTGGTGCGAGGCGGCCGGCACGGAGCTGATGTTAGCTGTCAATCTCGGCTCACGCGGTCTCGATGAGGCGCGCGGGCTGCTTGAATACTGCAACCATCCCGGCGGCAGCCGCTGGAGCGACCTTCGCATCAAGAACGGCCGGCGCGAGCCATACGACGTGCGCCTATGGTGCCTTGGCAACGAGATGGACGGGCCGTGGCAGGTCGGGCACAAGACAGCCTCCGAATACGGCCGCATCGCCAACGAGACGGCGAAGGCGATGAAGGCATTCGACCCGACGCTGCAGCTCGTCGCCTGCGGCAGCTCACACTCGTTCATGCCATCCTATCCGCAATGGGAAGCCGATGTGCTCGACGAGTGCTACGACAATGTCGATTACCTGTCGCTGCACATGTATTTCGAGAATTACGAGGACGACTACCTCAATTTCCTCGCCAAGCCGGTGATCCTCGACCGCTACATCCAAACCGTGAGCGGCGTGATCGACTATGTTAAAGCCAAGAAGCGGTCGAAGAAGGACATCTACATCTCCTTCGATGAATGGAACGTCTGGTACCACTCGCGCCGCCAGGACCACGACAATTTCAAGAACTGGGATTGGCCGGAAGCGCCGGCTCTGCTCGAGGAGGTCTATAATTTCGAGGACGTGCTCGTCGTCGGCTGCATCCTCAACACCTTCATCCGCCGCGCCGACCGTGTGCGAATCGCCTGCATCGCGCAGCTCGTCAATGCCATCGCCCCGATCACCACCGAACGTGGTGGGCGCGCTTTCCGGCAGACGATCTACTATCCCTACCTGCTCGCCTCGCGTCACGGGCGCGGTGAAAGCCTGGTCGTCGCGGTCGACGCGCCGCATTACGACGCCAAGGCCGCCGACGACGTGTCCTATATCGACGTCGCCGCGGTGATTGACCACGCCGGTAGCACGATCTCGCTGTTCGTCATTAACAAGCATCCGGAAGAGGAAACCGAACTCACAGTCGACCTTGCCGGTTTTCTCTCGGCGCGGCTGATCGAGCATGTCCTCATCCACCATCCGGACCTGAAGGCGGTGAACTCCGCCGACGCGCCGGATTTGGTGAAGCCGCAACTGCAGAACGGCTCGGTGGCCGAGGAGGGCCGCCTTCTGTGCCGCCTCAAACCGCGCTCCTACAATCTCATCCGGCTGTCGGTTTGATTTTTCCGTTGCCATGCGAGTGTGCTTTCGGGGCGCCGCACGGCCGCAACTCGGACGGTTAGAGCAATAAATCGGACTCAGCTGATTTTTCATATCAGATATTACGATATGTATCAGATTCTATTGACCCGATTTTGTCCCCGGGTTAGCTTCCTGCCCCAACGACAACAAGCCATCGCATCACCGATGCGACTGGCATAGGGAGGAATGGCGATGCGCATCATGCAAGTCTTGGCGTTCTTCGCGAGCGCGTGGTTGGTGGCACAGTCCGCTCTTGCTCAAGGTATCTCGAACCTGCCGCGCGAAGAGACCATTATCATCGAGAACCCGCAGGGCACGATCACCAATCCCCCCTGGTTCAACATCTGGATGGTCGCGCGTGGAGGCAACTCAACAGGGCTGCAGCAGCTAGGAATGGATACACTCTGGTATATCGATCCCGATGCCGGGATCGACGGTGTGTGGGACAACTCGCTTGCCGCTGACAAGCCGCAATACAATGCCGACTTCACCGAGATGACGGTCAAGCTCCGCGACGGCATCTTCTGGAGCGACGGCGTGGAGTTCACCGCCGACGATGTCGTCTTCACGGTCCAGACGCAGATGAAGAATCCCAGCATGATCTGGGGCCCCGTCTTCCTGGCGAGCGTCGACACAGTGACGGCGCCGGACAAACGCACAGTGGTCTTCAAGCTGAAGCGGCCCAACTCCCGCTTCCACGCCACCTTCACGGTGCGCTGGAACGCAGCCTGGATCATGCCGAAGCACGTGTTCGAAAAGGTGGAGGACCCGACCAAGTTCGACTTCAACCCGCCGGTCACGATCGGTCCTTACAAGCTTCACAGCTTCGACCCGAACGGCAAGTGGTACATCTGGGAGAAGCGCGAGGATTGGCAGCGCACGTCGCTCGCCCGCCACGGGGAGCCGGGCCCGAAATATGCCGCCTACATTGATCCGGGCCCGCCCGACAAGCGCGTCATCCTGCAGCTCAACCACCAACTCGATATCATCCACGACACTTCGCCTGAAGGCGTGTTCACGCTGGTCAAGCAGTCGCCGACCTCGCAAGGCTGGTTCAAGGGCTTTCCCTATGCCCATCCGGACCCGACCTTGCCGGCTGTGCTCTTCAACCATCAGGTGAAGCCGTTCGACAATCCCGACGTGCGCTGGGCGCTCGCGCTGCTGATCGACATCAAGGCAGTCTCGATGGCTTCCTATCGCGGCGCCGCGACGATCTCGGCCATCGGTGTCCCGCCAACCGGGCTCTATGGCAAATACTATTTCGACCCGATGGAGGACTGGCTCAAGAATTTCGAGATCGATACCGGCAAGAGCAAATACAAGCCTTACGACCCGACCGTCGGCCAGCAGATCGCCGAAATGCTGCGGCCGTCGATGGGCGAGCAGATCCCAACCGATCCCAAAGAGATCGCTAAGGCCATTGGCCGCGGCTGGTGGAAACCGAATCCCGAGGCGGCCACCCAGCTTCTGGAGCGCGCCGGCTTCACGAAACAGGGCGATCAATGGCTGAAGCCGGACGGAACGCCCTTCTCGATCACGCTTTTGGTGGAAGGCGACCAGCGGCCGGTCATGACGCGCGCCGGCACCATGATCGTGCAGCAATGGCGCCAGTTCGGCATCGCCGCCAAGACGCAGGCCTATCCATCGGACTTCTTCCCGCGCGTCGAATCGGGTGACTTCGAAACCGCAATCGGCTGGAGTGTGGAGACCTGGGGTGGTCACCCCGACCTGTCGTTCTTCCTCGACAGCTGGCACTCGGAATTCCTGAAGCCGAGGGGCGAGCGCCAGCCGCCGCGCAACCGCCAGCGCTGGACGCATCCGGAGCTGGACAAGATCATCGAGGAGATCCGCACGATCGACTTCGACGATCCTAAAGTACAAGAGCTCGGCCAGGAATATATCAAGCTCGCGGTCCGGGAGATGCCTATCATCCCACTGATGTCGTACAATGTGTTCACCATGATGGATACGACCTACTGGACGGGATATCCGAGCGCGGATGATCCCTACACCAACCCGGTCCCGAACTGGGCAAACACCAAATACATGTTCGTCAGACTGAAGGCCGCCAAGGCCCAGTAGCGGCGGACAGGTGAGCGAGGCGGCACTCCCCCGCCTCGCTCCCAACCAGGTGCGAACGAAATGATGCAAGCCGCGGCACGGTCGAAGCAATGAGAACCTACGCGCTCTATCTCGTCAGACGCTTCGCACAGTTCATTCTGGTCGTCTTCATCGGCATCAATATCGCCTATCTCATCACCCACCTCACGCCGGTCGATCCTGTCGAGCAGGCGATCAGCTCCGTCACCATGTTTGGCCAGTCCAGCCCCGAGATGGTCGAGGTGATGCGCAAGACCCTGCGCGAGCTCTATGGTCTCGAAGGCTCGGCGTGGGAGCAGTATGTCTCCTTCTGGAGGCGCATGGCGACGGGCGATTTCGGGCCGTCGCTGTCGGCGTTCCCGACGCCGGTCTCAACGCTGATTTGGCAGGCGCTGCCATGGACACTCGGGCTGCTCGTCAGCTCGACGCTTATCGCCTGGATAGTCGGTAATTTTCTCGGCGGCCTCGCCGGCTACTACCGCAAGAACAGCCTGCTCAAGGCCTTGGGCATTCTGGCCATGAGCTTGCAGCCGATCCCCTACTACATCGTCGCCTTCATTCTCCTCGTCGTCTTCGGCTTTCTCTGGCCGGTCCTCCCAATCAGCGGCGGCGCCGAGATGAACATCGACCGGCAGGGCTTTGCCTTCGCCGCCAGCATCGTCAAGCATTCCATCCTGCCCGCACTGTCGCTCGTGCTCGTCGGGTTGGGCGCCTGGTTCATCGGCATGCGCTCGCTCGTCTCCAACATCGTGACGGAGGACTACGTCACCTACGCCGAGCTTGGCGGCGTCGATCGCCGCCGCATCCTGTTCTCCTACGTCATGCGCAATGCGCTTTCGCCTCAGTTGACCGGACTTGCACTGTCGCTCGGCGCCATCTTCAACGGCGCAATCATCACCGAATTCGTGTTCGGCTACCCCGGCATGGGCACGCTGCTGGTCCGGGCAGTGAATGCGGGCGATTACAGCCTGGTGCTCGGCATTACATCCGTGTCGATCATCGCGGTGGCATCGGCGATCCTGGTCATCGACATAATTTATCCGCTGCTCGATCCCCGCGTGGCGCGGAGCTGACCTGATGATGAAGACAGTCCGCGACCTCTTCCGCTACAATCTCGAATTCGCGCTCGGCGCGATCCTGATCCTGATCGTTTTCGGCTTCGCGGCCGCCTCGTTCTTCTCGCCCTATCCGCCAATGGACAGCTACGTCGTCGCGCCGGACGTGCCCCCGTCATGGGCGTATCCATTCGGCACCAATTCGCGCGGCCAGGACGTGTTCTGGCAGCTTACGCTCGCCATCCGCAACTCGCTGCTGTTCGGCCTTTCCGTCGCCCTGATGAGCCGTATCCTGTCGCTGCTGATCGGGCTGGTTGCCGGATATGCCGGCGGCATTACCGACCGCATCCTGATGACGATCAACGACACCTTCGTCGTTATCCCGCTGTTTCCGATCCTGGTGCTGTTCTTCTTCATGATGCGCGACAACATGTCGTGGCCGATGCTGGCGGTCGCCATGGCGTCGCTCGGTTGGCCCTATGACGCGCGACTCATTCGCTCGGTGGCGCTCAGCCTCAGGACGCGCGAGTTCACCGCGATGAGCGTCTTTTCCGGCATGAGCACCCGACAGATCCTCGTGGAGGAGCATCTGCCCTATGTTCTTCCCATCGTCTTCTCCACCACGCTCAACAACATGAACTGGTCGATCGGACTGGAAGTGACGCTGTCGGTGATCGGCTTCACCAATATCGAGACGCCAACGATCGGCACGATGATCTACTGGGCCAACCAGCACACCGCGATGGTCGCCGGCGTCTGGTGGTGGATCCTTTTCCCCGTCGTCCTGGTCATCATGACCTTCCTGGGACTCTATCTGCTCTCCGTTTCGATGAACGAATATATCGATCCGAGAAGCCGCCTGACCCGCATGGGAGGCCAGGCATGAACGCGCGGCCGCGCGCGAATGGGGCGGCGGACGTCATGCTCGACGTCAAGAATCTTCGTGCCTACTACGTCATGCAGTATTTCGGCACGCAGCGCGAGGTGCGCGCCGTCGACGACATTTCGCTGCAGGTCGGCAGGAACGAGATCTATGGTCTCGCCGGCGAATCGAGTTCCGGCAAGACCACCTTCATCAAGACCATCGCCGCGGCCATCCGGCCGCCGCTCACCGTCATCGGCGGCTCGATCCGCTACAGCTTCCTCGACCGCGATATCTATAAGCTCGACCGCGTGGCGCTATCGGCGATCCGCTGGCGCTATCTCTCCTATATTCCGCAAGGCTCGATGAACGTGCTCAATCCGGTCCGGCGCGTGCGCGAGTCCTTCATCGATTTCGCGCTTCCCCATATGGGCCTGCCGAAGCAGCAATTCTTCGCGGCCATCATTGCGCATCTGGAACGTCTCCAGCTCACACCGGGCGTGCTCGATGCCTATCCCCACGAACTCTCGGGCGGCATGCGCCAGCGCATTGCCATCGCGCTTGCCACCGTCTGCCGGCCCGATTTCATCATCGCCGACGAACCGACAACGGCGCTCGACGTGGTCGTGCAGAAAAGCGTCCTTGAACTGATCCGCGAGGCGCAGCGGGAGATCGGCTCGTCGATGATCTTCGTCACCCACGACATGGCCGTCCACGCGAACATCTCCGACCGGCTCGGCATCATGTATGCCGGGCGTCTGGTGGAGGAGGCGCCCACGGCCGAGATATTCAGGAGCCCAAAGCACCCTTATACGCAGCATCTCATCGCCAGCCTGCCGCGGATCGGCGACCTCTCGGCCAAGCGGGCGCTGACCGGCGCGCCGCCCAGTCTGGCCGAGCCGCCGAGCGGCTGCCGGTTTCATCCGCGCTGTCCGCTCGCCATGGACATCTGCCGCGAGACGCATCCCGAACTGGTCAGCATCGATCCTCGTCATCGCGTCGCTTGCCACGCAGTGAGTCCCGCCGTTGGGCCGGACCGGGTATTCGCAGCAGCCGCGAAACAACGGACAGGGCTCGTTCAATGACGAGCGATCTGCTGAACCTTGAAGGGGTGACGAAGAGCTACGCGTCGAGCGGCCTGCTAGCGCGCAAAACCTTCAATGCGGTCGACGAGGTGGGTTTCGCGCTCGATGCGTCGCGGCCCGAAATCTTCGCAATCATCGGCGAGTCGGGCAGCGGCAAGACGACGCTCGCCCGCATGATTCTCAACATGGTTCCGACGAGCGCAGGCACGATCCGCTTCCGCGACAAGGCGCTCGCGACAATCCGCGGCCGGCGCGCGCGGCTCGATTTCATGCGCCAAGTGCAGCCGATCTTCCAGAACCCGTACGAGGCTTTCAATCCCCTGAAGCGCGTCGATCGTTATCTCTACGCCACGGCCCGCCGGCTGGCTCGGGTCGGCCGAACGGAGGTGGACCGCGTGTGCGACGAAGCGCTGCGCAAGGTCGGCCTGTCATTGGCGGAGGTCCGCGGGCGCTTTCCCCATGAGCTGTCCGGCGGCCAGTTGCAGCGCACCGCGATCGCCCGCGCGCTGATCTCCGGTCCTGCGCTGCTCGTCGCCGACGAGCCCGTCTCGATGGTCGACGCTTCGCTCAGGATGTCCATCGTCGACCTGTTCAAGGCGCTTCGCGACGAACTCGGCGTCTCGATCGTCTACATCACCCACGACCTCGCCACCGCCTACCATATCAGCGACCGCATCATCATCATGCAGAAGGGCCGCGTGGTGGAGAGCGGCGATGCCCGGGCAGTGCTCGACAATCCGCAGCACCCGTATTCGAAACTCCTGAAAAGCGCGGTGCTTTCGCCCGACAATGCCGAAACCGATGAGAAGGTTGCTGATCCCAGCGTCTTGCCTTTTGATACCCGCACGGTCTGAGCCCGTTGAGGATCGGCGCTCGTCAGTCGCGCGATATGGACAGCCCCGCGAGAAGCGGAGCGTACGCGGCGAGCCTGCGGGATACGAACTCAGTGAAGAGCCGCACGCGCTTCGTCTTGCGTGTCTCCCCCTGTGTGAGAAGCCAGAGCGTTCCATACATGTGCAGGTCGGTGCCCGGCACCCTGACCAGTAGGGGGTCGGCATCTCCGACGAAGCACGGCAGTGTCGTGATCCCGAGCCCTTGCCGTACAGCAACGATCTGCGCCTCGGCGTCCGTGGTCCTGAATGGAACCCCCGTGGTGCGAACCTCACCCTCGCTGGCCCAATCCGGAATTCCATGAATGCTTATGACGATCCACCGGATGGGATCAGGCGCGCCCGCACGCCACGCGGCTAGTCGATCGCGTGACATGTAGACGCCGCCGAACACTTCCGGCCCCTTCAGGCCGTGAAGATTGAGCGGCAGGGTTTTGCGGTCGTAGACGACACGGATCGCCACGTCGGCCTCTCGGTTGGTCAGATTTGCCAGCTCGCCGGACGACAAGATTTCCATCTCGATGTCCGGATGCAGACGCGCGAAATCGGCGAAGTCCGGCATGAGCAGGTGTGTCGCGAGGGTCGGAGCCAACGTCACCCGCAGGAGCCCGCGCACGCTCTGGTCGCGCCCGAAGACGCGCGTCTCCAGCTGGTGCGACGACGCTTCCATCTGGTTCGCGAGCTCGAGGACCTCCTCGCCCGCAGCCGTCAGGCGGTAGCCCGAAGGCCGCTTTTCGAACATCTGCGCCCCGAGGCGTTCCTCGAGCTGTGCGATGCGTCGCAGCACGGTCGAGTGATTCACCCCGACGCGCTCGGCGGCGGCCCGCACTGAGCCTCCGCGCGCGACGGCAAGAAAATAGCGAACGTCATCCCAGTCGATCATGGTGCAATCCGGCACCGCACGGTGCGCCTTCGAAAGCCCGTATCTAACACATCGTACAGCAGTACGGGCGGTCAATTATAGCTTATGACGACGAGCGCGGCCCAATTCCGAACGGCGGACACCGATCGTCGCGGCTGGCGTCAGTCGTCCAGCCGGATGGATTTCGCACCACCGATGTGCGCGCTTCCGCACTCAACAACTGACGCCGGCGGACCCATTTCGAGGTCCTCGGAGGCAGATGCTGTCCCGACAACACGAAAAGGAGACGTCATGGGAAAGCTTGAGGGTAAGGTTGCAGTCATCACGGGTGGATCGAGCGGCATGGCGCTGGCGAGCGCCAAGCGGTTCGTTGAAGAAGGCGCCTATGTTTTCATCACAGGCCGGAGACAGGAGGCGCTGGACGAGGCCGTCAAGCTGATCGGCCGGAACGTGACCGGCGTGCGCGGCGACGCGTCCAATCTCGACGACCTCGACCGCCTGTTCGATACAGTCAAGCGGGAAAAGGGCAAGATCGATGTCCTGTACGCGAGCGCCGGCATGGGCGAAGCCGTCCCACTGGGCGAGATTACCGAGCAGCACTTCGATGCGGCCTTCAACCTTAATGCGCGCGGCACGCTGTTTACGGTTCAGAAGGCGTTGCCGCTATTCAACGATGGCGGATCGATCTTCATGACCGGGTCAGTTGCTTCGATCAAAGGTTTTCCTGGTTACAGCGTCTATGCGGCGAGCAAGGCGACGCTGCACGCATTCGCACGCGGGTGGCTCAACGAACTCAAGGGCAGGAATATCCGGGTGAACGTGCTGCACCCAGGGCCGATCGCCACACCGATGCAGGACCAAGTTCTCACCGAGGAGGCGAAGCAGATGTTCGAATCCCTGATCCCGCGGGGAAAGATGGGGCGTCCTGAGGAAATTGCGGCGGCCGCGCTGTTTCTTGCTTCAGACGATTCGAGCTTCGTGAATGGGGTGGAGTTGTCTGTCGACGGCGGCTTCTCGGCCATCTGAATTCGCGCCGGATCGCGGGAAGCGGCTGATCGGCGGGAACTAGCATGTCCATGGTTCACGACGCGACGTCTACGCAAAGGTCGCCACACAGCAGAACGGATAACCCAGTGCCGTTGAAGGCCGGGGAATCAATACCAACATGGATCGGAGAAGCATTATGAGCTACGCAATTGTAGGATTCGGTAAGATAGGCCAGGCCCTCGCCCACGCCTTCGCCCGTAGAAACATCGACGTGACCGTCGCGAGCCGCCGGCCGCCCGAGGCGTTGGCGCCGCAGGCTCGGGCGATTGGACCCACGGTCGTCGCCAAGTCGCTGCGGGATGCACTCGAGGCCGACACAATCATCTTGGCGGTCCCGTTCGGGGAGCATCGCGAGGTTGCGAAGGCCCTGCCGAGCTGGGAAGGCAAGACAGTCATCGACGCGACGAACGCGTTTCCAGCCCCTGAAGAGCTGGACGGTCTCCCGTCCTCCGCCTTCGTCGCGAAGGCGTTCACCGGCGCCAAGTTCGTGAAAGGTTTCAGTCACTTGATTGCAGCCACCCTGGCTACCGATCCGATCGTCGAGGGCGGGCACCGGGTCGTCTTTCTGTCGAGCGACGACGAGGACGCGATCGCTCCCGTGGCGGCCTTGGCCAAACAACTCGGGTTCGCACCCGTCAAGCTGGGAAAGCTCAACGAAGGTGGCGCGCTGGTGCACGCACGCGGCCGCACTTGGGGCCAGCTCATCTTCCAGGATTTGTTCAAGAAGGAGCAGTAATCGATCTACGACCGTGTGATCGACGCCGAGAACTGGTCGCGCGCGCTAGCGTCTTCGAGCAGCGCGCGACCGAATATTTGAAGGCCACAAAGTCGCGAGGTTGGGGTGGGCCTGACGGCGTATTGGCGCCGTTCGAAGAGCGGGGAGACGCCCGACAGAGCGGCAGATCTGCGGGTCGCTTAGAATCTATCGACTGCTATCGATGGCCTAGGATTCGCTCGAGTGTCCTCTGCTATCCGATACTACTCCGTGATATTCCCCGTCACTCCCACTCGATTGTTTTAAACCGGGCTAGTCATTGATCTAGCTGGGTTTTTTATTGCTTGCAGCGCCAAAAGCCGTCCGTTGGGCCGTCAAAATCTTACGATGTTGATCTTAAAGGGAAAATCACCGCAGAAATATTTTGAGGTTCACCAACCATTTGGACCGGTCGGACGATTTATGCCCCTCACGGCGCTCTGCAACCAACGCGCCTCGCCGCGAAAAGTACCGTCACGCAACGCATATCACGCATCGGGGCCAATGCCATCGAACGCGGGTGAGCCACACACCGGGTCTAACCCGCACCTCCATGGTCTTCGAAAGTCACCGGCCCAGCGTCCCATAGAGGGGATAGGAGAAGTCCGTCATGCACGTCGAGTCGCTGAACCCTGGCTTCAACCGCGCAATGCGGCCGCGACAAGGCTTTGCATCGAGGTGGTCGGACGACCGATCAGCCGACTCAGGGCGCCTCCGTCATCGAACAACGCTCCGCGTGCGGCTGCAGCGTCGGCATCGGCTAGAAGCGCGGAGAGGTCGTCCGGTAGCCCCGCCCCCATCAACACGTCCTGATAGGCAGCCTGGGCAAGATCCTTGTAGGCGATAGCCTTGCCCGATTGGCGCGAGACCTCGGTTGCAACGTCGGCTAGCGTAAAGGCCTGGTCTGCGGCGAGCTCATACGTCTTCCCCGCCTGATTGTCGGTGGTCAGCACCACGGCCGCGGCCTCGGCATAGTCCCGCCGTGCCGCGGACGAGAAACGCCCGTCTTTGGCGGCGCCGACGAAGGCGCCATGCTCGAGAGCTGCCGGGAGCGCCAGCAGGTGGTTTTCGGTGTACCACCCATTGCGCAGGATGGTGGCGGGCAAGCCGGAAGCCGCGATGACCTCCTCCGTCTGCCGGTGCTCGACCGCGAGCGTTGCGGGAGACGTGTCGGCGTGCAGCATACTGGTGTAAGCAATCAGCGAAATCCCGGCCCGTTGGCCTGCCTCGATCACCGCGCGATGCCGTGGCAGGCGGCCGCTGACTTCGGTCGAGGAAATCAGCAGCAGCTTGTCGATGCCGGTGAAGGCCAAGGCGAGCGTGTCGGGACGGTTGTAGTTCGCCTCGCGAACGATCACACCGAGCTCGGCCAGATCGCTGGCCTTTGCCGGATTGCGAACCGCCGCGACGATCCGGTCGGCGGGAATGGTATTCAGCAGTGCCTCGATCACGAGGCGGCCCAGCTGTCCTGTTGCCCCAGTAATTGCGTACATCGTTCAGTCCATTTCGTGGTTGCGTGAATTAAGAGCCTTCAAATAGCGGTCATCGTTACCATTAGAAACCACGTATCTTGTGGTTACCACCGTTTTGCGGTAACCAACTGGAAACTCTCCATGGAAGATGCGCGATGGTTCTCAAAGTCCGGAAGAAGGTGAAGGCCCTCCCCGGCTGCCCCATGTCGAGGTGCATGGCGCTGCTTGGCGGCTGCTGGACACCCGAGGTGCTATGGTCCCTGAGCGAAGGCGCGCGCCGGTTCTCGGAACTCCGCCGCGATATCCCAGCCGTTTCGGCAAAGGTACTGACCACCAGGCTGCGGGATCTCGAGGAGCGCGGCGTCCTCGGACGCAACGTGATGCCGACATCGCCGCCGACCGTGGAGTATGAGCTGACTTCGTTGGGGCAGGAGCTGCTTCCCGCGATCAGCTCTATCGTCGAGGTCGGGTCGCGCCTGCTGCTCCGTGAGTCTTCTCTCTAGAAAATCGCGAGCAGATCCTTTGGCGGCGAGACTGCTTTCGGCCTCGGCTATCCCAAAATAGGCTGGCAAGTTTCCCAAAAGCGGGAGTTCGTTCGAACCGGATCATGGCAGTTGGCGGTGCCGTACCATCTAAACAGGGCGCCTGGCTCGACTGCGGCCGCGCACCGCCTCAATGAATGCGGCCAGCACCGGGCGCATCTGCCGGCGGGACGAGTAGTAGAGGTGGAAGCCTGGAAATGGCGGCGTCCAATCGGCAAGCAGCCGGATCAGCCGCCCATTCTCGACATATGGCGCGACTTCCTTGTCGAGGAGGTATCCCACGCCTAGCCCGTCTAGAGCCGCTTCGAGCATCAGCGCGGGCTCATTGAAGGTGAGCGGACCTGAGACGCGCACGTCCAATGCTTGGCCGCCGCGCTCGAACTCCCACGCGTAGATCGTTCCCGCCGCGACCAGCCGATAGTTGATGCACCGGTGCCGCGTCAGGTCGCTCGGGTGAGTGATCGGACTTGAACGCTTGAGATAGTCAGGCGTCGCGACAACCGCCATACGGAGATCAGGCCCGACCTTGAGAGCGATCATGTCCTGCTCCAGCTTCTCGCCCAGCCTTATCCCGGCGTCGAACCGATCGGCGACGATGTCCCGGTACGCGTAGTCGATCAGCACTTCGACCGTCGCATCCGGGTGCGCGGCTGTGAAGGCAGGCAGCACGGGCCGGATCACCGCGTCGTAGGTTTGCCGCGTCGCGGTGATCCGCAGCGTCCCCGAGACACGGTCTCGCCCCAGTTCAAGAGCGTCCAGCGCCGCGTCGATGCTCTCCAACGCGGGTCCCAGTGTCTCCAGCAGCGTCCCGCCCGCCTCCGTCGGGGACACGCTACGGCTGTTGCGCTGGAGAAGGCGGCATCCCAGGTGCGTCTCCAGCCGTCGAATTGTGTGGCTCAGGTTTGACGTGGAGGTGCCCAGCGCCGCGGCAGCACGCGTGAAGCTCTGCGTGCGCGTGACGGCCACAAAGGCGGCAAGGTCATCGAGGCTGGCGCGCGTCATCATGCAACCTTGTTCAACGACCCATCCAATCTGTTCAGTCTAGTCGAACGCGGGGCCGAGGACCACATCCTCGGCACTAAAGAATGGAAGGAAAACCTATGATCACGAAGGACGCCGTCTGGCTCATCACTGGTTGCTCCAAAGGGCTCGGTCGAGCGCTCGCTGCACAGGCGCTCGCTGCGGGCTACCGCGTTGTCGTCACCGCGCGACGCATCGGGGACATCGCTGACCTGGTGGCCCCATACGGCGATGCCGCGCTCGCTGTCGAACTCGACGTTACCGATTCGGGCCAGATCAACGCGGCGGTCACTGCAGCGGAGGATCGCTTTGGCCGCATCGACGTGCTCGTCAACAATGCAGGCTACGGCTATCTCGCCGCGATCGAGGA
This sequence comes from Mesorhizobium sp., assembly GCF_004962925.1. GTDB lineage: Bacteria > Pseudomonadota > Alphaproteobacteria > Rhizobiales > Rhizobiaceae > Mesorhizobium. The sequence goes on along the minus strand of NZ_SUEO01000009.1, from coordinate 51,376 downwards.
AGGTGAAGATACAGACGTCCGCGCGCTGTTCGAGACCGACCTGTTCGGCCCGCTTCGCCTTGTGAAGGCGGCACTGCCGGGGATGCGCGCGCGTCGGCGCGGGCACATCATCAACATCAGCTCCATCGGCGGTCTGGTGACCTATCCGGGGGTTGGCTACTATCACATGGTGAAGTTCGGCATTGAGGCGATGTCGGAGACGCTGGCCAAGGAAGCGGCGCCGCTCGGCATCGGTGTCACGGTGGTGGCGCCCGGCGCCTTTCGCACGGACTTCCGCGGTTCCGCCTCGATCAGGCAGTCGGCGACGCGCATTGAAGATTATGCCGACACTGCCGGCAAATCCCGCGAGGGCGTGCAGACTGGTCATGGCAAGCAGGCGGGTGACCCCGTGCGCGGCGCCCGCGCGATCATCTCCGCCGTTCAGGCGGAGCGTCCTCCCGTCCATCTCCTGATCGGCGGTGACGCGCTGGATCAGCTCCGCGCCAAGCTCGACGGGCTGCGCCAGGAGACCGACGCCTGGGAGGAGGTGACGCGCAGCACCAACTTTCAGTCCGGCGACGCTGCTTGATCCACCATCGTCGCGCTGCTTCCCTTGGCAGAAAGCGAAGGCGGCGCGGAATTCGCCTTCACCGCTCCGAAACCAATGGAGTTTGGAGAGACCGGGGCTTATTGGAATCGAGAGGGATGGGTTCTGCCGATCTTTTGGACACCGCTTTCCCCTTCGATCCATCCCAAGACAATTACAGGTAGTCTAGGCCCGCTCCTGCCGAGGCGATTTTCGCCGTTCCATCTAGTTTCGGGCTCAGGCAATCAGAAAGCCTATCCAACAGGCATTCCACAGAATACCTTCGAGTTGGTGATAGCCTGCGCCACTTTCAGCCGCGAGGCGCTGTCACGTGGCGGCTCGAATAGCCCGAACTTTGAAGTGATTAATGAGCTTGGACGACATTGTAGAACGTCGTATAGCGGACGACGATCAGCTTGAAGACACGATCAAAAAGAGCGTCATCCTTGGACCCTCCTGATAGTACAAATTGAAAATTGCGGCCTCATGTTTCAAAACAGGTCGGTGGACCCGCGAGGATGGTTTCGAAGCGGGGTCGCCCACGGTCCTCAGGCGAGAATTCTAAAAGACGTTCAACAATGACCCAGCACGTACAAAATGCTCGAATTCTCATGTACAGCCACGACACGTTCGGGCTCGGCCACTTGCAGCGCTGCCGGACGATCGCGCATTCGTTGGTCGAGGATTTCCGCGGACTTCAGGTGCTTATCATTTCGGGTGCGACTATCGCTGGCGCCTTCGACTACCGCGCCCGTGTCGACTTCGTGAAGATCCCCAGCGTCATCAAGTTGCGCAACGGCGAATACACCTCGCTGGAGAAGGATATCGATCTGCATGAGACGCTAAGGATGCGCCAGTCGATCATCCGCCACACAGCCGAGACCTTCCGGCCGGATATCTTCATCGTCGACAAAGAACCGCTCGGCCTGCGCGGTGAGATTGAGGACACGCTGTCCTACCTCAAGACGCGGGGCACCACGCTCGTGCTTGGCCTGCGCGAGGTGATGGACGCGCCGCATCTGCTCGAAGCGGAGTGGGCACGCAGGGATGTGATGCGCAAGATAGGCCTGTTCTACGACAAGGTCTGGGCCTATGGTCCGCCGGATTTCTACGATCCGTTGACCGGCTTGGATGTGCCGCCGGCTATCAGGGCAAAGATGAAGTTCGTCGGTTTCCTGCAACGGAGCCTGCAGCGGAACGAATTGCCCGGCCACCGGCCCGAGGGCGACTATATCCTCGTTACCACCGGTGGCGGCGGTGACGGCGCCGAACTGATCCACGACGTCATCGATGCCTATCAGCAGGATCCGCAATTGCAGCATAGGGCGCTGTTCGTGCTTGGACCTTACATGCCGGCGCGCAAGCGCAACAAGCTGCTCAAGAAGGGATCCAAGATCCCCTATATCAAGATCATCGAGTTCGACAACCGCATGGAAGACCTGATTGCCGGCGCCAAGGCGGTAGTGGCGATGGGCGGTTACAACACCTATTGCGAGATACTGTCTTTCGACAAGCCGGCGCTGATCGTGCCGCGCGTCAAGCCCCGCGAGGAACAACTGATCCGCGCACGGCGCGCAGCCGAACTCGGCCTCATCGATATGCTTTTGCCGGAAGAAGCCGAGGATTCCCAGCGGTTTGCCGATGCACTGAAGGTGCTGCCGGACCGGCCCCGCCCATCGCAGAGCAATCCGCATCTGACGCTGGAAGGGCTGCCTCATATTTCCGAAATCGTCGCGGAACTGCTCGACCGGCGGGCTGGCCATCACCTTTCGGTCATTGAAGGCATGAACTGAGTTGCAACATCGCAAGATTGTCGTGGTTCTGAAGGGCTATCCGCGGCTGTCGGAAACCTTCATCGCGCAGGAACTGCTCGGTCTGGAGCGTGCGGGGTTCGACCTGATACTCGTCGCGCTCAGGCGGCCGACCGACGCAAAACGCCACCCCGTGCATGACGAGATCAAAGCGCCCGTCCATTATCTGCCGGAATATCTGCATGAAGAGCCGCTGCGCGTGGTTCGCTCGCTGTTTGCTTATCTGCTGCGGCCGGGCTTCTGGCGTGCGCTCGGATCGCTGGCTAGCGATATCCCCCGCGACTTTACGCGCAATCGCGCGCGCCGCTTCGGGCAAGCGCTCGTGCTGGCGGCCGAATGGCCGGAAGGCGCGGGCTGGCTGCATGCACATTTCGTGCACACGCCGGCATCGGTGACGCGCTATGCCAGCCAGCTTCGTGGCCTGCCCTGGAGCTGCTCGGCCCATGCCAAGGACATCTGGACTTCGGCGGACTGGGATCTGGCTGGCAAGCTTTCCTCGGCGCGCTGGACGGTCACTTGCACGAAAACCGGCTTCGACCGCCTGAAAGAACTCGCTAACGGCAACTCGTCTGTGCATCTGAGCTATCATGGGCTCGACCTTGATCGCTTCGGCAGTTTCGGCGAGGCGCGAAAACACTATGACGGCTCGGCGCCGGACGAACCGGTTATCGTTCTGAGTGTCGGGCGTGCCGTTGAAAAGAAAGGTTACGATACGTTGCTGGAGGCCCTTGCCCTGTTGCCTGGTGGCTTGGCGTGGCGTTTCGAGCATATCGGCGGCGGCGAGGAACTGGAACGGCTCAAGGCACTGGCGCAAAAGCTCGGACTGGATGGTCGCGTCTCTTGGAAAGGCGCACTTGCGCAGGAGGAGGTGCTTGAGCACTACCGCTGCGCCGACATCTTCGCCCTGGCCTGCAGGATCACCGCAAATGGCGACCGGGACGGTCTGCCGAATGTTCTGGTGGAGGCGGCCAGCCAGCGGCTTGCCTGCGTGTCGACCGATATTTCCGGCGTGCCAGAGCTCTTATCGCCGGATGAAACCGGGCTGCTGGTTCCGACGGAAAACCCAATTGCCCTGGCACAGGCGTTGGAGCGCCTGATCCGCGATCCCGTACTGCGCGCCCGCCTCGGCGACGCCGCAGAGCGGCGCGTGCGCGACAATTTCGATCATATGGCAAGCATTGGACAGCTCAAGGAACTGTTCGAACGGGAGTGGCGGGCCGCCGAATGAGGCGGCTGCGGGCTTTCTTC
>NZ_SUEO01000009.1:38546-47742 GCF_004962925.1 Mesorhizobium sp. | reverse complement strand
GTCCAGCACCTGCTCGGTATCGGCCATCTCGCGCGCGCCAGCCGCATTGCGGCGGCTCTGGTCGATGACGGGTTTGACGTAACCGTCGTGACCGGTGGAGCGCCGATCGCGGGGTTTCCGGGACTGGGTGTAAAATCTGTAACCCTGCCACCTGTCACCTCCGGTGATGAAGGATTTTCCGGGCTCGTCGACCTGCAGGGCAAACCCATCGATGATGATTTCAAGAAATGGCGTTCAGATATGCTGCTGCAGGCATTCCGGGATTGCAGGCCTGATATTGTCATTGTCGAGGCGTTTCCATTTGGACGCCGGCAGATGCGTTTTGAACTCTTGCCGCTGATCGAGGCCATCGAGGCGACGTCGCCCAGACCGCTGCTGGCGACGTCCGTCCGTGATATCCTTCAGGAACGCGTCAAGCCGGGCCGAAACGAGGAAACGATCGATCTCATCAACAGGCATTTCGACCTCGTTATGGTCCACGGCGATCCGGCTTTCGCAACCATCGACAAGACATTTCCACTGGCTGGGGCGATCAGGGCCGAGGTCACCTACACCGGGCTCGTTGCCGCGCCGCGATCGCCCGCGACCTCCGAGCGCTTCGACGTTCTGGTGTCGGTTGGCGGCGGGGCTGCCGGAAAGAGCCTTGTCAGCTCCACCATCGCAGCGGCGCGGAATGCCAACAACGCTTGGAAATGGTGTTTGATCACCGGCCCAAACCTGCCGAAAGAGGAGTTTGACGCGACCGCACGCGATGCCACGCCGGGCCTATCCATCTTCCGATTCCGCGAGGATTTCGCCAGCCTGCTGACCGGCGCCCGCCTGTCAGTCTCGCAGGCGGGTTACAACACGGTCTGCGATGTCCTGCGCGCGGGTTGTCGCTCCCTGCTCGTTCCATTTGCAGCCGGCGGGGAAACCGAACAGACGGTTCGCGCCCTGATGCTCGAAGAACTCGGTCTAGCAACGGTGCTGATGGAAAAGGACCTGACGCCTGAAGGTTTGGCGAAAGCGATCGAACAGGCGTTCGTGGGACCGACGCCACCCGCGCATCGTCTCGATCTGGAAGGCGCGCGTCAGTCGGCGAAAATCCTGCGTGAGCGGTATCGAACCTGGTCCCTAAAAGTGGGGTCCAGTTTCGGAAAAGTATATGATCAAACAGACGATGGATTCTAACGCGCGTCTGGCGCTGCGCGGGCGAAATGCATTAAACAGTTCCAATCAGCATGAAGCGCGTATAATTTTTTGTCGGTAGTTCGCCGGAGAACCGCACCTCCCGCAGCGCCGCCATTGCTTCGAAGGCTGCAAGTGAAGCCACGCAGTTGACGTGCGTTGGCTCGCTGAAATAATCGTTCGATTGCAGCAGTACATTCATGCCCCGCGGAAGCAGAGCAAGCCAGGCGCGCAGATCGGCTATGTGTTCGCAGCTCGTATTGACCGTCAGGTCGGGCCGCCCGGCCGCATAGTCGAGCGCATACATATCTGCCGTCAGCGCCCGGAACCGGTCGCCTGCCTCCCGGTTGAGGGTCCGGGCGACCGGCGCGACTCCGGGATCGATGTCGATGCTATCGACCGCCGCGATGTCGAAGCGGGCGTCGTTGAAAAGCATTGCCGGCAATATGCCGTACCATCCACCCAGAACCCATATGCGCTCGAATCGGCCGCCGCAGCTTTCGAACAGCCTATCGAGCGCCCACATCTTGCAGGCGACCTGCTTGTGGTTGAAGGCGTTGGCGATATCGGCCTTCGGATGCTTGGCGACGACGCGCGCCAGCCCTGCCACGAGAGGGCAGTTGACATAGGCAGCAATTCCCCGCGTGAGGTCTAAGGTTTGCTCGTGCCAGTCCATGCCGGCATTGCGTGGTTGCGTGACATCCATCATATTCGCCTTGTATGTTGGGATTTCGGGCGACACAACGCAATCTTGCCTCGCGCAAGGCTGTTGATTCGCGGACGTGATTATGCTGCAAGCTGCTTCGCCATTGCCCGGTGCCGGAGAGAGCCTGTTGCATCTGTCCGGAGCATCGGCGTCCATCTGCCAGCACCAGCCGCGCAGCCGGGGCCTCGGCTATTCGCCAAAACCCTACGGAAGCCGCGAACCGTTCGGCCAGTTGCTTTCTTCGCTGATCAACCACGTCGTTGTCATCGAGGTTCCGTCCATCGTTGAGCGCAGGACAATCTCCGTGCACTGCAGCTTCGAGCTTGCCGCTGGCGACGAAGAAATCGCCGATACGCTATTCGCCAGCCGGTGCTTTTACATCCTGCATCTTTCCAATTGAAGGGTCCACAGCCGCATATGGAACCCAGCCTAGCCCGCTATATCTGGACGCACACCAAGAAGCAGCAACTCTGGATATTGATGATCGTCGTGCTTTCGATGATCCCGTATTTCATGTCCTTCGACCTGCCGAAGCTGATCGTCAACGGCCCGATCCAAGGTGGCGGCTTCGAGCAACCGGGCGCGACCCAGCCATTCATGAGGCTACACTATAACCTGCCGTTCATTGGAGAGGTCCAGTTCTTCTCCGGTTTTCAGCTCGACCGCAAGGAGACGCTGTTTGCCCTGAGCGTTGTGTTTCTCCTGCTAGTCATCATCAACGGCCTGTTCAAACTCTACATCAACACCTACAAGGGCCGCCTCGGCGAACGCATGCTGCGGCGTATCCGTTTCGATCTGGTCGATCGTGTGCTGCGGTTTCCGCCGGTTTACTTCAAGCGGGTGAAATCCGCCGAAGTGGCGACCATGGTGAAGGACGAGGTGGAGCCGCTGGGCGGCTTCATCGGCGATGCCTTCGTGCAGCCGGTGCTGCTCGGCGGCCAGGCGCTGACGGCCATGCTGTTCATCATGGTCCAGAACCTCTGGCTGGGAATGATAGCGGCCGTGATCGTGGGGATCCAGATCGTGCTCATCCCGCGAATGCGGCGGCGGCTGATCGTGCTCGGGCGCGAGCGGCAGTTGACGGCGCGCGCGCTTTCGGGCCGGGTTGGCGAAATCGTCGACGGCATCGGCGCGGTTCACGTCCACGACACATCAAACTACGAGCGGGCCGACATAGCTGCCCGGCTCGGGCTTATCTTTAAAATCCGCTTCGATCTTTACCAATGGAAATTCATGGTGAAGTTCCTCAACAATTTTCTCGCGCAGGTCACGCCCTTCTTGTTCTACATGATCGGCGGGTATCTGGTCATCCAGGGCCGGTTGGACGTCGGCCAGCTCGTGGCCGTGATCGGCGCCTACAAGGACCTGCCCGGACCGATGAAGGAACTGATCGATTGGGATCAGGCGCGGCAGGATGTCCAGGTCAAATATCAGCAGGTCGTTGAACAGTTTACCGCCGAGGATCTCATTGCGCCGAGAATCGGGGCATTGACGATCGACGATCCCGCTCCGATGACCAACCCCCTGTCGGCCATCAATCTGTCCATGGCAGACGATGGCGGTGCAATGCTCCTCGATCGTATCTCCCTCCAGGTCAAGCCGGGTGAGACGGTGGCGCTGGTCAGCACCACAACAGGTGGAGCGGAGGCGCTTGCAGAAGCCTTCGCGCGGCTGAATCGGCCGGACAGCGGAAGGGTCGCTTCGGGCGCCGACGATCTGCTTGAACTCCCCGAAGCAGTGACCGGCCGGCGCATGTCCTATGCCTCGTCGGATGTTTTCCTGTTCCAGGCAAGCCTCCGCGATAACCTGCTCTACGGGTTGAAGCATGCGCCGCTGACATCGATGACTTATGACGGTGCTGCGGCAGACCAGCGCCGCTGGAGCATCGACGAGGCGCGCCGGTCGGGCAATCCGGAGCTTGATATCCACAGCGACTGGATCAACTATGCTTCCGCCGGCGCTACCGGCCCGCACGACCTCTTTGAAGCCGTGCGCCGGGTGCTCGACGCGGTTGTTCTGTCGCGCGACATTCTGGATCTTGGCTTGCGCTCTTCGGCCGACCTCACGCGTCACACGGAGCTCGCCAGGCGGATCGTCGAACTGCGTGCGGCGCTGCGAACCCGGCTGGAACACGAAGGGCTGAGCGGACTGGTGGCTCCTTTCGAACCGGGCGCGTACAACAAGGAAGCAACGATCGGCCAAAACCTGCTCTTCGGCGCTGCCGCCGGCCCCGAACTGGCCGACAGGGCTCTGGCGGCCAATCCCTATTTTGCTTCTGTGCTGAAGCAAGCCGGCCTCGACCGCACGTTCTACGAAATGGGCATGGAGATCGCCGAACAGGCGATCGAGCTGTTCGCCGACCTGCCGCCCGATCACCAGTTCTTCCAGCAGCTCGCCTTCATGAGCGCCGAGGAGATACCCGCCTACGAAAGCTTGCTGCAACGGCTCAAGAACCGTCCCTACGAGGCGGTTTCGGAGAACGACCGCGCCATGATCATCACCTTGAGCTTTACCTATATCGAACCCCGGCACCGCTTCGGCCTGCTGAGCGACGAGCTCATGAGCAAGATCGTCGCTGCACGCAACCGGTTCTATGAAAACCTGCCGCCCGAACTGCAAAATGCAGTCGAACGATATGATCCTGCCAAATACATTGCCGCGGCTACCGTCATGGACAATGTCCTGTTCGGGCGTGTGGGCACCAACCATCCCGACGCGCCGGACCGCATACGCTCCATCGTCTATGATATTCTTGACGAACTGGGGCTTTATGCCGAACTTCTGGATGTCGGCCTGGACTTCAACGTCGGCTCCGGTGGCAGGCGGCTGACCGGTGGACAGCGACAGAAGCTCGATGTTGCCCGGGCCCTGATCAAGCGTCCCGATTTTCTCATTCTCAACCGGCCGCTGTCGGCGCTCGACCAGCGCATGCAGGATAAGGTGCTGCGAAACGTGCTCGAGGAAGCCAGACGCGACGGCCATTCGCCGGCAATTGTGTGGGTCGTGACGAATCCGGCAATGGCGATGATGTTCGATCGCGTTATCGTCTTCGACTCGGGTCGTTTGGTGGAAGACGGAACACACGAGACACTTTTGGCAGGAAGCGGTATCTTCAAGGAACTGCTGTCATAGAGCTTTGGACATTCAGATGGGATCAATCTGCCTGTGGGAACTTGTTGCAAGGTCAAGGGATTGAGGTTCGCGCCTGATCGGGCTCGCCACCTTCGCGTGGTTCGTCTCGTCATCCCGGAAACAGAATTGATTCCATCTGGGCGTCCGTTGCTCTAGTCTGGCAAACGCGAATTTTGGGAAGGTTTGCGACAATGCTGCTCAAGGATGAAGTTGGAATGCTGCAACGCGTTCCCTTGTTCTCTGCCATCGAGCCGACAAAGCTCAAGCTGCTTGCGTTCACATCCGATCGTGTGAGCTACAGCGCCGGCCAGATCCTTTTCCGGCAGGGCGACGAAGGAGACGCCGCCTATGTCATCCTTTCAGGCAGGGCGGATATTCTGGTCGATTCCGACAGCGGACCGATAAAAGTTGCCGAACTGGAGTCAAATTCGATTGTTGGCGAGATCGCCATATTGTGCAACAGCTCCCGCACTGCCACCGTCAGAGCGGCAAGTCCGCTGGAAGCCTTGAGAATCCGCAAGGATCATTTCCTGAGGCTTATGAGGGAGTTCCCGGAAATGACCATCGAGATATTGCGGGTTCTTGCCGATCGCCTAAGCCATACGACCGCGGATCTGATCGACGCACGAAGCGCCAAATAACGAAGACGTGCGCTCGATCCTCGCCGTCGTGATGGCACTGTCCTCTTGCTGAGAAGGTCACCCGGAGAAAGCCTGTCTCGCGTAGCAGCAATTGTTTGGCTAAGATGGGCGAAGGGGTAGCATGGACGACGACGTTTTCCTGGTCAGATTTTGGGGTGTGCGCGGCAGCATTTCGGTATCAGGGCCAGAATTCTCTCGCTATGGCGGCAACACAATCTGCATTGAGATGCGATGCGGTAAGCATACGCTTCTGTTCGACGCGGGCTCTGGCCTACGGCCTGCCGGCGGGGCGCTTCAGGCGTTGGCCGTGACCGATTTCGACCTGCTTTTCACCCATTGCCATTACGATCACATCATCGGGTTGCCTTCTTTTGCGCCGATCTATGACCGGAGCGTCAAGGTCACGCTTTGGTCCGGGCATCTTGCAGGACACATGACGACCCGGCAGATGGTCGATGAGTTCATGCGGCCGCCGTGGTTTCCGGTGAAACTGGAGATCTGCAAGGCAAGCCTCGACTATCGCGATTTCGTATCCGGAGACGTGCTTCGGCCGCGCGAAGGGGTGGTGGTCCGAACCGGCAGTCTTATCCATCCGGGCGGCTGCATAGGCTACCGGGTCGAATGGGGCGGCCGCGTCGTGGCGGTGATCACAGACACTGAGCACGAGCCGGACAAACTCGATCAGGCGGTGCTCGGCCTGATCGAAGATGCCGACCTCGTCATTTACGATTGCACCTACACCGAGGAGGAAATGGAACGCCGCCGCGGTTACGGGCACTCGACATGGCAACAGGGCGTCAAGCTCTGTGAGGCGGCCGGTGCGCGGGGGCTTGCGCTGTTTCACCACGATCCGACACGGACCGACGAGGAACTGGACGAGATCGAGAAACTGGCCAAAGACAGGTTTGCCGGCGCTTTTGCCGCGCGGGATGGCCAGACGCTCAAATTTCCAGTCTCATTGCGCAAAAAGCGCTGAGCTATTTTCCTGTGGAGCGGTTCACCGTTTCGCAGAAACGGCGAACCGCTCTATCTCTTTGTTTTGTCGCAATTCCCAAGGGAAAGCGCTACGCGCTTTTCCCGGGAAAACCGTTCACACTTTTCCTGGAACTGCTCTAGCGGCGCTGCGCCCGATCAATGTCCTGATCGGAAGCCATGCGCAGGCTTCAGTCTGTGCGGTGACTGTGAACAGCCGCTCGAGGAAGAGCCAGGCCGATTCATCATGTACGAGATGGTGGGTGAGCAGGCCGACCGGTTCGCCGCCGTCGATTGCATGCTGCAATTGCGCGATGATAGCCTGAACCAACAGGCCATGATCGCGGCAGCCGCGCGTGCCATGCCAATCCATGATGTCGACATTGCTGTTGATAACCGCAAGTGAAGCCGGCCTCGGCGGCCCATAGACCGACAATGCCGAAAATCCTATCGATCCAAGGTCGGATACCAAGCCGGCGTCGATCCTGTTCCAGGGTGGCACCAGCATCGGAACGGCACGTGCGCCGTGCAGATCGGTTACGTGCGTCAGCCCGCGAGCCAGATCATCGAGCACCACCTCGCGTGGCCGATGCGCGCCGAGCTCCTGCTTTTTCTGGTGCTCGGGCGCATGATTTCGGTGCGCCCAGCCATGGATGGCGACCGTGGCATGCGGCGCCTCGGCAAGCCGGACGACAAGCTTCTCATCAGTCAGGGCCGGAATGACGGCCAGAGTGAGTGGAACCGCGAATTTACCGGTGAGGTCGAGCAGCCGATCAAGCGCAGGCGTCGGATCCACGGCGTCGTCGTCGCGCAGCCAAAACTCTGCCTTACGGTCCGCCCGTTGCTGGCAGGCCAGTTCTTCCACCAAGGGCCGCCAGATCTGATCGGATGTCATGAAACCGGGATCTTCGCAAGAAGTTTGGCCAGACGCGCCGCTGCAGCACCGAGGGCACGTTCTTCGAGGATGAAACGCCTGGCTTCCGCGGCCATGATGGTTCTTTCGTCGTTACCGGTCAGAAGCCTTTCAATGGCAGAAGCGAACGCCGCCACATCGCCCGGCGGGGTGAGAAACCCGGTCTGGCCATCCCGCACGACCTCCGGCACGCCGGCGATGTCCTGAGCCACCACCGGAAGGCCGGCGGCCTGCGCTTCAAGATAGGCAACGCCATAGGCCTCGCCATAACCCGGCCAGACGTAAATTCCCCCACTGTAGAGGACATCCGGCACGGCGGCTGGCTCAATCGCGCCAAGCCATTCGATACGGTCGGCGGGCAAGCCGGCGAATTGCGCTTTGACCTCGTCACGGGCAGGCCCATCCCCGACGACCGACATGGTCCAGGGCAGGTGACCGATCGGACCGAGCGCCTGCGCCAGCATGCGATAGCTTTCGACTTTGTCGCCCGGGCGCATCATGGCGACGGTAACGAGGCGCGTTGGACAACCCCGTTCCGGCAGTCCCCGGAATAGCGATGTGTCGATGAAGGGCGAAAGCATACCGAAAGCGGCGTCGGGAATCGCATCTGTCAGTCCCTGACGATCCCTTTGCGTGAAGCAGATGTTTAGCGCTGCCTGTTCGACGGCTCGCGCCACCAATGCTTGTGTATCGGCCCACAAGCCGGCGTTGCGCCGCCTCGAATAGGAGGCTTCCGCTGTCACATAGGGGATAGCAAAGGCCGACGCCAGCTCGGGCCCGATCAGGTCGGGCGCCTTGTAATAGAGATGATAGGAGAACCAGAGATCGGGCTTGCCGTCACGATCCCAAAGCTTGGTCAGCCGCGCGGCCTCCTCTCGGGCCTCAATCTTGAGCGCATCGAAACTCTTCGACTCCGGTTCGCGTAGATATAAGCGCAATTCGGATGCCAGTTCGACGCTATGCCCTACATGCTCCAGCGCCTTGACCAGCATCCGTGCCATCTGGCGGTCGCCGGAGGCAACGGGGTGATTGGGTGACTTCAGCGGCGCGTAGAAAGCAATTCGCATCGCCGGACCCTATCATCGGAAAGCCTGCGCAAGTCAATTTCGAAGCATGATCGACTTCACCTTCAAGCACTGGAATGTGCTATCTGATGCTCATGGAAACAGCTGCCGCGTCCGACCCGTTTGTCGCTTCTTTGCCGGTTTTCGCAAGGTTCGAAAGCGTTGCCGATATCGATAACTATCGGCCTCTCCCCGATGGCTGGGCGCTGGCCACCGCAGACATCGTCGGCTCGACCAAGGCGATCGAGGCGGGGCGCTATAAAACCGTCAATATGGCCGGCGCCAGCGTCATTTCGGCGCTGCTCAATGCGCTGGGTAGGCAAGATCTTCCCTTTGTCTTCGGCGGCGACGGCGCGCTCGTGGCGTTTCCTAGCTCCGCGCTGGAGATCACCCGCAACGCGCTGGCGGCTGTCCAGAGATGGGTGGCGGACGAACTAGATCTGACCTTGCGTGCCGCTATCGTGCCGATAAAGGATATAAGAGCGCAAGGCCTCGACGTTCGCGTGGCAAGGTTCCAGGCCTCCGAAGCGGTCTTCTATGCCATGTTCGCCGGAGGTGGCGGCAGTTGGGCGGAAGCCGAGATGAAAGCGGGGCGCTACCG
>NZ_SUEO01000009.1:25749-38536 GCF_004962925.1 Mesorhizobium sp. | reverse complement strand
GGCCGGATCTGACCGGCCTCTCCTGCCGCTGGAACCCGATCGAAGCCCGGCATGGAGAAATCGTCTCGATCATAGCCGTACCGGGGGCGTCGCGCGACCTGCGCGGTTTTCAGTTTCTGGCTTCCGACATCATCGCCCTTGCCGGCAGGCAGGAACGCGATGGCCACCCGGTGCCGGTGAACGGGCCGAGCTACAGTTTTCTGCCCGCCGGTCTCGATATCGAGGCGCGGGCCATGGCACCGGCAGGATGGCGGTGGCTGTCGAAGCTGTGGGTAGTGTTCCTGATGACGCTTACGGCTGTTACGGATAGATATGGCTGGACGATCGGCAGTTTCGATCCGAAGATCTACAAACGCGAGGTGGCCAGCAATTCGGATTTCCGGAAGTTCGACGACGGCTTGAAGATGACCATCGACGTTGACGCGGATGTGTTGCAACGGATCGAGAACCGGCTGAAACAGGCGGAAGAGGCGGGCATCTGCAACTATGGCCTGCACCGCCAGAAATCGGCCTTGATGACATGCCTCGTCGCATCGCCGCTGCAGCGCGATCACGTTCATTTCATCGATGGCGCCGCCGGCGGCTATGCGATTGCTGCCGCAAGCCTGAAGGCGAAGGTGCCGGTCTGATGATGGCTTGCGGAAACCGATTTTCCGCAATATGCCTCGGCCATGGTTCTTGGGACCATGGTGCGCCTCGCCATGGGCGCGGACAGCCTGTCCGAATTGACGGGAAGCAGATTTTTGGACGCCTCACGATCGACATATGACCGTCTTCTGAACCGGATTTCGACGCGTGCCGCGCAAGTCGGCGTGATCGGACTGGGCTATGTCGGGTTGCCGCTGGCGGTTGCGATCGCACGCGCCGGCTTCCCGGTTGCCGGCTTCGACGTCGAAGCCCAGAAGGTCGAGAGCCTGAACAACAGCCAATCCTATATTGAGGCGGTGACGTCGACAGCCCTTGCCAGCGAGGTGGCGAGCGGACGGTTCCGCGCCACTGCGGATTTTGCCGAACTGGCTGTCTGCGATGTCATCATCATCTGCGTTCCGACACCGCTGACGAAACACCGAGAGCCGGACCTCTCCTTTGTCAGGAACACGGCAGGCACCATCGCGAAGCGTTTACGTCTCGGCCAGTTGATCGTGCTGGAATCGACCACCTATCCTGGCACCACCGACGACGTGATCAAGCCCATACTGGAAAAAACCGGCTTGCAGTCGAAGATAGACTTCTTCCTCGGCTTCTCGCCCGAACGCGAGGATCCCGGCAACCGCAGCTTTGAAGTCGCGACGATCCCCAAGGTCGTGGCAGGTGACGGCATTGAAGCGGCGACGCTCGTTCAGGCTTTCTACCAAGGTGTGGTCAAGACCGTCGTTCCGGTTTCCACCACCGCGACCGCCGAGGCGGTCAAGCTGACGGAAAACATCTTCCGCTCGGTCAACATAGCCCTCGTCAACGAGTTGAAGGTCGTGCTCGGTGCGATGGGCATCGACATCTGGGAGGTGATCGAGGCGGCAAAGACCAAGCCCTTCGGCTACATGCCTTTCTATCCTGGCCCTGGACTTGGCGGGCACTGCGTTCCGATCGATCCCTTCTACCTGACGTGGAAGGCGCGCGAATACGAACTGCCGACCCGCTTCATCGAGCTGGCGGCAGAGATCAACACGGCTATGCCGCGTCATGTGGTCGATGAACTGGCGAAGGCGCTGGACCGGCGCTGCGGCAAAGCGCTCAGCCGCTCGCGCATTCTCATCATCGGGCTCGCCTATAAGAAGAATGTGCCCGACATCCGCGAAAGCCCCTCATTGCGGCTCATTGAACTCATCGAGGAATGGGGCGGCAAGGCGGAATTCCACGATCCGCATGTTACCGAAATCCCGACCACACGGGAGCATATGACGATCAAGGGGCGTCGCTCTGTCGAATTGACCGAGGCCGCCTTGAAGGATTTCGACGCTGTCGTCGTTGCAACCGACCACGACGCGATCGACTATCAGGCGATCGCTGATCACGCTCTTCTGATCGTCGACACACGCAATGTTTTTGGCCGCCTCGGGCTAGCCCGAGAGACGGTGGTGAAGGCCTGACGGCGTCCGAGCCGGCGAATTTTTTGCCCGATGTCAGGATCGTGGTTGCACTCGGCGGCAGCCTCGCCACATAATGCCCCAGGAGATAGATGCAATTACGCCCGCTCCTTGCCTGCAAGGACAGTCATTCGGGAAATTCTTTGCCGGCTTTTGCCGGCGAAGCCGGCTTCATTGACTTCGAGGGTGTGGCAGATCAAGGAGATTTCGAGATAGCATGAGCACAGCGCAAGCAGAAATTTCTGCCATCCTCATGGATAAGGTTGCCGATTGGCTGACCCAATCGGCGCTGGCGGGCGACGACCTGGAAACATTGGTAAAGGGCTTTTGTGAACGGCTGGCTGCTGCCGGCCTGCCGTTGAAGCGGGTGCATTTGAGCTTTTCGATGCTTCATCCGCTTTATGACGCGCTTGGCTTCACCTGGCTCCGCGGCCAGGGCCTGGAAGTGGAAGGCTTCCGCAAGGAGAACGGCGTTCATTCTGACAGATTCCTGACCAGCCCATACTACCATCTGCTCAGTAACAAGCTCGACCATCTGCGGCGCCGGCTCGACCCGTCGGTGCGGTCAGAGTTTCCTGTTTTCGATGACCTCAGGCTTATGGGCGTCACCGATTACATGGCTTTCGTGCATCCCTTCAGCGGCAACACCAGTCAGGGCATGCTGGGGTCTTGGTCCACCGACAGTGCTGCAGGCTTCAGCGACAGCATGATTTCGGCGCTGCTGCGCATCCAGAACCATCTCGCTATCGCAACCAAGATGGCGGTGCTCACCAAGCTCGCCGACAACATGATGACCACTTATCTCGGCGGCGACGCCGGCAGGCGCGTGCTCGACGGCCAGATCAAGCGCGGCGAGGGTGATACAATCCGGGCGGCACTGGTCATGGCCGATATGCGCGGGTCGTCGAGACTTGCCGAAACCTCCGGCCGCGAAGTCTATATCGATACGCTGAATCAGTTTTTCGACGCCGTTGCTGCACCTTTCAATCGCCAGGGCGGGCAGATCATGAGTTTCATAGGTGATGGCTTCATTGCCGTCTACCCTTGCGAAAGGCACCGCTCGCAGTCCGAGATCGCCTGCCAGGCTGCTCTTGCGGCAGCGCACAAAGCCAGCGCGCGCATGATGGATCTCAATCTGCGCAGAAAGGAGCAGGGGTTAGGCGACATAAACTTTGGTATCGGCCTGCATGTCGGCAATGTGATGTTCGGCAATGTCGGGCTTACAGACCGGCTCACATTCTCTGTCTTCGGCTCGGCTGTAAACGAGGTCCAGCGCCTCCAGACCCTGACCAAGAAACATCCGCACAGCGTTCTCGCCAGCAAAGACTTCGCCAGCTATTGCGGCGCCAACAGCTGGCTGACGCTCGGCAAGGAGGAACTGGCGGGCATCAAGCAGAAGCTGACGGTGCTTTCACCCGATCTGTCGGGTGCTCTCGCGCTCGATGAAGACAGTGCGCTGGAGCCGATTTACGACCGAATATCGGACGCCGAGCAGGTCATGCTGCTTCATCGCGATGCCGCGCGGCTGTCGGCGGCCGACCCGAGGAAGCTCCAGTAACCGCCACGATCTGATCCGAACGCCTTGGTATGCAGTCCGGTCGCCGGTTCCGCCAGGGAACTGGCGACCGTTTCGAATCCAAGTTGCTCTAGGCTGGCAATACGCTAGTCTCGGTTTCTGGGCCTGCCGTCTGGCAGGCCGCCAGAGTGGGGCTGGTGTGAGAATGAATTCGGGTGTTGATCTGCTGCGGATCGAGGATGTTGGCATCTCTTTTGCCATTATCGGGGGACCCTTGCATGCCGTCAGGCGTGCAAATCTTCGCGTCCTGCCCGGCAAGGTTACCGCGCTTGTGGGCGAGTCCGGTTCCGGAAAATCGGTTCTCAGCCAGGCAGTGATGGGCATTTTGCCGAACACAGCCCATGTTCGCGGCCGTATCCTGTTTTCCGATCCTGAAAAGCCCGGCACGACGCAGGATATCCTGCAGATGCCGCGTGACGGACCCGAAATCCGGGCGTTGAGAGGCAGCCGCATCGGCAAGATCTTTCAGGAGCCGATGACATCACTGTCGCCGCTGCACACGATCGGCAATCAGGTCAGCGAATCCCTGCAGATTCATACGCCCATGGCTCGGGTGGAGCGCAAGGCGCGGACCGAGAAAATGCTCGGCCTTGTCGGCTTTCCCAACCCCAAGCGCGCCTATGACATGTATCCCTTTGAACTTTCGGGAGGATTGCGTCAACGCGCCATGATCGCCATGGCGCTTATCTGCCGGCCCGCCCTGTTGATCGCCGACGAGCCGACGACGGCGTTGGACGTCACCATCCAGGCGCAAATCCTGCAATTGCTGCGCGAGCTTCAGACGAAGCTGAACATGGCGATGCTGCTGATCACGCACGACCTTGGTGTGGTCGCCAATGTCGCCGACGAGGTGGTCGTCATGTACCATGGCGAGATCATGGAAGCGGGACCTGTGGAGGCGATATTCCGCCGGCCAGGCCACCCTTACCTGAAGGGCCTGATGGCAGCCGTTCCGCATTTCGACCTAAAGCCTGGCGAAAGGCTAAAGGCGCTCCGCGAGGTGCCGGTGAATGTCGGGAACCTGCTCGGCAAGCAGACGGCGCCGGCATCGAAGGGGCCGGATGACATCCTGCTGTCGGTCAGGGATCTGACAAAGACCTTCACCATCCGCAAGTCCGGATGGATCGGCGGAGATCATCAAGCCTCTGTTCGCGCCGTGGACGGCGTGAGCTTCGATATCAGGCGGGGTGAGTGCCTGGGTCTTGTCGGCGAAAGCGGCTGCGGCAAAACCACCGTCAGCAAGATCCTCATGCGGGCTGTCACCCCTAGCGGCGGCTCTGTGATCTTCAACGGCCGCGATGGTCCGATCGACGTCTTGGAAGCCGAGGGAGACGCCCTGCGCATGCTGCGCGCGAAAATCCAGATGGTCTTCCAGGATCCGGTTTCGTCGCTTTCACCTCGCATGACGGTGGAGAACATCTTGAGCGAGCCGCTGGAAATCCATCAACGTGGCAATGCCGCGTCCCGACTCGCCACGGTCAAGAGCCTGATGCAGGCAATCGGGCTCGATCCGCGCTTCATCAAGCGTTATCCGCACAGTTTCTCCGGCGGGCAGCGTCAGCGTATCGGCATCGCGCGCGCGCTGGCGCTGGGGCCTGAACTCCTGATCTGCGACGAGCCGGTTTCGGCACTCGATGTCTCTGTCCAGGCGCAGATCCTGAATCTTCTGAAGGACCTGCAGAAGGAACTGGGCCTGACCTACCTGTTCATATCCCACAACCTGGCGGTGGTGGACTACATGGCAGACCGCATCGCGGTGATGTGCGGCGGGCGTATCGTCGAGCTCGCGCCGCGCGAAATTCTGCTTAGGAAACCGGTCCACCCCTACACGCGCTCACTGGTCGCCGCAGTACCTTTCCCCGATCTCGACAGGCCGATGGATTTCAAGACGCTGAAGCTCGGCGGCGCTTCCGACACCAGCGCATGGGGACCGCAATTCCGCGACGAAGGCGACGAGGGTATGCTGTCGCCGCTCGACCTTGGCGGCGGCCACCTCGTGCTGGCCCGGCGTACGGCCGATGTCAGCGAGTTACGCCATTGATCAGCCGGCGCACCGTCCTTGGACTCATGGCTTCGGCATTTCTGCCGGGCACGTCGCGCGCCGGCGATCTGGAGCCGGAATTTCTTCAGCCGCGGCTGAAGGCCAGGGCGCTGCCGGCACTCGCCGAACGCCTGCCCAAGAGCCCGCGCGCGTTGAACCTCGCCGCGATGGGCCGGCAGCCCGGCCAGTATGGCGGCACGCTGCGCACGATCATCGGCAGCCAGAAAGATATCCGGATGATGACGATCTACGGGTATGCTCGCCTGGTCGGCTATGACGAAAAGCTTAACTTGCAAGCCGACATTCTCGAAAGTTTCGACGTAGCGGATGATCGCGTCTTCACTTTCAAGATTCGGGAAGGGCATAAATGGTCTGACGGTAGCCTGCTGACGCCGGAGGATTTTCGCTATTGCTGGGAAGATGTCTGGCTGAACGATGAGCTTTCGCAAGGCGGGCTCGCCCCGGCCCTGCTGGCGGACGGCAAGCCGGCACGCTTCGAGATCGTCGATCCGTCGACGGTCCGCTATAGTTGGGATGCGCCCAATCCCGACTTCCTCCCCAAGCTCGCTGCTGCTTCGCCGCTATCGCTTGTTCTGCCGGCCGCCTATCTCAAGCAGTTCCACAAGAAATATCAGGATCCATTCCGGCTCGCCGGCCTGATGAAGGAGAACCGGGCCAAGAAATGGACGCTCCTGCATATCCGCATGTCGCGGCAGTATCGCCCGGAGAACCCGGAACTGCCGACGCTCGATCCCTGGCAGAACCGGACCAAACCGCCGGCCGAGCAATTCGTCTTCGAGCGCAACCCGTTCTTTCATCGAATAGACGAGAATGGCCGGCAACTGCCCTATGTTGACCGGATCGTCATGAATGTCAGCTCGTCGGCGATCATCCCCGCCAAGACCGGTGCGGGCGAGAGCGACCTGCAATGCATGGGAATTGACTTCAGCGATTACTCCTTCCTTAAGGACGCGGAGAAGCGCTACCCGGTGAAGATGCATCTCTGGAAGCGCACACAGGGTTCGCGGCTGGCGCTGCTGCCCAATCTGAATTGTTCCGACCAGGTGTGGCGTGGCCTTCTTCGTGACGTGCGCGTGCGCCGCGCCCTTTCGCTTGCTGTGGATAGGCGCGAGATTAATTTGGCCGTGTTCTACGGATTGGCGCAGGAAAGTGCCGATACGGTCCTGCCGGAGAGCCCGCTCTACCGGCCGGAATTCGCGAAAGCCTGGGTTGCCCATGATCCCGACCAGGCCAATGCCCTGCTTGACGAGGTCGGGCTTCAGACGCGTGACGATGACGGCCTGCGGATACTTCCCGATGGACGCCCTGCGCAGATCATAGTGGAGACGGCCGGCGAAAGCACGCTGGAAACAGACGCACTCGAACTCATCACCGATCACTGGCGCAAGATCGGGATCGCCCTGTTCATCCGGACTTCGCAGCGCGATATCTTCCGCAGCCGCGCGCTTGGCGGCCAGATCATGATGTCGATGTGGTCGGGCATCGACAATGGCGTGCCGACCGCCGACATGAACCCGTACCAGCTGGCCCCCACCATCGACGACCAGCTGCAATGGCCGCTCTGGGGGGCTCACTACTTATCTCACGGCAAGATGGGTGAGGCACCCGATCTTCCACCTGTGGTCGAGTTGATGGCTTTACTCAAGCGCTGGAACGCATCGACCGAAACCACGGAGCGCGCCGAAATCTGGACCTCGATGCTGTCGATCTACACCGATCAGGTGTTTTCGATTGGCACCGTGAACGGAACGCATCAGCCGGTTCTGGTGTCCTCGCGGTTGCGCAATCTGCCTGACAAGGCGCTCTACGGCTACGACCCGACCGCCTATCTCGGTGTCTACATGCCGGATACATTCTGGCTAGGAGACTCCTGAGCGTGCTTCGATATTTTGTCTGGCGCATCGCCGTGATGGTTCCAACGCTGCTGGTCATATCGGCACTGGTGTTCACGATCATCGAACTTCCACCAGGCGACTATTTCGACAGCTATGTTGCCGAGCTTCGGGCTCAGGGCGAAGCGGTGGATTCCGATCGCATCGAGATGATGCGCAAAGAATATGGTTTCGACCAGCCGCCGGTCATTCGCTACTTCTACTGGGTCGGCGGGATGCTACACGGCGATTTCGGCTATTCCTTCGAATATGAGCTGCCGGTTCGCGACGTCGTCGGGGACCGAATGTGGCTGACGGTGCTGGTTTCCTTCGTCACGATCATCTTCACCTGGCTCATCGCCTTTCCGATCGGCATGTACTCCGCCACGCGTCAATACAGCTGGGGCGACTACGGCCTGACTTTCTTCGGCCTTCTCGGCCTTGCCATTCCGAACTTCATGCTGGCGCTGATCCTGATGTATTTCGCCAACATCTGGTTCGGCACATCCATCGGCCATCTCATGGACCAGCAATATCTCGGCGAGCCGATGAGCTGGGCCAAGGCGAAGTCGATCCTCGCCCATCTCTGGATTCCGGTCTTGATCATCGGCACCGGGGGCACGGCAAGCATGATCCGGCGGCTGCGCGCCAATCTTCTCGACGAGCTACACAAGCAATATGTCGTGACCGCGCGCGCCAAAGGACTTCATCCGTTCAAGGCGCTGGTCAAATATCCGCTGCGCATGGCGCTCAATTTCTTCATTTCCGACATCGGCTCTATCCTGCCGGCCATCATCTCCGGCGCCGAAATCACGGCGATCGTGCTGTCTCTGGAAACGACCGGGCCGATGCTGATCAAGGCGCTGCAAAGCCAGGACATGTATCTGGCAGGCTCGTTCCTCATGTTCCTCGCCTTCCTGACGGTCATCGGTGTCCTGATTTCCGACCTGGCGCTGGCGCTGCTTGATCCACGAATTCGTTTGCAGGGCGGCAGCACCAAATGAGCACACATTCGCCCCTGCCCGCTCCGGGTGCTCCGCTGCAACACTACGTTTCCACCGCGCCGTTTGACCTGCAGTCGGTCGAGACGATGACGCCGGAGCAGTCGAAGGTCTTTCAGGCGTCGCAGTTGCGGCTGATGTGGTGGAAATTCCGGGAGCACCGGCTTGCCGTTATATCCGGCATATTCCTGGCAGCGCTTTATTTCGGGATACTGATCTGCGAATTCCTGGCGCCCTACAATCTGCACACGCGCAACATGGACTACATCTATTCGCCGCCGCAGCAGGTGCACCTGTTCCACAACGGCCAGCTCGTTGGTCCGTTCGTCTATGGCCGCAAGATGATGCTGGATATGGACACGCTCAAGCGGAACTACATCGAGCAACAGGATGATGTTCAGCGGATCCGTTTCTTCTGCAAGGGCGACAGTTACCAGTTCTGGGGCCTGATCGAAGGTGACAGGCATTTTGTCTGCCCTGCCGAAAACGGCCAGCTCTTTCTGGCCGGCACTGACAGGCTGGGGCGCGATGTGCTCTCGCGCATCATCTATGGCGCACGCATTTCACTGACAATCGGCCTCGTCGGCATCAGCTTCAGCTTCCTGCTCGGCATCGTCATCGGCGGACTGGCCGGCTATCACGGCGGTATCTTCGACCTGATCGTTCAACGGATAATCGAAGTTCTGCAATCGATCCCCAGCATTCCGCTATGGCTGGCTCTGGCGGCGATCATGCCGATAACCTGGAGTCCGATCCTGATCTATTTCGGCATCACCGTCATCCTCGGGCTGCTCGACTGGACCGGACTGGCGCGGGCCGTGCGTTCAAAGCTTCTAGCGTTGCGCGAGGAGGATTATGTTCTGGCCGCGCAATTGATGGGCGCCAGAAGCAGCCGCATCATCGGGCGGCATCTCATTCCCGGCTTCATGTCGCATCTGATCGCGACGGCGACGATCTCCATACCCGGCATGATCCTGGGCGAGACGGCGCTGAGCTTCCTCGGGCTCGGCCTGAGAGCCCCGATAACCAGCTGGGGCATCCTGCTCACCGAGGCGCGCAGCGTCAGCGTCATCGCTTTCTATCCATGGCTGCTTTTGCCGATGCTCCCCGTCATTCTCGTCATCATGGCGTTCAACTTCCTCGGCGACGGCTTGCGGGACGCCGCGGACCCCTACAAGTGAGATCGCTGTTCCGCCGCGCGGCCTGCCGACGACTCCACCCGGTATGACGCTTGTCGGCGGCCGGTTGGGTTATTGCAGGGTTTGTCGTTCGCCTCTATATGCGGCAAGCCTCGATCGGGGCTGCTGGTTCAGGACATAAAATCGCATATGAGTCGCCTCGATAATTTCATCAGCAGGATGACCGCACAGCGCGACATTCTCAATCAAATCTGCCCCGAGGTGGCGAAGATGGAGGGGCTTGTGCTCGAGCTCGGCCTCGGCAATGGCCGGACGTTCCACCATCTGCGCGAGCGCCTGCCCGGGCGCCGGATCGTGGTGTTCGACCGCGAAGTTGGCGCACACGCCAGCTCAATTCCCGAAGCTGAAAACCTCGTGCTCGGCGAAATACGCGAGACGGCCCGCAAGTTCATTGGCATCGACGCCGCTCTTGTTCATGCCGACATCGGCACCGGCTATGACGATCGCGATGCAGTGACCGCTACCTGGCTTCCCGATCTGATTGCGCGCCTGCTTCGCGTCGGCGGCTTCGCGGTCAGTGGCACGCCGCTCGATCACCCGCTGCTGCAACGCCTCCCGCCGCCGACTTCGGAGCCCGCCGATCGTTATTTCCTCTGCAGGCGCGTGTAAGGGGCGGAGAAATCTTCAGGGGATCGTATAGACTGCAATCTCTCGCTCAATGCCGCGCAGCGAGACCTCGTGAGCCACGGGCGTCAGCGCGTTCCTGTGCAGCAGTTCGGCGGTGAGATTGTCGTCGACCACCGCACGCGTGGCGAAGATCGCCTGTGCGTTGGCAAGGTTCTGGACCCGTGAAGCAATGTTGACCGTCTGGCCGAAATAGTCCTGCCGCTCGTTCATCGACACGGCGATGCAGGGGCCGGCATGGACACCGATCTTGAGCAGCAGATCCTCGCGCCCGCTCTTGTCGTTGAGTTCACGCATGGCATCGCGCATCCTGAGGGCCGCAGCAATCGCACGATCAGGCGTCGCGAAGGTCGCCATCACCGCATCACCGATCGTCTTCACCACCGCGCCTGCCTCCGCCGCGACGATCTCATGCAGAACCTGGAAATGCTCGCGCACGAGATCGAAGGCTGAAAGATCGCCCACCCGCTCGTAAAGCTCGGTCGATCCGCGCAGGTCGGTGAACAGGAAGGTCAGGCTGGTGATCTTCAGGCGCTGGTTGATGTCGAGCGTATCCGTGCGATAGAGATCGCGAAAAGTCTGGTTGGTGAGCAGGCGCTTGGCGGTCAGGAAGGGCCGGCGTTTGCCCAGGAAATCATGCAATTCCTGGCCGGCGATGAAGACGGTCGGCAGCACGCGGGCGTCGGTCCTGTTCTCCAGCGAAATGCGCAACGGGCCGGGCTGCATCTCCAGCGTCTGGTTCTGGACATGGTCGCGGTCGAAGATCAAAGAGAGGCTTCGGCGCTCCTTTGTTGGTTCGCCCTTCCCGTCGATGAACTGCACTGAATGGGTGACCGGCTCGAAGACGATAACGAATTCGGACGGAAGCTGTATGGGCAGAACCGCCTTTTCACCGGGCGCAAGCTCGATATCCTCCAGCGAGAACGCTTCCATCTTTTTCGCGAAATCCTCTTCCGGCAGATCGACGCCGGACGCCCAGTAGATCTGGCGGAAATATTCCAGCAACGGCAGTTCGTGTGGATTGTGGGCGGCAATCCTGCGCACGCGGGGACTGACGGTGAATGTCACCTCGACCATCTCGTCGAGGGTCGGCGAATAGCCCTCGGAGCACAGCGCGCAGGTGTATTCGTCCTTCTGCAGGGTCTTCAGCGTGGCGTTGGTGTCGAGCACGCCGCCACAGCCGGGGCACAGAACATTCCAGGAAATGTCGAAGATGCCCACCCGTGCCGCATGAAGAAAGGCGCTTATGGCGCGTTCCTCGTCGAGGCCATGCTTGCTGGCGAAGGCTGGCACATTGATGCGGCAAAGTTCGCGGTCCTTGCCCTCCGCGATGGTTCGACTAATCGCGTCGATTGCCTGTGGATCGACATCGGTCGATTGCCGCAGAAGCGAGAACAGATCCTGAGCTTCGTTCATCATGCAGGCTCCGGAAAATGGGCCCCGAGGCGTGTTGGCCGAACCGGTCTTCGGTCCTAGCGCTCCATCTTACGTCGAAACGGACCGTACTGCCATTCGAATGGATAAGCTCGGTGACAGGTCAATTTCCATTCGGCGGATTTTCACCGGCCGCAAGCGGCACTATGATGGGTCCATGGGCATTCATCTTTGGGGCTTTCTCCCGTGCCGACACCGGACAACCCGCCATTTCCCGCGGCCCTGCGCCTTTTCTCGGTGGGGGTCATCATCGTCCTGATCGTAGGCGCCGGCCTGTTTTTCGCGCCTATGCTGGTCAAGCCGCGCTTGCCTTGGGCCGTCACGCCGTTCAATGCCCGCTTCCTCGGCGGCTTCTACACCGCAGAAATGGTCGTGATGGTGGCGCTGCTGGTCTGGAATCGCTGGTCGCCCGGCAGGCTCGTGCTCGTCATGGCCTTCATCTTCACCGTCATCGTGTCGGCGGCTTCGTTCATCAATCTCGGCTATTTCAACTTCGAGCGCAAAGCACCCTGGCTCTGGTTTTTGGTCTATCTTGCTTCGGTCGCGGTATCCGGGCTGTTCCTGTGGCGGGCCAGGGGCCGTCCTTCTGCAAAAGGCGTGATCTTAAACCTCGCATGGCGCGGCTACATGCCGGTGGAAGCGGCGATCCTCGGGCTCTACGGCGTCGGCCTGTTGCTGTTGCCCCTGACATTTAGCAGCTTCTGGCCATGGCCGATTGATGCCTTTCACGCTCAGGTCTACAGCGCCATCTTCCTCGCCGGTGCGGGCGGTGTATATCTCGTCTGGAGAAGCGCGCCGCGCGAGGAACTGCTGGTGCTCGGCTTGGCGCAGTTCCTGGTTGGCCTGCTTGCCATCCTTGGCCTCGTCATCACCGACGCTGCGGTGCACCGGATCGATTGGACAGCGACCGGGACGTTGTGCTGGCTCGCCCTTTTC
>NZ_SUEO01000009.1:21543-25739 GCF_004962925.1 Mesorhizobium sp. | reverse complement strand
GCTGGATCGGCATCAGCGGCGTCTTCAAACTCTACGCCACCTCCCGGTATTTTAGCTCGCAATCGGCATCATAGTTTCCAGAAACGGCTGGATTTTCAGGTGACGTCCGGTGCATCGTGCCGGGCCGATTGCCTTCGCCGGGAGCGCCATGACCAGCACGACCTCGCCATCCTCCGAGAATATCCAGCCGCAGCTCCGGGCCGTCCGGCCAAGCGATGCGGAGGCGCTTTGCGCTATCTTCAACATGCCGGGCTTTCGCTGGGGCACGCTCAGGATGCCCTTCGAGATGGTGGAGCAGGTGGAGCGGCGCATCGCCAAGTCCGGCCAGGAAACCACCTGGATCGTTGCCGAGTTGGACGGCAAGGTCGTCGGCCATGGCAGCCTTGTGGTGCAGGGTTCGCCGCGCCGTTCGCATATCGGCGAGATCAATATCGGCCTTGACGATGCCTTTGTCGGCAAGGGTATCGGCTCTGCCATACTTGGCGCGCTGCTTGACGTGGCCGACAACTGGCGCGCCCTGAAGCGGGTCGAATTGACCGTCTATGCCGACAACGAACCGGCCGTCCGTCTCTACACAAGCCACGGCTTCGAGGTCGAAGGCCGGCATGTGAAGGCCGGTTTTACCGACGGGCAGTACCACGACCTCCTGAGCATGGCACGGCTGCGGTTCTGAGATCCGCTGTTCAGCCTTAACTGTTTAGCCAATCTAACAATTCGTGCCGAGCCAGCGAGCAGGTGATTTGTCTCCCTTGGCGTTTGCACCGCAAGCGGCTAGACGGGACCAATGACCGCCGTCTTTGACCCAACCCCTACGCCTCCGGCGGAAATTCTGGCTGTGCTGTCGCTGCTCTGCCCGGAAGTCGTGCGTGACATCGAGCAGAACTGGAATGCACCGGTTTCCGATTACGCCCGCCATCTGTGGCGGCCGGTGGCAAGGCCTGCATCGGGCCCGGCGATCGCTGCCCGCTCGATCCTGCGCGAAGTCCTGCATCAGCGCCTTGGGGTGATTATGCAGCCTGAAGAGATCGGCAAGGCCCTCGACGAGTTCGAGTACAGACCGGTGATTCAGTCCGGCCTGCACTGCCTGCTTCTCATGGACCGGATCACCTTCGATGCCCTCCTGCTTGCCTGGCTCGGCGCGGTCGAAAACGGGCTGTCGGCCTTCTTCAGCTTCATGGGAACGACGATGACCATGGAGACAATTGGCCGGGAGGGGCCGGGATGGCTCGATGTCGGTGACGACAAGGTCAACCTGTTTGGCATGGGGCGCCACAAACTGTGCCGCAAAAGCGCCTGCGTGGCCGGTCCCGTCACCCTCAATAAGCGCGCGCTCGAAGCGGTGGGCGACGAAACGGATGCCAGCCGCTGGCTGGACACACTGCTTGCCAGCCAGGACAAGGTGTTTGGAACCGCCGCCGATGCGCTGACAGCCCTCAACGAGGATCTGGTCGCCGATTGGGATCGTTCCGGCATGGCCTTGCCGGTTTTCATCGATGATCGGCTCGCTGCGGCTGCCGTGGCGCGGCATCTAGAACATGATGGCAGCCTTCTTTCCAGGCTGCTCATTGAGCCCGCAAGGCGCCAGCGTCTCGAATGTGCCTTGCAAGCGGCCGCATCGAGCCCATTTGGCAGATTCCTGCCCAATGCCACGGCCTATTTCTGGGGCATCCGCGAGGAGCGCGTGCGCAAGCTTGTCCTCGATAACGGGTACCTGATCGAGCCTGACAGGCCGCATGGTCTTTCCATCCCGTTCGAGCGGCCGCATCTCAGGCAGGCGCTGCTGGACGGCGTGCTGCTACCGAACTTGTTCCTGATGTTCCTCGTCCTTGCCATATTGCCGCGCGTGCGGGTTGTGGGCGGCCTGAGACAGATAGGTTACGTAGCGCTTTTCCACTCGATCCTGCTGGCTGCGCTAGATGAAAACGCGCCGGAAGAGCGCGATCTGGCTGCGGAGCTGCAGGTTCGGGAAAATGCCTGGGGCATGCGGGTCATCGATGAAAAGATCTCGGTCCGCGAGCAGCTTGCCGGCCTGCCGGAAGGGGCGCTCTTCCCGGACCTGCTCCGGCAATACCGTTTGCGGACATTTGCCGAGACGACCGACGACCTGAAACTGGTTCGCGAAAACGCCCGATGGCGCAAGATCGGCCAGGCAGAGAT
The DNA here is from genome assembly GCF_004962925.1 of Mesorhizobium sp. Lineage (GTDB taxonomy): Bacteria > Pseudomonadota > Alphaproteobacteria > Rhizobiales > Rhizobiaceae > Mesorhizobium. Next base: position 23,582 of record NZ_SUEO01000009.1, on the reverse strand, counting down.
CAAGGCGAGCTGAGCCTTACTTCAGGTTGATTTTCTGGTCCGCAACCGCAAGCGACGGCGATCTATGGGTGAGCCTCTGGCGTCTGATCCGGCCGCTTCCTTGACGCTGATGCCTTTCGGGATTTCGACGACGGCTTCCGCCTCGATCGGCAGCGCTCTGCCACCGGACCCACACTGCTCGCTCGATGCCCATTTATGCTGCCGCTTGCTGGTCGACGGTTATCGGTTCATCCTTGTGAAATACCCTGGCCGTGAAGTGCGTAGTGAGATCACGCCGTCACGGCCCCTGGTGAGGTCTTGTCCTATGGACTGCTCGGGCTGCGGTTTCGAGGTTGAGGGCGGTTACGCTTTCTGTCCGAGGTGTGGCAGGCGCCAGCCCGTGCCATGCGCCAGTTGCGGCTACCCTTGCGCACCTGATTTCGAGTTCTGTCCGAAATGCGGGGCAAGCGTCGGTGCGCCCGCAAAAACCGTCGAACGGCCTGCTCCCACACCAAGCCGGACCGTTGTGCCGCCTTCTCGAACTCCGTCGCTGCTTCCGAACGTCGAAAGCGAAGAAGGGCTGTATCCCGTCTCTGACGCCGATCGCCGGACGGTAACAGTCCTATTCGCTGACCTTTGCGGCTTCACGACACTCAGCGAGCAGCTCGACCCCGAGGTCATGCAAGCGCTGCAGAACGAACTGTTCAAGGAATTGACGGCGGCCGTGCGAAATTTCGGTGGTTTCGTCGACAAATTCATCGGCGATGCACTGCTCGCTTTGTTCGGTGCGCCGGTCGCACATGAGGACGATCCGGAACGTGCGCTTCGCGCGGCTCTCGACATGATCGCCCGGACGGCGCGGCTCGGCGAAAGCACCCCCCACTCCGGCTCGCCTCTGTTACTCCACATCGGCATAAACACTGGTCCGGTCGTTACTGGCGGATTGGGCATCGGCACCGCCAAATCCTATTCGGTGACCGGCGACACAGTGAATACGGCGCAACGCCTGCAATCGCTGGCCGCACCGGGTGAGGTGCTGGTAGGCGAGCTCACTCACAAGCTGACCCGGCATGCCTTCTCTTACGAGTCGCTGGGTGATGTCGTGTTTCGCGGCAAGGCTGGCAGTGTGCTCGTTCATCGACTGGATGCACCGCTTGCGGCGCCGCGTGCAGCGCGTGGGCTCGAGGCGCTCGGCCTCAGTGCGCCGATAATAGGTCGTGGTGCGGAGCTCAATAGAATGCTGGCGAGCCTTGACCAGGCGTGCAGCGGCTCTGCCCAACTTGTCCGCCTCGTCGGAGAGGCCGGTATAGGGAAATCGCGGCTGGTGAAGGAGTTCGTCGCCCGCGTCGGCGACGAGGATCGTTTTCGCAACGTCGCCGTGCGGCTGGCCACCTGCTCACCGCTGGGCGAACAATCATTTGGCGCCTTGGGCGCAGTGGTGCGCGGCGCTGCCGGGATGATGCAAAACGACAATGGGGACGAAATGCGAGGGAAGCTCGCAGGCTTGCTTACCGATCTCGGCCTGCCGGGCGAGGAGGCGAAGCGGCTGATGCCGTTGCTCTACCATGTGCTCGGCCTTGGCGACCCCGATGCCACCTTGCAGCATGTCGAGCCCGAGCAGCTGCGACGGCAAATTCTCTACGCAGTCCGCACCATCATCGAACGGCGCCTTGCTTTGTCGCCGCTGTTGATTGTCGTCGAAGACCTGCACTGGGCCGACGCCGTGTCGCTCGAGGCACTACGTTTCGTGATGGACAGGTTGGAACGCACGCGGTTGATGTTGCTGGTCACGCATCGTCCGGCGCCGGACAACGGCCAGCTCGACTCAAGTCGGGTCAGTCACACAGCGCTCAGGCTTTCGCCGCTCAACAATGATGACGGACGCAGCCTGCTGGCGGCGCTTTTCGGCGAGAGCTGGGTAAACTCCGCAGGAGGGCTTCTCGACCAGATCCTCGAGCGCGCGGGCGGCAACCCCCTTTTTGTAGAGGAGATCGTCCGCGGCCTTATCGATCGCGGTGTACTGATGCGCGAGGGCCAGCGATGGCGGACTGTGGCAGGCG
>NZ_SUEO01000009.1:0-21533 GCF_004962925.1 Mesorhizobium sp. | reverse complement strand
CCCGCCACTATCCAGGCAATGTTGCTTGCTCGCGTCGACCGGCTGCCCCATGAGGTGCGCCGGTTGGCCCAGGAGGCCGCGGTAATCGGCCCGCGCTTCGATGCCACACTTCTGAAAGCCGTGACAGCCGACCCCGGCCGGCTAGAAGCCGGCTGTGAACTGCTTTGCGATGCGGAAATCATCGAGGAAGTTGCCGGATCAGGCTCGGTCTCGTCCCAAAGCTACCGCTTTACACAAACATTGCTGCAGGACGTGATCTACCAGAATCTGCTCCTGCAACGCCGGACCGACATCCACGGGCGGGTCGGTGCTGCCTTGGAGCAACTGTTCGGCGACAAGCCGGAGCGGCTCGAGGATTTGACCGTGCTAGGTCATCATTTCGCACAGAGCGCCGAGCGAGAGAGGGGCGCGCATTACCTGCAGGCGGCGGGCGATCGCGCTCGCATGATATACGCCAACGACGACGCCCTTCGTTTCTACGAGCGAGCACTGACTGCGTTGGCCGCGATCGGGCAAACACCGCTCAAACTGGCAATTGCAGAGCGCATTGCCGATTTAAGCGCCCCGGTAGGCCGCCGCGAGATCGCGCACCACCACTACGAGACGGTGTTGCAGGCATACCGCGAGTCAGCCAACCGTGTCGCTTCGGCGCGCGTTTTACGCAAGATCGGTCGGCTGCTCTGGGACGTCGGCAAGCGGGACAACGCAGAATCCCGCTATGCCGAAGCGGCAGCGCTCCTCGATGGAGCGGACGCCCCGATCGAGCAGGCGCATCTCTGGCAAGAACGTGGCCGACAGGCGTTCCGTAGCGGAGATCACGCTCTCGCGGCAAAATGGGCAGACGCGGCGCTGGATTGCGTACGCTCTCTGACAACGGAGCATGTCTCCGAGGTAGGGTGTGATGCAACTCTTGTGACCGCCGAGGCACTTAATACCAAGGCTGTCGCGCTGGCTCGCCTTGGGCGAAACCATGAAGCCGTGCGTCAAGTTGAGCGTAGCATTGAATTGGCCGAAGCTGCCGGTCTACTGGGCGCGGCGTGCCGCGGCTACACCAATCTCGGCGTGCTTTACACGACTATCGATCCGGCACAGGCGATGGAGGTCTGTCGGCGCGGCCTTGAAGTGGCGCGCCATATCGGTGACTTGGGTTTCCAGGCGCGCCTCCTCGCCAATCTGGCGGTCGCTTGTTGTACTTTCACGGATCGCTGTCCAACGGAGGGCGTGCCTGCTGCCGAGAAGGCCATCGAGATCGACCGGGCGCTCGACCAACGCGAGCACCTGCCGGTGCCGTTGATCGTGCTTGGGCAGATCCACCAGTGCAACGGCCGTCCGGACCTGGCGGTCGGCTTGTTCCACGAAGCACTGGACGTAGCCCGCGAAACGGGCGAACCCCAACTGCTGTTTCCGTGCTATGATGGTCTCGCAACGCTTAATCTCGACCTCGACAATCTGGCCGAGGCCGAACGCTACTTTTCCCTGGCGCAGGGTATATGCGCCCAGCACGGGCTCGACCCGGAAGCGCTTGTGGTGCTGCCTTTTCTCGACTAGCCGGGTTGGAGATTGGAGATGTCCTCGCGTAGTGACTTGGTACCGCTTCAACCGGGCGACCGTGCGCCGAACGTAGTACTCGACGCCATTACCCAGGAAGGCAAGATCGCGCTTGACGACTTTCGCGGACAAAAACCGGTGCTGGTCGGCCTGTTTCGAGGTCTGCATTGTGCGTTTTGCCGGCGCCATATCGCCGCCCAGGCGCGGCTTGATCCGGAGCTGCGCGAAAAGGGCGTGGGGAGCCTGACGGTGGTCAACACGCCGATCGAACGGGCGCGTCTCTATTTCCGTTACCACCCGATGCCGAATCTGCTTGCGGCCTCCGACCCTGAACGCGCTTCACATCGTGCTTTTGGACTGCCCAATCTCGAGTTCACCCAAAACGAGACGAACTGGCCGTACAAGGTCTCGATGGCAGCGGCAAAGGATATGCGGGTCGACATACCAGGCGAGTTGCCCGGTCCTATGGATCCTATTGCGGCCAGCGAAATCCTCAACAAGAGGGACCATTACGAACTGACTGAAGCCGACGAGCAGATGATGGCAACGGGACACGGACAACTGGTCGGTCAGTTCCTACTGGACCGGCAGGGGATCGTCCGCTGGAGCTTCACGGAGGTTCCAGAAGGTGGGCGATACATGTTTGCGGCGCCAAGCCCGCAGGAGCTGATGTCAGCCGTGTCCCAAGTCGCCCAATAGACTTGCGAACGTGGTAAACGGGCGGGACACTGAAATGACACTGACAAGTTCGCCGTTCATTCGAGCACGGCCTCGACAGTGGCAACAAAGTCATCGAGCGAGCGGTCCCCGCGAATCTCGATGCGCGGAAGGTCGATGGGATCGCAATCGAGATCCGCTGGCCCGTGTTTGCGGCCGAAGCCGATTCGATAGCCGCACTCGTTGGCCAGCCGGCCAAGCCGTCGGTCAGTGACTGAGAAGGGTGCCGCGAACGCCGTGGTTGGCCGACCGGTCCACCGTTCGATGAACATACGAGATCGCAAGAGCTCGGCGGCCAAGTCAGAGCTCGACAGACCATCGATCGCGCGATGCGTCGCCAGATGGCTTCCGAAGAACGCACCTTCGGCGGAGAGGCGCCGCACCGTCCCGGCGTCCATAAGCTGCGTCGGCGGACCGCTGTCCGCGTCCCACAGTGCACTTTCACCCACCAAGTCCGTCACCAGGAATACTTCCGCGGTCAGGTCGTTCGCGCGCAAAGTCGGCCAGGCATGGTCAGCAAAGTTCTGGAAGCCGTCATCGAAGCTGATGAGCACTGGGCGGCCAACGAAAGGGCGACGGTTGGCGATGAACTCTTCCAACTGCTCAGACCCAATCGCGTGAAAGCCATTGGAGCGCAGCCATGCCATCTGGCTGGCGAATGCGGCGGGCGTGAGCCGAAAACGGGCGAGAGCGGCCGGACCATTATCGGAGACGCTGTGATACATGAGGACAGGGATACGCTGCCGCCGCTCGCTACGCGCAACGTCGCGGCGCAAGGCCCGCGCCCCGCCCCAGACAATATTTCGCGCGACCCCGATTTCGAGGCGTGCGCCGATTGGCACATGATCTATCATCGGTTCCGTCGCCACGTCGTCCGGTGACAGGCGGCGGAAGCGGTCTATGCGATAGAGCTCGGTCTGGATCGATTGATCGAGGACGAGGCCTTCGGTCGCTGCCAGCGTCTCCGAGATCGCTTGTGCACCGAATGTGTTCCAGTCGAAGCCGGTCCTTTCAACATTGTCACGCAGCACGAATGCGTGTGCGTTGATGAAACTGCCGCCAGGCACCAATGCCTCAACGATTTTTTTGGCGATGTGCCGCAACTCGGCGAGATCGTCCAGGTAGTAGAGCACTTCCGAACAGACGATCAGGTCCATCTCACCCGGCAGCGTGTCCGCAGCGAAATCCAGTACGCCGAACTCAACATTCGGCTGATCGCTGCATCGCGCGCCCGCCCGCCCGATGGCTATGGCGGAGATGTCAGTTGCGGTCAAATGGCCCACTCGCGGCGCCAGCTGCCGCGTGAAGTGCCCCTCCGCGCAGGCCAGCTCAAGCGCCCGTCCGATCGGACCGGCAGGCAGAATTTCGAGCTGCCGCTCATATTTTTCCTGCTCATAGGACGAATCGTAGTTCCAGGGATCCTCAGTCGCGAAATAGCCGTTCCAGAACGACGTGCGATCCTTATCGTGCTTGACCCGTGCGCGGCGCGGCGCCGCGGGAGGCTCCGCTGGTTCGACGCTCGACCGAACCAGCTCCCGCGCTTCCTCGGCCAATTGGGCGAGTTTGCCGAAGTGACTGTCCGGATCAGACCGGCGTTCAAGCCGCTCAGGGGGCACGACATTCAGGATCGATTCAATCCAATGACGCCTTGTCACTGTCCCGAGTACGCCGAATTGCACGACAGCCTCGATCTGGCCATCCATCATCAAATAGGCATAGATCTGATCGATTCCTTGCGGAAGTTCGACCGTGGTCGGATTTCGAGCGTCAACGCGAATTCCAAGTGTCCGCGCCAGCCTGCGCGGCGCGGCAAGATCGTCGACGTCGAGAAGCATTTGCTCAAGCTGATACTGGACGCGGCGACCCGCGACGGGATTGTCCCAGACCTTGCCAAGGTCGAGGATCAACTCGGTGAGGGCGCCGCCGAACCGGTCCCACCTGGCAGCCAATTGCGCTGGCACCGACAGGCTTCCGACCATTAGGCCATCGAAGACCACCTTGGCGATCTCACGCGCCCATTTGCGTCCTGCCGGGAGCGCGCGCAGGGACTGCGGGTCGATCGAGCGCGAGCCGCTGCCGCAATCCGACGCGGCGTTCCACAACGCGAACCACGCGAGTGCCTCGGAAGCGGTGCCGCCGTTCGCCGAAATCGCTCCATTGGCGTGTGCCGATGCCGGGTGTTTGACCCTGGGATCAGGAGAAAAGCCGCGGGCGATCACGATTTCCGCATCTACCAGCATCTGCGCCGAATTGCGGCTGAGCGAGTTGGGGCTGGCCCGATAGAAAGCGAGCGGCTCGTCGACCATCACCCAATTTTTGCCTAGGCGTGCGAGGCGTTGCCACAGATCCCAGTCCTCGCAGGTGCGCAGCGACGCATCGAAACCGCCCAACTCGACAATTGTCTCCCGGTCGACGAGCAGCGCGTGAGTGCGGATGGCACACTGGCGGGCGAATGTTTCGAAGGGCTGGATCGCAACCTCCGTCGGGATGCTCGACGGGGTGAGTTCGCCATCGGGCATCACGCGCCGAGAACCGCAATAGGCGGCCACTGCATCGGGAGCGGTTTTCAGTGCGGCCAGCATTTTCGCAAGGAAGCTGGCATCCACCCAATCGTCCGCATCCAGAAACATGAGCCAGTGGCCGCGCGCTGTCGAAATCCCGGTATTGCGCGCGCCGGCGGCGCTAAACGCGCAAGAGCTCAATGTCCGAAATCGGGCATCGTACTCCACATAACCGGCGATGATCGCGGCGGTAGCGTCCGTGGAGGCGTCGTCGACGATGATCGCCTCCCAGTCCATTATTTCCTGATCGAGAAGGCAATCGAGTGCGCGCGCCAGCGTTACCTCCGCGTTGTGCGCAGGAACCACGATTGAAACCAAGGGGTTATGCGCCACGCCGTCTTACCCGCACCTGGTTCGAAGATAGAACAAGAGTCCCGAAATATGGCCGGCGATTTCCTGCCAAAGGGAACGGTCCTCAGGGATGCTGCGTCCAAACAGTCTCCTGCGAACTCTTCCGAGCCGCCGCGACGCCATTTGGCTGTAGAGCGAGCTTGCTCCTGTCGTGCTACTGACGTTGGAAGCCTGGCGCAGCATTCGCATCCGTGCCGCCGAGCTTGGGCGCCAGCTCTCGCAGATGCACGTCAAAGCCAAGCATGCCGCATACTCATGTCGATCCCCGGAGTCGGCGCCATGACCACAAGCTGCGGTCCCTGGCACCGTGCAACAGCTATGGCAACCTGACGTCTTTTGCAATCGGGGCACAATAAATGCAAGCCCACTGAAACTTTGGTGTGAATGACTGCAGTTATTGGGACTATTGCTCCCCTCCTATCGACCGGGACGCCTCGATTCCAAGGTGCATTCTCGAACAGCCATTATCCGTGCGAAAGAGGACCTTCCTTCTACCGTTGGGCCGTATCGGAAGCTGATCGTCGCAGTATACAGCCGGGTGCGAAACAGTCTGCGCACCGCCAGACCAGCTAATTTAGATATTTCTAATGAGTCTGCAATACTTAATTGTGCTCCTGTAGCTATAGCCTGACATTGTATTACTCATTTCGATAGTAGATTTCGTCCAATGGTCGATTAGATTAGCCGGTTATGGCTGCTATCACAAAGAGATGCGAGAGCGACATCAATCGGAACTCGTGCATTTGCTGCTAGTCCAAGAGATGTAAAAGGGACGCACGAATTGGCTTAAGTCAAGAAGATTCCGGCTTGCGAGCCGGGTATTTTGCTGACATGCTTGCCCGTTTCTGAGTGTCGCACTGTGGCAGTTGTTCAAAAGAAGGGGCATAAGGATGGCCAAGGAATCTTCGAATACCGCTTCTTCAGCAAATAAAGCGGACGTAAATCTGATAGGTAATGCAGACGGAAACGGGCTGGCCTTCATGGCGGGCCAGGCTCGCGAGAGCGCGGCCTCCGGCGACGCTGTAGGTGTCGACAAGATACGTGATCTGCTGTTCGGCAACCAGATGCAGGACTATGACCGCCGCTTTTCCAAGCTCGAAGAACGGGTCTTGCAGCGCTTCAAGGATGTCGAATCCGAGGCCAAGCGCAATCTTGAAATGTACGAGTCAAATGCAAAGAAGCAGATCGATTCGCTTGCGGGGCAATTGCGGAACGAAAAAGATGCACGAGCCGACGCCGACAAGGAGATTGACCGGAATCTTCGCGAGCAAAACCAGGCACTTGAAAAGCAGGTGCGCGCGTTGTCGGATCAATTGAGCGAGCTTGAGCGCGAAGTTGCGGACCGGATAAATCGAAACGATCATTTGCTGCGTGAGGAAATCAAGCAGAAGAATGAAGGCGTTCAGATGCTAATCGAGAAAATGTTTTCCGATCTCAGCAACGTCAAGACCGACCGAAATCTTTTGGCGGGCCTGTTTGTCGAGGTTGCAAAATGTCTAAATCAGGATCCCGTCGGCAGCAAGAGCAACTCGGAACGTAGTTGGAAAGTGAGTTGATCGGAACTTGACGTCGACCGTCGACCCAATCAGCCTTCCTCAAGCAGCTTCGAACGATACAGAGATTGATCGCGAGGCTCTGGCTAGTCTTTTGGTCGAAATTGCCCGGAACGTTGATCCGGACTATCGTGCGCGTTTCGACGGAGTTCCAACCGCCGATCCTCGCATGGAAACGCTGCGCCAGTTGCTGGTCGGCCGCGAAATTTCGGAGCTTTCACGAGTTACGCACCTGCTCGACGAACCTGAGCAGCTTGCGGCTGCAGTGGGGGGTGTTCTCCCCAGTGCAGCCGCACGTGCGCCTCATGCGCAACTCGGAGAGGCCCTTGCGCCAGCTGTCGAGAGGGCCGTGCAACGGTCCATCCAGAAGAGCCCGCGTACGCTTACGGATATATTATACCCGGTGTTTCTGCCGGCAATTCGCAAGTCGATCGGGGAAAAGATCGATCAGACCTTTCAGTCGCTGAATGAAACTTTAAGACATATATTTACCTGGCATGGACTCAAGTGGAGATTTGAAGCTTGGAGAACAGGGGCAAGCTTCTCAGAGGTTGTTCTTAAGCATTCTCTTGTCTATCGTGTAGAACATGTCTTTCTCATCAACCGCAATTCTGGGCTTTTGATAGCGCATGTAACTGCCGATAATGCAACGAGCGAAGATCCTCAACTCATTTCTTCGATGCTAAGTGCAATTCAAGATTTTGTGAAAGACTCATTTAACGAGAAAGAACAGAGCGGCCTAGACACTATCCGTTTTGGGGAGCTTCGTCTCTGGTCAGAAGTTGGACCGTTTGCGACCTTGGTTGCGGTGATCCGGGGAAATCCGCCAGAGGAATTACATGAAATAGTTCGCGATGTGTTGCTTCGCATCCATGATGAATGCTCACAGGCTTTAGAGCAGTTTGACGGCGACAGTTCGCAGTTGGCCGGCGTAGAGACGCAGTTGCAGACCTGCGTTGAACTGAAGCAGGAAGAATCAAACCAGGGATTTCCGTGGCTGGTGGTGGCTGCAGTCCTGCTGGTTTTGATTCCGGCAGGCGGTTGGTTCTTTCTTTCCTGGCAATCCGGGCAGCGCTGGCAGGCCTATGTGTCGCGACTGGGGACCCAGCCGGGCATCATCGTTGCCGAACAAAAGGTGCGCGATGGCCAATTCTATATTGCCGGCCTGAGAGACCCGCTTGCCGCCGACCCGCAGTCGCTGTTGTCCGGAACGCAGGTCGATCCCGCCCGCGTTCATTCACACTGGCGATTGTATCAGAGCCTTGAGCCGGAGTTCGTGTTGAAGCGGCTAACGGCGTCGCTGGCTCCGCCGGATTCAGTACGACTTTCGATCGTCAATGATCGCATCGTTGCCGAGGGTGAGGCTACGGCCACGTGGATCAACCAGGCGCGGGCCGCCGCCCAACAACTTTCGGCAGGCGGACCGGTATTCGATATCTCCAGGGTCCGTGATGTGAGCCCCGAAGAACGCGAGGCGGAGCGCTGGCAGGCCTATGTGTCGCGACTGGAGAGCCAGCCGGGCATCATCGTTGCCGAACAAAAGGTGCGCGATGGCCAATTCTATATTGTCGGCCTGAGAGACCCGCTTGCCGCCGACCCGCAGGCTCTGCTGTCCGGAACGGAGGTTGATCCTGCCCGCGTTCGTTCGCAGTGGCAATTCTATCAGAGCCTCGATCCGAAGTTCGTGCTGAAGCGGCTGACGGCGTCGCTGACCCCGCCCAAATCGGTTCGGCTTTCGATCGTCGAGGATCGCATCGTTGCCGAGGGTGAGGCTCCCGACACCTGGATAGATCGGGCGCGCGCAGCGGCCCGACAGCTTTCGGCAGGCGGACCGGAATTCGACATCTCCAAGGTTCGTGATGTGAGTCCCGAAGCACGCGCGGCGGAGCACTGGCAGTATTATGTGTCGCGACTTGAGGCCCAACCGGGAATCATCGTCGCCCAACAAACGGAGAGGGGCGGACATTTCTACATTTCCGGCCTGAGAGACCCGCTTGCCGCCGACCCGCAAGCTCTGCTGTCCGGAACGGAGGTTGATCCTGCCCGCGTTCATTCGCAGTGGCAATTCTATCAGAGCCTTGACCCGAAGTTCGTGGTGAAGCGGCTGACGGCGTCGCTGACCCCGCCGAAATCGGTTCAGCTTTCGATCATCCAGGATCGCATCGTTGTCGTGGGTGAGGCTCCTGCCGCCTGGATCAACCGGGCGCGGGCCGCCGCTCAGCAGCTGTCCGCGGACGGAGTGGTTCTGGATGTCTCACAGCTGCGTGAGCTGAGCCTTGCGGAACTCAATCATTTGAGAGAGGCCATCCAGGCGACCGATATTCTCTTCTATTCCGGCAAGGTTGTGCCGGGACCAGAACAGACGGCGATTCTCGACAGATTGGCGGATCAATTAAAGGAGTTCGCCCAAAATGCCCGCAAGTCAGGCGTGACAGCTCGGTTCATGTTGACCGGCCATTCGGACGCCACGGGCCGTGAGACGGCCAACGCGTCGATCAGCGCCGCCCGCGCCGAGACAGTTCGTGCGCTTCTCAACAAACGCGGCGTCGCTCCGGAACTGCTACTGGTTCGGGGCGCGGGCACCTTTGAGCCGGCGGTGCCTGAAAATAGTCGAACTGGGAACTCCGCCAATCGCCGGGTTTCGGTTACGGTAAACCTAGACTAGGGCGGAGCCCAGGATGTTGCAAAAAAAGATCTGCATGTTGGGCGGGTTCGCGGTCGGAAAGACGAGTCTGGTTCGCAGGTTTGTGCAAAGCATCTTTTCAGAAACCTACTTGACCACGGTGGGGGTGAAAATCGACAAGAAGAGTGTCGCACTCCCGGACAAAACCGTGGATCTGATTTTGTGGGATTTGGCCGGCGAAGACGATATCGGCTCATTCCGCGTCAGCTATGTGCGAGGTGCGACAGGGCTCGTGCTTGTCGTCGATGGGACCCGCGCCGCTACTCTTGCCGTGGCGCTCACGCTACGCGAGCGGGCCGAGGCCGAATTCGGCGCTATGCCGTTTGTATTGCTGTTCAACAAATCCGATCTGGCCGATCGGTGGGCAATATCGGATAGTGAGATTAACGAACTGAGGCAACTTGGATGGCAACTCTATCTAACAAGCGCACTTTCGGGTGAACATGTTGATGATGCATTTCGTCAGCTTGCTTCGATGGTCACCCAATAGACCATGCGTGGATTGCCGAGAGAAGTCAGAAGCTGGATTTACAATTTCTTCTACAACGAGCACTCTGTCGCATATCTGAAAATTGACGCCCAGCTTTGCATAGCTGCGAAGGGCGGTAGTGTTAAACATTACGGACTCTCATCACTTCGCATTGGTAAGCCTGTTGCCGAGCAGCTTGAATTCATGGAGGGTTTGCTGCCTTGCCCGGAGCTTCCATATCATATGGCCATGGTCGAACTGCCCAGCGGGCGTGTCGCGGACCTTCATCTTTTTGCTGACAATGCCTGCGTGTGGCTGCTTTTTCTTGACGCCACTGCCGAACGCGACAATAGGCAGCGGCTTCAACAGAAGGCTTATGAAATGACGCTCCTGCAAGAGAGGGAGCGTCAACTCAACGAAAAATTACAATTGATGAACGAGGCGTTGAGGCAGAGCCAAGAGGGATTGTCGCGTGAATACCAGCGCGCCGAAAGCCTACTCCTCAACATTCTTCCGGCGTCGATCGCGGAGCGGTTAAAAGCGGACGAACAAATTGCAGACAGCCACGCTGAGGTGAGTGTGCTTTTTGCCGACATTGTCGGCTTTACGGAAAGAGCGCGGAGCGTCGGAGCCGAGACGACGCTCGCTATTTTAAACTACTTTTTCAAGGCGGCGGATCTGCTCTCGGAACGATACGGCTGCGAAAAGATCAAGACAATCGGCGATTGTGTGATGGTGGTCGCTGGCCTGCCCGTCGCGCGATCCGATCATGCAGAAGCCCTTGCGCACTATGCACTTGAACTGCGGGAGGCGGTTAAGCGCGAACGCTTCGCAGGACAACCGCTAAGACTCAGAATTGGAATTCACTCTGGACCAATCGTCGCGGGCGTCATAGGCAAAAGGCGGTTTGCCTATGACCTGTGGGGCGAGACCGTTAATCTCGCCGCACGTATTCAAACGTCCGCGGAGCCCGATGAAATCCGTATTTCGGATACAACTCACAAACTGCTCGGGCCAGATTTTGCTTGCGACCCACTCGCGGAAACGGAATTGCGTGGCACAGGTCGTGTGCGAATGTGGCGGCTCCCGGCCTGATTTGCCGCTTGGCAGTGCCGACCCTGAGCGCATTGCATCTCCAGCTAGTCAAACATAATGGTTTCGAATGTCCGCAGATATGCGCGAAGCAGTCGACCACCGAGCGACCGCCAAAGGTCCCGCGAGATTTTGGTCAGCCGCCCTAAGTGCCGGTGCAACTTTCGTCGTCCCTCAGGCTGCTGCCCCGGCGGCTCGATGAACGCCGCCAGTACCCGGCAATGGTCCGGCTGGGAACGATGACGTCTTGTATCGCAACATCGGTTTCTTCAAGGTAGGACAACAACGGACATAGATGTCGTTGCTCGCCGATTTGGCCGGAAGGTTAACAGCACGATGCCACTCATGATTCGACGATTGGGGGCCAGGAACCTGGTGCGCCCGGCGCGACGTCTCGGAAATCTGGCGGCGATGTTTGTCCTGATTGCCAGGCCGCTCGTCTTTGGGATCGCCCTCCTGCTGGCCGGTCCGGCACACGCGCAGGCGCCAGCGACCGTCCCGCCTGAAAGGGTCAAACAGTTGTTCGAGCTTCTCGACGATCCGTCAGTGAAGGCCTGGGTGGCCGAACAACGAAATCAGGACGCCGGGTCAACGGGAGCGCCTGCAGAGGCAGGAGCTTCGCCGACCGACGCATCCTCCGGCGCCGTGGCCGCACCAGGCCAGATGAATACGATGGCGTCCTCGACGCTCGATCGGATCAGGCATCATATCGAAAGAATCGTGCAAACTTTGCCCCTGCTGCCAGGCCAGTTCGCGCGCGTTCGGGCAGAGACCATGCAGGATATGTCCAGCAAGGGGCCTGCCAGCGTATTTATTCTGATTGCGATGTTCATCGCTGCCGGCCTGGCGCTCACTTGGGCAACGTACAAAGTCACCCGTCCATTTCGTCTTTGGGTTATCGCGCAACCGAAGGATACGCCAATCGGGAGAGCCAAGAAGATTGGTGGTCGCGCGCTTTATTCCAGCATGCTGATCGTCTCGTTCGCACTGGGCAGCGCCGGCGCGTTCATGTTGTTTGACTGGCCAATGCTTATCCGCGAGATTGTACTGACATTTCTGATGGCGGCGGTCGTTACATGGGGTGTGCGCATGTACGTCATGGCCATGCTCGTCCCTTCCTTCATGAACGTCGAGAACGCCGTCGAGGTTCGTGGTTTGCCGATCACCAACGAAGCGGCTGACCACTGGTCCTATTGGCTACCCCGGATCGTCGGCGTCTTCGCCTTTTTCGGCGCCGCGTTTATCCTCTTGCCGGGCCTCGGCATCGATCAGGACGGAATGATGGTCCTGTCACTGGGCGCCGATTTCGTGCTGCTGTTGCTCTTGCTGCTTGCCATTTGGCGCCGGCCAAGAACGCAGCGAGACGGTGCGCGCCACAGCGGCCACACGGAAGCGACATGGTTATTGACTGCTTACTTCGTCGTCCTGTTCCTGCAGCGCATCGCCGGCCTTTATACATACTTCTGGTTTACCTTCGCCGCATTCTTCCTGCCTTTGGCAATCGTGCTGACCCAGCGCGGGGTTAATTTCGTCCTGCGGCCGGGTTCGGAAGATGTCGGCCGGCCTACGATCCCAGCGGTGACGATCGCTGTCATCGACCGCGGAATCCGGATGATTTTGATCCTGACGGCAGCTTACTTTCTCGCGCGTGTCTGGGGTCTGAACATGCAGTCCATGCGGGACAGCGATACGACGACGACGTTCATATTGCGTGGCTTGATCAACGTCGTGGTCATTGCCCTCGCAGCCGATTTCGGCTGGTCGATCATCAAGGCTTTGATCGAACGAAAGCTGGGCATCGAAATACCGCACCCTGTGATCAGCGAGGAGGACGCCCCGACCCTCGATCCGCAGCAGGCGCGGCTGCACACGCTCTTGCCTATCCTCCAGAACATGCTGCTCGCATTGATCGTCGTGATGGCGGTGCTGATGATGCTCGCCTCTATGGGTATCCAGATCGGCCCACTGATCGCCGGCGCTGGCGTCGTCGGCGTCGCCGTGGGTTTTGGCGCACAAACCGTCGTCAAGGACGTCATTTCAGGCGTGTTTTTTCTTCTCGATGATGCGTTTCGTGTCGGCGAATATATTTCCTCGGGCAATTACAGGGGTACAGTGGAAAGCTTTTCGCTGCGCTCGGTGAAGCTGCGCCACCATCGTGGTCCGCTGTTCACGATACCGTTCGGTGAACTCGGGGCAGTCCAGAACCAGAGCCGTGACTGGGTTATCGACAAATTCAACATCACCGTTGGCTATGACACCGATATCGATTTCGCTCGCAAGCTGATCAAGCGGATCGGCCTCGAACTGGCGGAAGATCCCGAGTTCAAACACTGGGTGCTCGACCCAATCAAGATGCAGGGCGTACAGGAGTTCGGCGAGTACGGCATCGTATTGAGGGTCAAGGCCACAACCCGGCCGGGAGGCGCCTTCGGTATGAAACGCAAATTCTATGTACGCGTCCGCCAAGTCTTCAAGGAACAGGGCATCGAACTCCCATTTCCAACCGTCCAGGTCCAGGGACTACAGAACCCCCATGGGGCAGAGAATGCGCCGTTGGATATCACACCCGAGTTGAAAATGGCCGTCGCGCAGTCGCACACTATTCGGCGCAGAAAAAAAGCTAGCACATCGGAGTAGGAAAGCTGTGACACCTGCCGGTCACAACGCGGCTTTCCGCAGGGCCAAAAAAATTTCAGTTGATGCAGGAACGACAGTGAACGAGATGAACCGCAAATCTTTGTTTTTTCTGTGAAAAAACTACGCCAGAGCACTCCAGACTACGCTAACCCCTACTCCCACTCAATCATCAATTAAGCCCATAACCTATTCATTTAATTGATTAAATTTTATCACCTAGCCAAGGAGTACCGCCAAGAATACCGTCAGATTCTTACGCTGTTGAAAAGACTGAAACAATGTGGTCGCCGCCGCGGTATGCACACTTTTGACTGCATTATTTACGAGCTGCCATTCGGCGAAGTCAAAGCTGGAGTTCTCAGACCCTGAGGCAAGGACGGGCTCCGCTCATGCTCGACAGCCCTAGGTCGAGTAGACGAGCGGCTGTATGGAAGATCAGAAGTGGTCATTCGATTCACCCCACACTTAACGGCCCCAGCTGGCGGTCACAACAATCCCGCTCGACACCCCACGCGCATGTGAAGCACAATGTTCGACGCGTCGATCTAAATTCATAGATAGCTTACGAGTTTCCCTGCCGCCAGCTCTATCGCCATGCGACGGGTGGTAGAGAGCCGACGGGCGGTAGAAAGCGTAGCCAGTTGTCCTGCGACGGCGTTGTTGGGGCAAGACATGCGCCCTTCCCTGCCGCACAATGCTGCGTCGATTTCGCGCCTCCGCACCTTTTGACGAACCTGCTGAACGCCGGAGATATCGGCAATCGCCGCTCGCTGAAAAGAAATATTGCCGACAGGAACGGACCTACTGGCCTAGCGATCGGGATGACTGAAATGGGGCCGAGAGCAGTCCGGCAGCTTCGGAGGCCTGCAGGAAGATAGTGGACGTTCCAGTCCGAGCTGACGTGGCGGGCTAACCTACAACGGACTTCGAAAGGACTAGGGAGCCCGCCGACGCTGCTGCATACTTATTCGTCCCGATCGGCGTCCGACGGCTGCTGCGTCCCCGTCTCAGGCTGTGCCTGCGGTATCGTGGCCTTTGGCAACGACCCCTCGGCAGGACCGCTAGCTTCCGTTCTAGGGCCCTGGGTAGCCACAGGGGCCGGGGCCGACGCGACTGGCGAAGATTGAGCCGGAGCTGGTTCGAGTTGAGCCTGCGGCGGGACCGTGTCTGCGGCAGGGGTAAGTGCCACGATGACAGCGACCACGAAAGTCACCGCCACCGCAATGCCCCCGACCCACGACACAACGTTCAGGATACGCTCGGCGTCCTGGCCGGGTTTCACCACCAGCTTGGTGTAATCCTCTTCCGACAAGAAGCGATAAATCTGGTTGCGCCAAATGTCCCGCAGCCCGCGGTGCAGGGCTGCGAAGCTATGGCCCGAATAGATGACTACGAAGATGTAGGCGCAGACGATTGCCATCACGGCTACGATCAGGAGCGAAGGCGCGTTGGCGGCGACGCGTGCCGCGATCAAGCCGATACCGATCGCGAGGGCCGATGCGACGGCTGCGACAACCTGCCGGGTGGCATCCGTGATCTTGCCGGTCTCGTCGGTCACGGCCTTGCGCAGGTCAGCGAGCGCCCTCAGATTGTCTGCGCTCACCTTTGCCAAAGACATCTGATAGGCAATTTTGGCGCCTTCCAAGGCAAAGCCAGTATTCTCCTTAACGCATTTGATAGTGTCAGCTTGGTTACCACCGGTCCGGGCTAACTCGGTTGCGAAGAGTGTGTGCCTGGTCTCTGCCTCACGCTCCAGCTCATAGACCCACCGCGCGGCCGCCTGAAGGTCACCGAAGCCTTGCCTGCCCAGATCGTTGACCAAGTCCGCGTTGGTGGCCGGCGTCGGCAGCGCCAGCCGCGGCGGGCCCTTGAACACAAACGCGCCGGTATTCTGGTCGATCTCGTCGGGCAGGGAGGGCAGGATGGCGCGGATCGCATGCTCGGCCCACTGGCGGAACCGCGGGTTTGATTCATGCCAGGTCTCGGGATCCGATAGGAGCCAACGCCCGATCGACTGCGGCACCACGCGCTGCGCACCGTACTCGCGCACCAGCGTACGTGGACTGCGCAGCTTCACGACATCCGCGAGGGCGGTATCGCTCGCCTCCAAGGAGACGAATTGCGTGCCCTCAGTGGCGATGGTCCCGTCGAGACCGACAACGACGACGACCTTGGCCTGCGCGGGGCCAGCGAGCCAATCGCGAAAGCCCGATGCCGTCAGCAGTAGGATCTCGTCTCCCCCGCGCGGCGGTTTCTGCGCGGTTACGCGATAGGGGCCGAAGTCGTCGGCGATGTCGTCGGGTCCGGTTTCCGTATCCGCACCATCGAACACGACGTGTTGCCAGGCAACTCCGGCGAAGCTCTGCGAGATCTCGCACGCCATCGTCGCCGACAACTCGGAGACGATGATGGCATCGGTGGTTTCGTGGATGAACGAGCCATTCGCGACGAGCCTATCTAGCGCTGAGGCGAGCGTTCTCAGGGACGATGCGGTCATCGGTCACCTTCTTCGTATGGATGGTGATAACCTCGCCGCTACCATCCAGCTTCTCTCGGGAAACCGTCGCGGCAGAAGCGTCGTCAGGATAGACGATTAGCACGCCCTCGGTGGTCCTCAATTGCCGCAGGCCAGGCTTCTTGAGGATCTTCCGGTTTGGCGCAAAGGACAAGCCTTCAAGCTTGGAACTCTTGAGCTTGCGGCGCAGACTCTGGTCGAATCGGCTAATCGTCTTCTCGTCTTCAGGATTGCCGGCAGCGGCCAGAATCGCATCGCGAATCGACCCTTCGTCGACCATCGTCCGGTCATGTAGATGCGCCTGGGCGTGCTTGAGCGCCCGCGCAGCGTCCCTTTGAGGCAGGTCCTCCTTGCGCTCAGCCAGGGTGTTGCGCAGGACGTTGACGACCTCCCTGTTGAGCTCGTCGTCGGTGCGGGTGCGCATGACATGCAGGTAGCTGGCAAAGTAGTCGCCGATGTCGGCACCGGGCTTCATCCTGTCAGTGGCGCAGAGGGCCATCTCGGCCTTGCCGTCGACCACGCGGACGAGCGCGGCCTTCTGAATGGAGCGCTTGCCGGCGACGAAGGCCTGCACTATCAGCCGCAGCAGCGTCTCTTGGTTACCGTCCGTCTGCTCGACCACCTCTTCGTAGTCGTATTTGATGAGGCTGTAGATGTTCGTCTTCGGCACGTCGGTGGCGAGCTCGAAGATGAAGAAGGCGCCCTTCCGGCTGGTGCCGTCGTGGAAGCGGGCGAACTCGCGCGCCAGGTTCTGCGCGCCCGTCTCGAAATCATCCTCACCCTTGGCGATCCGTTCGATCTGCGCCTTGGTCAGAGACTTCTTCTCGAAGCCAAACACAGCGGCAGTGTCGGTCTCGCGAATGCGCTCCGCGAAGAAGTCCGCCTGCTCTACTTGGCGCGCCGGCTGCGGAACGAAATTGCCATCACCCACCGTGTGGAGGACCATGTTCTCGATCCGCAGCGAGCTCAATTCATTTTCAGTAAGAAAACCCACAAACACCCCCCATCATATCTTCATACGGTAGAATGGCATGCAGGCATCGGCAATAAGATTGCGGAAAAAGGCTGCTTTAGCCAGACATCAGAAAAAGTAGCAGTCGTCCGGTTCGCGCCAGACCTCAAGGTAGATACCGGCCTTAGCACAGCTCTGGTGAGGCGCGCTGCTCGATATCGTCGGAGAAGAGCGAATAGGTGGCATTGACCGGGAAGTCGTTGCCGAGCGTACCGTACCCACGCAGGATCTTGTTGAGTATCTCCTCGCGGTCGATGGCAAGCTTTAGCGCCATCCTCAGATCGTTGCTGTCAAATGGCGCGGTGTCGCAGAATGACCTTCAGGTGGGTAAGCGCCTGATCATATCCACGACCTTGATATAACCGTCGAGGACGTCGCCGGATCGAGACTGTCGGCTGCCCCAGCACCACTAAGGCCGCCCATGATGACACCGCCGCGGACCGGCCCGTAAGCCCCTGCTTTCTGAGTGACCTGCGCCATGTGGCCCAGCGGGGTCAGTACAGGTTTCTCGTAAACGCGTTTAACTGGAACACTACGCATAGATGCGCGCGCAGCGCTGGCGAGGATCGAATTTGCGAACGTGGCTGAAACGCCGAGCGCCGTCGCATGTCCGAGAAATTCACGTCGGCTCAGCTGACCCGCAGCTAAACAGCGGCTGAGATAGTCGAGTTCCTGCGACATTGAGATGCTCCTCACTCGGATGGGTGTTCCCTGTGGCCTATATCGAAGCCATATTTCAATAATATCAGCCCGTTGAAGCGCTTTACGGAAAAAAACTGCTATCAGCGCAGGAAATCGGCGTTCTTTCCTTTCCTCGTGCACAGTACCGTTTAATCTCGATTTATGGTCAAATCGGCGGGGGCCCACGAGTATATCGCGGCGAACCTGTCTGTTCCCTCCGGAGATGCCGCAGAGCAAAGGAAAGGGCCGAACGAAGCTCTTACCTCTTGGTCAGCGTCTCAGTGCTCGATTGCTCTTGTGAACTCCGAGACCACAACCGCAACGCAACTGTGAGGCCGATCGAAAATCTCGGTCTTCCGATCGCAATGACGTCAGGGCCCCGCGTGACCACCTACACATCGCAGCACACGCCAGTACCCGGCATGACCGTCATGGCTTTCCAGGGCCGTTGCGGCTCAACGTGCTGCGTCACGGCCGAATTCGTGCAGGGAGAGATCCTCGCGGAAGGCGCACTGGACGGGCTCAACGAGGAGGCGCGTCATCTTGTCTATCTAATCGCCGACACCTCGATCGCGAAATCCCGCATGCGCAGGTGCATCGTCGGCTGCGTGCTTGAAGCGATGAAGCTCCATCCGAACGGCTTCCCGCGGTATCGTGACAAGGCAGCCTCGCTTTCGGCCCTGGTCAATAAGTGCTCACCGACAAGAAACTCCTGCCGACATCGGAGCATACCCTCTATAGCCTGCGGCACACTTTCGAGGATCGGCTAACGGCAGTAGAGGCGCCTGAGAAAGTAACCGCCTCCTTGATGGGCCACAAGGCCGAAGTACGGCGCCGGACCGTCCCTGGCGCAGAAGCGCCAGTGGCTTCAAAGGATTGCGTTCACCCCGCCTGAACGGGGTTGATGCCACGCTGTGTAGCTACAACTTTTTGATGTTGTGCGGTTGCAAGTTTGACGCCTTGCAATTCATCGGTGCCGGACAGCTGTCACGTTGTACAAGAGGCCGGGTTGGCCATCATGCCGCTGTCAATGGAAGCTTGGAGCGCATATTGCAGCTTTGCAATTGCATTCGCACCTACGTGCCGGCCATTCTGCATCAGTTCGGCCAGCACGGGCCGAGCGCGGTCTCGGTTTCCGAGTCGCCGCCGCGCCTCAAGCTCGTGCTCCAACCCTGCGAAGGTCGGCGTATAGGCTTCGCCGTGAGGAACGACCAAATAGGCCGCGACAAGCCAGAATTCGTTCTAGCTCCGCGGGCGATGGTTGAGGCTTGAGAAATTCGGCGGAGCGCGCCATGGTTTGGCTTGACCAACCTTCTGCTTCACCTACTCAGAACCTGAACCCTGCAGGCGTCGCGATCTCTCCGAGATGCCGGCAGGCGGCAGGCCTTCTTTTCGGGCCTTGGCAAACGCTCGGTCGCCTTCCAGAAACCCCGCCAGCATGAATGGGATAAGTTCAGCCACGTTTCCGACTCGCCATAGGTCTGACGGTAAAGCGCCGCATAGTCCTGGAGCGCTTGGCTCAGGTCCGCGCTGACTGTGATGGTGATCTTGGAAGGCGTCCGATCGGGAAGCTTCCCGAGTTTCAGATTCGCCATGAGCTACTCCTGTTCAACTCGGTACGGCCGAAGCACGAGATCCTTGTGGACGACGACACGCAGCGGCCATCCAGGGCGCACGGTAATGGTGGGCTGAATGTTGAGATTCTTTTCGGCGATGCGCTGGCCGGCCCGACTGACATTCTGCTGCGCGGATTCGCGGATCGCCTTGACCAGATCGCTTTCGTTCTCCCCGAGGCTCAATTCCGTGCCGACGCCCAGCAACGTCGCTAGCGCAACTCCCTTGATCAGTTGCCAAGTGTGAAAATCGACCTTGTCCTCAAGGCCTGCGTAGCCGGCAGTATCTGCCGCGGGCAAATTGTCGATTTCGATCGACGAGCCGTCGGGCAGCAGAATGCGTTGCCAGACCAGCAGCGCGCGTCTTTGCCCGAAGGCGACAACGCTGTCATAGGTGCCGATCAGGCGAGACCCCTGTGGGATCAGCAGGATTCCACCGGTGACTGTGTCATGCACGTTCTCGGTGACCTGTGCGACGACGAGGCCGGGCAAGTCAGAATTGATGCCGGTGATGAGGCTTGCTGCGATCACGCTGCCGGCCATCAGCTGATACGGCGAAGCCGGCGTCTGCAAGGAATGCGGATTGTAGATCCCGCTTGTGTTCCGCTGGCTGATAAAATCGAGCTTGCGCTGCTGATTGTTCTGGTCGCCATCGGCCGGGGCAACGGAAGCCGACGCGCGTGCGGCATCGGATTGCGGAAGCGGCTCAAATGGCCTCTGCACATCCTGCCCACTGCCGGCGACGTCTATCTGCCGGGGTCGATTCTCGATCGAAAAAAAGACTTTCGATTCACGTGCCTCAATCGCCTGCTGAGCAAGGCGCTGTTCCTCGTCGGAAATCTCGTGCCCCGGCGCGATGCCGAGCTGGCGCTGGCGTTCGAGGATCGGCCGGCCCAGATCGCCAGGCAATGGCGGGCCAAGCAGCGGGGCCTTGGGCTTGATTCCGGAATAGTCTCTTGGAAGTGTTTCAAGTCCCTCGGCGGTTGGCTTGCGCTGGGTGTTGTATAGCTCTTCCGCCTGCTCTTTGATGCGCAGAGCCGGTGTCTGCAACGCCAGGATGGTGACGCCGAATATGGCGCTGGATCCGAGTGCAGCAATCGCGATGATCACGCCGCGCTTGAACCGCACCGCACGACGGGGTGAAGCCCGTAACTGCAGCTGTTCGGGATCGAGTTTCGGCGGTATGTCAGAGCGGGAAGTTTCGGTCATGAGCCCTCCCCCTCACCTGCTGGAACGCGCAAAGAGAGGTATGCGACGGGGCGGGTGCCTGCCGTCGGACCTTGTGATGCGCACCACTTGCTGTTGCTTGGCGCCGAGGCGCAGTTCGGCCGCCGCGAATAGCCGGTCGACAATGTAATAGTTGCCACGCATGCGGTAGTTGACGAGCTGGTTGTTGCCGTCACCGCCGACGATGAAGAGTGGCGGTGCATCGCCCTGATCGATGCGGCGGGGAAACTCGATATAGACCTTGCTGCCGTCGTCGAAGGCACGCCTCGGCCTCCAGGGCGGTGTGTCACCGGTGATAGAATAGCGGAAGCGGATGTTCTCGAGCGCCACATTCGACGCCACCGGCGTGACAGCCTCAGCTTGAGCGTTGCGCTGGCGCAGCGCGACGATCTGGTCTTCGCTATACGTCCAGGAGATCGCCGCCATGGCGGTCTTCTCAGTGCTCTGAAGCTGCAGGTGGTACGTCCGTCGTTCGGTGGTGATCACCAGATTGGTGCTAAGCCCCGGTGCGAAGGGTTTTACCAGCACATGGGTGCGCTGGTTGTCACCGGTGCCGCTGACGGTGTCGCCAATGACCCACCGCACCGTGTCGCCGGCCGACACCGAGGTCAGCTTCTCGCCTGGCTGCAGGGCGATATCGCTGACGCGTTCAGGCGCGGCGTAGAGCTGGTAGAGCGCGCCATCAGCAAAGGGATAGACCTGCACCGCATTTATATACCCGTACCTGGTGGGTTGCTGCGTCGCCGCCTTGTTGGCATCGGCGACACGTTCCTCAGGGGAACTCTTGTCCTCGGCGACCTTGCCGGGCTCGGGCTGCAATTGGCCGGGCAGCGGCAGAGGCTTTGGAACCTCGACAATCCTGACCGGCTTCTCC
>NZ_SUEO01000099.1:17454-21099 GCF_004962925.1 Mesorhizobium sp. | reverse complement strand
AGGTGCGCGTGGTGGTTGCGTGGTGCGAGATGCGGCAGGATTTCAGGCATTTTCGTGCCGATCGCATCTCCGGTCTCAGCGCCACCGACACGCGCTATCCGAAGCGCCGCCAAATGCTGCTGAAGGAATGGCGGGCGACGCTCGACAAGCCGCGGCGATAGAGCAAGATCCCGTCTGCTCTCGCTGCTGCCAGAATCTGACAGTGATGCGCCCTATGCTCCCCAAATCGAAACGTTGGAGCAAGATCATGACGACCCCTAACTTCATCATCCTTTATGTCGACAAGCCTGAGCAGAGTGGCGCCTTCTATAGCGCGATACTCGGACAGGAGCCGGTTGAAGCCTCGCCGACCTTCGTGCTGTTCGTGCTCGACAAGGGGTTCAAGCTCGGCCTCTGGTCACGCCATACGGTCGAACCGGCCGCTGCGGCAGCGGGCGGCGGCGCGGAGATCGTGTTCGCGCTGGACACGCCGAACGCTGTCGACGCCACCTACGCCAACTGGGCCGAACGTGGGCTCGAAATCCTGCAGACGCCGACCGACATGGATTTCGGCCGTACCTTCGTCGCGCTCGATCCCGACAAGCATCGGCTGCGCGTCTATTGGCTGCAACAAGGGTAGGGGAGTAGGGCAGTGAGGCAGGAAAGTATGATTGGCACGAAGCCGCACGATTGGTACGGCTCCCTACTCCCTTACTGCCCTACTCCCCTACTCTTGAGTGCCCGGTAGACGGCAATGCCGGCGGCGAGGTCCTCGAGGGCCGCGCCGACCGATTTGAACAGTGTGATCTCACCGGGGCTTTGCCGGCCCTTCTTCTGACCGCGCGCCAGTTCATGTAGATCGGCGACGATGGCTTGCGCCTGCAGCACGCCCGAGGCCAGCGGTTGGACGATGTCGCCCGCCTCCTTGGTGGCACCTGCGCGGGTGTCGACATAGACGCGGGCACGCGCAATCGCATCGTCGTCGCTTTCGCGCATATCAGGCGTGAAGCCGCCGACCAGATCGACATGGGTTCCCGGCTGCAAAAATGTGCCCCTGACCAGCGGCGTGGTGGTGATGGTCGCCGACGATACGATATCGGCCTGGCCGAGTTCGGCGTCGAGATCGCTCGCGGCGGTGGCCGCAAAACCCTCGGCGCGCAATGCCGCCGCGACCTTTTCGGCGTTGGCCGGCGTGCGGTTCCAGATGCGGATGGTTTTGATCGGCCGTACCGCCGAATGCGCCTTGGCCAGGAAGGGCGACAGCGCGCCGGCGCCCACTACCAACAGCCGTGAAGCATCCTCGCGGGCCAGATAGGAGGCGGCCAGCGCCGAGGCGCAAGCGGTCCGCCACTGCGTCAGCCGCTGGCCGTCGATCATGGCCTCGGGCTCGCCAGTCGCGCCGTCGAGCAGGAGGTAAAGCCCCATCACCGCGGGTTTGCCTAAGGCGTTGTTGTCGGGCGATACCGTGACGATCTTGACGCCGATATGGCCGCCGGCCGAAGTGCCGGCCGCATTGAAGTCGGTCCAGGCCGGCATCAGGAGCAGGGTCGAGGCCGCGCCGTCGGGCCGTTCGACCGTATGATGATGCCTGACCGGTTGTACTGCGCCATCGCGAAAGGCCGCGCGCAGCGTCTCGACCAGTCCGGGAAAGGTCAGTGCATGATCGACCTCGGCCGCCGAAATGGTCAGCATGGGGAAACTCCGTAGAGAGAAATACGCCTCGGCATGATCTCGAAAATCAGAACCGATTTTTCGGAAAAGATCATGCGCAAATCAAAATGGTACAGCGCCCTTTGCGTGTCCAAAAAAGACGCGCGGCGCCATATTGGCTCAGCTCGTCGGCTTCGGCAAGGCCGGGCCCTGTGGTGCAGCCGGTGCGCGGCTGACCGCCTGGCGCAGGTTCTCGGCTTCGACACCGCGCTGGCGCGCCAGCTTGCGATAGCGGCCCTGCTTGACCCAGGTCGCCAGGCTGCCGACGACCATGCCGATGGCGAGAGCCAGGAACAGGAAGATGAAAAGCGGCAGTGTCATCGTCAGCGCCGGATTGCCGGGATTGAACGGGTCCAGGGTGAAGGCAACCGGATCGCGGTTGGCGACCGCCAGAGCAATCAGGATGACGGCCAGCGGCACGAAGACCACGATGAGCATGAAGCGATTGAACATGGAATTTCCTGTCGAAGGCGGGCTCTACCGAGGGCCGGGCCCCACTGGAAAGGCCGGCATGGCACGTGAGCCCGCGGCGCTTATTTGCCGCTGTTCAGCCTTTCACGCAATTCCTTGCCGGTCTTGAAGAACGGCACCCATTTCTCCTCGACCTCGACGGATTCGCCGGTGCGCGGATTGCGGCCGGTTCGGGCGGGGCGGTTTTTCACCGAGAAAGCGCCGAAACCGCGCAGCTCGACCCGGTTGCCTTCGGCAAGCGCGTCGGTGATCTCGTCGAAAATCGCGCCGACAATGTTTTCGACGTCGCGCAGAAAAAGGTGCGGGTTGCGTGTGGCGATGATCTGCACAAGTTCGGACTTGATCATGAGAAGGCTCCCCCGTGAAAACACTGTGGTCAAAATTATGAGGATGATTTTATTTGCTTTTTCACTCGTCTCAAGGGTGCCAGACGGAAACGAGACCGTCAAGAAACAAGCGGTCGGCGCCAAGTTCGTGAATGATGTCCCCGCCATAGTCGGGCAGGCCGAGCGCACTGCCGATGGTTCGCGCCATTGACTTCGAGAACAGAAAGCCGCCGCTTTCCGTATCCTTCCACTCCACCACCTTGAGCTTGGCATCGACGCCCTTGGTTGCGAGCCAGTCGATCGCTTCGGTCTCGCCGCCGACCGCGTCGATCAATTTATTGGCAAGAGCCTGCCGGCCGGTGAAGATCGAGCCGTCGGCCAGCGCCAGCGCCTCCGGCTTGGTCATGTTGCGGCGTTCGGCGACGATGCCGACGAACCAGTCGTAGCTGTCCAGGATGAGCTTGCGGACCATTGTGCGCTCGTCGTCATTGGTCGGCTTGAAGGGCGATGGCGAGGCTTTCAACGGCGACGATTTCACTTCCTCGAGCTTGATGCCGAGCTTGTCCATAAGGCCGCTGACGTCTGGATACTGGATCAGCACGCCGATCGAGCCGACGATCGACGATTTGCGCGCGACGATATGATCGGCTCCGGTGGCGATCATATAGCCCGCCGATGCGGCCAGCGTGCCGACCTCGGCCACGACCGGCTTCTCGGCGGCCAGCTTGCGCACTTCCTCGTAGATCGATTCGCCCCCGACGGTGGTGCCGCCCGGTGAATCTATCGACAGGATCACAGCTTTCACCCTCGATGATTGACGGATGTCATCCAGCCGTTTGATCAGGTCTTCGTCTTCGGTGATGGTGCCCTCGATCTTGACCTTGGCGATATGGTCGACCGCCGTGCCGGTGAAATCGTCACCGTAAATCCAGGTCGAAAGGGCAATCAACCCGGCTGCTGCGACAACAAGCGCTGCGACGCGCCAGAATGTCAGCTTGCGGCGCAAGCGGCGGCGGTCGATCAGGTCGTCGGCTCTCAGTGCCATGGTCAGCCTCACAGTCGGTGGGAGCAGATGCTTTTAAAGCAACCATCCGCGCCCGGCTACCGATTCCTGACGAGCTCGCGCCAAAGACAGGGTGCCGACGTTCGCGAGCCGGCG
>NZ_SUEO01000099.1:14762-17444 GCF_004962925.1 Mesorhizobium sp. | reverse complement strand
GAGCCGGCGTTTCAAGTGACATCAAGACCAATCCACAGGCCCTAACGCTGTCCCCCTGTATCTGGTATGAGGTGCAAGTTGTGCCGGTTTCATTTTCGTTTGTGCCACAGCAACCGTCACACTTTTGCGGTTTTCCTCCGCTTGTGCTTGCTTGAGGGCGCCGGCATCCCACCTATAGGGTGCTTGGCGGCAGGGGTTTAAAAGAAAGCAGTTATGTTAGCGCGACCGATCGAACCGACCAACACCGAGACGGAGTTGGCCCCCCCGAACGTAGGCCCGGCACGGGTCGACGCCTTCGGCATTGCCCAGCGCCATTCGCGCCGTGTGCGTATCTTGAAGCTGGCGGTGCCGCTGGTCGCTGCCGCGATCGCGGTCGCCTTCCCGGTCTATTCGTATCTCGCGGCGCCTGTCTCGATCCAGGTCCAGGCCGACGGCAGCGCCTTCGCCGATGGCAAGCTGGTGATGGCCAACCCCAAGCTCAATGGGTTCACCAAGCAGAAACTGCCCTATTCCATGACCGCCTTGCGCGCCATACAGGACGTGAGCAAGCAAGGCATCATCGATCTGGAGGGCATCGACGCCAAGCTGCCGCTCTCGGCCGACAACGTGGCGGCCGTCAATGCCTCGCACGGCACCTACAATCGCGATGGCAATACGATGAGCCTGACCAGCGATGTCATCATAACCACCACCGATGGCTTGGAGGCAAAGTTCAAATCGGTCTTTCTCGACATGGGCAAAGGCACTATGAAGACGAGTGACCCGGTCGACGTCAGCCGCGGCGGGTCGCGGATCACCGCAGATTCGATGTCGATCCAGGACAACGGCAAGATCGTGGTTTTCGAGAACAGAGTGCGTGTCAACATCGATCCCGCCAGCTTGAAGGCGGCAGAGGCAATGAGCGGAGCATCCAATGCGGTTCAGTAGTTTGACACGACTCGTGGCCGCGGCTTCGGCGTTGCCGGCCCTTGCGCTGACTTTGGGGCTGGGCTTGGGGATGGCGCCGGCTCTGGCGCAGTCCAAGGCCACCAGCCAGCTGTCGGGCCTCAAACTGTCCGGCGACAAACCCATCCAGATCGAAAGCGACAAGCTCGAGGTTCGCCAAGCGGACAGCGTCGCCGTGTTTACGGGCAATGTAAACGTCGTCCAGGGCCCAACCGTGCTCAAGGCCGGCAAGATGACGGTCTATTATGTCAAGGATGCCGGCGCTGCCGCCAAGGGCACGGAGGCCGCCGGTGCCGCGATGACCGGCTCGGCCAACATTGACCGTCTAGAAGTCGCCAACAAGGTCTATATCAAATCGGATGACCAGGTCGCGACCGGCGACCGCGGCACTTTCGACATGAAGACGGAAGTGCTGGTGCTTTCAGGCAGCAAGGTCGTGCTTTCGCAAGGCGACAATGTGCTGGTCGGTTGCAAGCTCACCGTGCAGATGAAGAGCGGCCTGGCCCAGGTCGACGCCTGCGGCGGCCGCGTCATGATGTCGATCACGCCGCCGAAGTCGGGAGCGGCGAAGCCCTGATGGCCGACGTAGCATCGCTGATGGCGCGTCTCTCAGGACGCGCCGCCGGCAAACTTGCGGCGCCGGCCACGGTCACCGTCGACCAGGTAAAGTTCAAGGGAACCTTGATCGCGAAGGGCCTGACCAAGAGCTACAAAGGCCGCAAAGTCGTCAGCGGCGTGACGATCGGCGTGCGCGCCGGTGAGGCGGTCGGACTGCTCGGTCCCAACGGCGCCGGCAAGACGACCTGCTTCTACATGGTCACCGGCCTGGTGCCGGTCGACGAAGGCACGATCGAAATCGACGGCTTCGATGTCACCTCGATGCCGATGTACCGCCGTGCCCGCCTCGGCATCGGCTACCTTCCGCAGGAAGCGTCGATCTTTCGCGGCCTGACCGTCGAGCAAAACATCCGTGCCGTGCTCGAAGTGGTCGAAAAGAGCCGCAAGGAACGCGAACGCAGTCTCGACGAATTGCTCGAGGAGTTTCACATCAGCCATCTGCGCAAGGCCCCGTCGCTGTCGCTTTCCGGCGGCGAGCGGCGGCGCCTAGAAATCGCGCGCGCATTGGCGACCCGCCCCGCATACATGCTGCTCGACGAACCTTTCGCCGGCATCGATCCGATCGCCGTCGCCGATATCCAGCAACTCGTGCGCCATCTGACGGCGCGGGGCATCGGCGTGCTCATCACCGATCACAATGTCCGCGAGACGCTTGGCCTGATCGACCGCGCCTACATCATCCATGCCGGCCAGGTGCTGACCCATGGCCGGGCCGACGAAGTGGTCGCAAACCCGGATGTGCGGCGGCTTTATCTCGGCGAGGGATTTACACTCTGAGCGTGAATATTTCTGTCTAAACGCGGTTTTTGGCGCGAGACAGACCTTTTTCTCCGATTTCTCGTCCGAATAACGCGCCGACAGGCGAGTTTTGATCGCCGTCGCCTTGACAAGCAAAAGCCGGGCCAGTTTCTATGCCCAACTCCTTCCGGCAGTCCGGATGCGTAGACAGGGCGTTTAACCGAACCATGGCGTTGGCGGCAAAACTACAGCTACGACAGTCCCAGTCGCTGGTGATGACGCCGCAGCTCATGCAGTCGATACGGCTGCTGCAGTTCACCCACATCGAGCTGGAACGTTTCATCGACGACGAAATCGAGCGCAATCCTCTGCTCGAGCGCG
>NZ_SUEO01000099.1:7081-14752 GCF_004962925.1 Mesorhizobium sp. | reverse complement strand
CCGCAGGACGATGCCATCAGCGACCAGGCGCAGAAGATCGATGCCGCGCCGGAAACGGCCACCAGCGGCGACTGGTTCGAGACGGAAACGGCGTGGAGCGCCGAGGCGATTTCGGAAAAGCTCGATACTTCGCTGGAAAACCTGTTTCCCGACGACCCCGGCACCAGCGAGCGGCTCGGTCCCGACCTGACGGCCCAATGGAAATCGGCCTCCGGCAATGGTTCCGCGTCCTCGTCCGACGGCTTCGATGTCGCAGACATGGCGGCCGCCGCCATCACGCTGCGCGAGCATGTCGGCGAACAGGTCGCGCTTGCCTTCGCCAACCCGGCAGCACGCCTGATCGCCAGCGAACTGGCCGATGGCCTCGACGAGGCCGGCTATATGCGCGCCGACATGGCCGAGATCGCCGCCCGTCTCGGCACCGACAGAACAGCAGTGACGAATGCGCTCGCTGTCTGCCAGACCTTCGAGCCCGCCGGCATCTTTGCCCGCGACCTCGCCGAATGCTTGTCGCTGCAGCTTGCCGTCCGCGACCGGCTCGACCCGGCGATGAAGGCTTTGATTGCCAATCTCGAACTCTTGGCGCGGCGCGATTTCCAGACCCTGAAACGGATTTGTGGGGTCGACGAGGAGGATCTGCTCGACATGCTGGCCGAGATACGTGCGCTCGATCCACGCCCGGGGATGGCGTTTTCGGGCGGCGCCAGCGACGCGATCGTCGCCGATGTCGAAGTGCGGGCGGCCAATGACGGGAGCTGGGTGATCGAACTCAACTCCGAAACGCTGCCGCGCGTGCTGGTCGACCATATCTATTTCGCCCAGGTTTCACCGCATGCGAAGAACCAGACGGAAAAGGATTTCCTGGCGGAGTGCCTGCAGAACGCCAACTGGCTGACGCGCAGCCTCGACCAGCGGGCGAAGACCATCCTCAAGGTTGCCTCGGAAATCGTGCGCCAGCAGGACGCTTTCCTCGTCCATGGTGTGCGTCACCTGAAGCCGCTCAATCTGCGCACGGTGGCTGATGCCATCGGCATGCACGAATCGACCGTCAGCCGGGTCACCGCCAACAAATACATGCTGACGCCGCGCGGCGTGTTCGAACTGCGCTATTTCTTCACCGCCTCGATCGCTTCGTCGGGTGGCGGCGACGCGCATTCGTCGGAGGCGGTGCGCGACCGCATCAAGCAGTTGATTGACGAGGAGAAACCTGTCGACGTGCTTTCCGACGACGCGATTGTGGATATGTTGCGGGAAAGCGGCGTCGATATCGCCAGGCGAACGGTCGCCAAGTATCGGGAGGGCATGAATATTCCCTCGTCGGTGCAGAGGCGGCGTGAAAAGCGCGCCTTGGCCAGCGCCGGGCGTTGATCTCCGACGGAATTTCCACAGCTTTTGGGCTTCATTGACAAGCCGCAACGAAGTGGCTAGAAGCCCGCCCGCATGAGACGGGCTGCTGCCCGCATGCGGATGGTCCGTCACGACGTTGGCCACGGGACGGTCAAGAAGGCGGCTTGTGATCAACCGGAAAGTTCGGATTTAAAATCGGCGCAAGTGACGCCGCAAAGCTTGTGCGCACAGACCACGGGTATAAACTCGGGACAGTTTGAAGCCTGAGCAAGGAAGGTCAGTTTTCAGATGACACTGCGCATATCAGGAAAACACATGGATATCGGCGATGCGTTCCGTACGCGCATCAACGACCGTGTCGGGGAAGTGATCGGGAAATATTTCGATCGGGGCTTTTCAGGTCAAATCGTAGTCGTCAAATCGGGGTCGCGCTACACGGCCGATTGCATGATCCGGCTGGATTCCGGCGCTTCGCTGCAGGCGACCGGTGAAGCCCAGGACCCGACGCTCGCTTTCGAGGCCGCGGCGGATCGTCTTGAAACCCGCCTTCGGCGCTACAAGCGTCGGCTGAAGTCACATAATTTAGGCAATGCCAATGGCGAACTTACCGACATCGCCTATACGGTGATGGCGCCGCTTGCCGACGACGATGAGGACATACCGGAGAATTTCGCGCCAGCCATCGTTGCCGAATCAACCATGACGCTGCGGACCATGTCGGTGGCGTCTGCCGTGATCGAGCTCGACACCAAGGACACTCCGGTCCTCGTCTTCCGCAATGCCGGAAACGAGCATCTCAATATCGTCTATCGCCGGCCGGACGGAAATATCGGCTGGATCGACCCGTCTACGACCAAGGTCGCGCAGGGATGACGGCCAAGGCCGCACTGGGATAAGAAACCAGCCGCACGCGAGAGTGTGGGCTGCGACGGCAGGCGAACAAGGGATTTCAAGTATGGATCTGAGCGATCTTATCAACGTTCCGGCGATCTTGCCGGCGTTGAAGGCGAACTCCAAGAAGCAACTGCTGCAAATGCTGTCCGAAAGGGCGGCAGCGATTTCCGGCATTCCGGAACGGGAGGTGTTCGACACCATCCTGCAGCGTGAGCGGCTGGGCTCGACCGGTGTCGGCAACGGCATCGCCATTCCGCATGGCAAGCTGGCCGGGGTGAAGCGGATCGCCGGCGTTTTCGCCCGGCTGGAGACGCCGGTCGATTTCGAGGCGCTGGACGACCAGCCGGTCGACCTGGTGTTCCTGCTTTTGGCGCCCGAAGGCGCCGGCGCCGACCACCTCAAGGCGCTGTCGCGCATCGCGCGGGTGCTGCGCGACGCCGACACGGTGGCCAAGATCAGGGGTACCCGCGACGCCGCAGCGATCCACGCGCTTTTATCGGACACACAGGCCTCGCACGCAGCCTGAGCTTTTTGATCAGATCCGTTTAAGGGCCACCGTGAGCGGCCCTGTCCGTTCCAACCAGATCGCTCTACCGTATTGTTAGTGGATCGCGACGTTGTTAGTGGATAGCGACGGGGGTCAGGTCGTTTTCCAGGGCGCCGGCCAGCGCCCGGTCGCGAGCGTCCGAAAGCAGGATCGGCTGGCCATTGGCGGCAAACAGGGCCCACAGTTCCAGGCCGGGCGCGATTTCACCGAGGCCCGGGAAACGGCCGCGCAGATCGTCGCTCGACACTTTCCTGAGATAGGCGACCGAGCCTTCGCCGAGATGGGCGAATTCGCCGCTGGTCATGATGAGATTTTCGTCAGTTCTGGTCATTTAAGCCTCCTTGGCGCGAGGACGCCGCTCAAGGCCGCCTCGCATGAGAGCTATCGATGAAGATCAGTCTTTCACCGATATGTTTATTTTCCGTACCAGCCGTTCGGACTCGGGCCGATCGAGATCGATCGACAAAAGGCCGTTCTTCAGCTCCGCCGCGATCACCCGCATGCCGTCGGCCAGCACGAAACAGCGCTGGAACTGGCGCGCGGCAATGCCGCGATGAAGAAATTCGCGCTCGGTATCGTCGTTCTGACGGCCGCGCACGACCAACTGGTTCTCCTCCGTGGTCACATCGAGATCGTTTTCGGCGAAACCAGCGACAGCGAGCGTGATACGCAGCCTTTCGGCCTTGCCGTCGGCACCGCTGAGGCGCTCGATGTTATAGGGAGGGTAGCTGTCACCTGACTTCGCCAGACGTTCCAGGGTCTTTTCCATGGCGTCGAAACCCAGGAGCAGCGGGCTGGAGAAAGGCGTCATTCGGCTCATGTTACACTGTCCTCTCAAGAGCGACATAAAGTGGAAAAACCCGGATGGCATTTTTCCCGATGGTCTTGATATGGTCCGCCCCGCGGTCAAGTTCAAGCCGTCGAAAGCCCCGCCCAAAAAGACTCCCTAAACAAGGAATTGAAATGCCCCAATCCCGCAAGATCATCATCGACACGGATCCCGGCCAGGATGATGCCGTCGCCATATTGCTGGCGCTTGGCAGCGCCGAGCTGGAGATCGTCGGCATGACCGTCGTCGCCGGCAACGTGCCGCTGAGGCTCACTGAAAAGAACGCACGCAAGATCTGCGAACTGGCCGGCAGGCCTGACATCAAAGTCTATGCCGGCGCCATTCGGCCGCTGGCGCGCGAACTGGTTACCGCCGAGGAGGTGCATGGCGAGACCGGCCTCAACGGGCCGCAATTGCCCGAACCAACAATGAAGCTACAGGACCAGTATGCGGTCGATTTCATCGTCGAGACACTGATGAAGGAAGAGAGCGGCACGATCACGCTCTGCGCGCTCGGACCGCTCGCCAACATCGCGCTGGCGCTGATCCGCGAGCCGAGGATTGCGCCGCGGATCAAGGAAATCGTGCTGATGGGCGGCGGCTTCTTCGAAGGCGGCAATGTCACTCCGACCGCCGAATTCAACATCTATGTCGACCCGCATGCCGCCGATGTCGTGTTCAAATCGGGCATCCCGATCGTCATGATGCCGCTCGACGTCACCCACAAGGCGCTGACCACGGCCAAGCGCACCCAGGCCTTTCGCAAGCTCGGTACAAGGGTCGGCACGGCCACGGCGGAGATGCTGGAATTCTTCGAGCGCTTCGACGAGGAGAAATACGGCACCGATGGCGGCCCACTGCACGACCCTTGCGTTATCGCCTATCTGTTGAAGCCGGAGCTGTTCAGCGGCCGCAACTGCAATGTGACGGTGGAAACCGCCTCGGAGCTCACCATGGGCATGACCGTCATCGACTGGTGGGGCGTGACCAAGCGGCCGAAGAACGCCATGGTGATGCGCGACATCGACCATGATGCGTTTTTCGCGCTGTTGCTGGAAAGGCTGGGGCGGCTTTAGGGCCGCTCACCACGCCGCTCATTCGTTGAGCAATTGGTATGTGTCGGTACCGTTCTGGTGCTGCTGCTGTTCGATCGAAACTTCCGATCCGATCATATGCGGTGAGCCCACTTCGCCTTGCACGAGCACCAGCATCCCGCTGTCGCGCAGACGGACTTGGTACAGGTAACGGATTCCCCGGCCGACAATGGCTTTGGGATTAAGAGGCGTCGTCGTGACGTTTTCGACGATGCCCACAACTTTTTGCAAGGCAACAATCGGGCTGATATGCCGCGTCACAATCGGTATAGCTATCACCAAAGTGATGGCGCAAAACAAAGAGACGCCGACAATGGCGTCACGGTACTCTTCTTGAAGTAAAATCAAACGATTTCTAAGAGAAATACTTGTTTGACTCATTCATTACATTTGAGTAGCGAAAGTCCATTTTTCAATAGCGCCTTTCTAAGAAATGCTGGTGGTCACTAATTTGCCTTTGAAAACGCCAGCAACACGCCGCCGTTCAATTTGCGAATCTGTAGGAGATCGAACCGTTGTCACGCGTGACGCGTTCAATGCTGACGCGCGAGCCGATCAGATGCGGGCTATCGTCATCGATAAGAACCGGCGAACCGTTCTCGAGAAAAAGTACATAAACAGCGCCGCGTCCTTTGCCCCACTGAACACTTTTGATCGTAGCATCGATCGCATCAACCGACCGGATCGGGCTTGCGTCATTCGCCCATTGGTTCAGAGCCGACGGAACCATTACCGCGAACAAAGTGATGAGCAGGATCACGCCAAACGCGTTCCTTTTCAAATCCGCATAAGTCCACGGCATAGACATGAATCCCTCAGTGCGGATTCATGTGGTGCCACGAAGGTTGACTTTCAATCAGCCTTTTTGTTCCGGTTGATGTTACCGTTCTGGACGTCGGGTTCGCGGCTGTTACTTCGCCTTTGAAAACGCCAGCCACAGGCCGCCGCCGACCAGGAAACTGCCGCTGATCCGCGACAGCAGCTTGACGCGGCCGGCCGAGAGCAGGCGTCCGGCACGGCCGGCGGCCAGCGCGTAGGTCGAATCCGACACGGCGGCGAAGATCATCGCAGTGAGACCCATGACGCCGATCTGCAGCGCGTAGTTGCCTTCAGGGGCGATGAATTGCGGAAAGAAGGCGCCGAAGAACACCAGCGTCTTGGGATTGCTGATCGCCACCAGCAGGCCCTGCAGGAAGAAGCCACCGCGCGGTTTTTTCGCCGACCCGTCGGCATTCAGCTTGCCCTTGGAGCGGAACATCTGCACGCCCATCCAGATCAGATAGGCGGCGCCGACCAGCCTGACCCATTCGAACCAATGACCCATTCCCGCGATAAGCGAAGTCAATCCGATGCCGACAATGGCGATCATGATGGCCAGCCCGGCCTGCGTGCCGGCGACGTTGGCGAGGCCGGCGCGGGAGCCGTGGCGGATGCTGTTGGCGATGATCAGCGTGACTGTCGGTCCAGGCACCAGGATAATGACGATACAGGCAACGACATAGGTGACGTAGAGTTCCAGCGACATGATTTTCCTCGACAGTATGCGGCTTGCGCGCGGCCGACCGTGATCAATGCATGACAGCAACGCCGGTGCAAGCCGGCAGCATATGTCGCTGGCAGCCTTGATCTGGATTTAGGCTCCGGCCTGCCACGGCAGCGTCGTCTCGTAGGCGGCCGCGGCTCTCAGCACGGCCATGTCGTCGCGCGGCCGCCCGATCAATTGCATGCCCATCGGCCTGCCTCTGGCATCGAAGCCCGCCGGGACGTTGACCGCCGGGCAACCGCCCAGCGTGGCGAGCGCTGAAACCTGCATCCAGCGGTGATAGCTGTCCATGGCACGCCCGGCCACTTGCGTCGGCCAGTGGGTGGAGACCTCGAAGGGGAAGACCTGCGCGGTCGGCAGCACGACGAGATCGAAGCGGTCGAAGAGCGACAGCAGGGTTTTGTGCCACGACGAGCGCCTCACCGTGGCGGCATGGATCTGCGGCGCTGTGAGGCGCAGCGCATGTTCCACTTCCCACACGGCCTCCGGCTTCAGAAGACGGCGTTTCAAGGGATCGTCGTAATGCGCCTTGAGCGCACAACCGCTGCTCGCCTGGCGCAGCGTCACAAAGGCCTGCCATAGCGCCTCGAAGTCGAAATCCGACACCAGCGCTTCGGTCTGAAAGGATATTTCGGCGAATCGGCCGAGAGCGACCTCGCAAAGATCAAGGATGCCGGGTTCGAGCGGCAGATGGTCGCCGAGATCGCCGAACCAAGCGATGCGGCCGCCAGTTGCTGCCGTTTGCAGTCCCTGTAGGAAGGAGCGGTGCTTGTGATGTGACAGCGGCGCGCGAGGGTCGTAGCCAGCCTGCTCGTCGAGCAGCAGCGCCATGTCGCTCACGCTGCGGCCCATCGGCCCCTCCACGCCCATTTGCGCATGAAAGACGTCAAGGTCGGGG
Organism: Mesorhizobium sp.; assembly: GCF_004962925.1. Classification (GTDB taxonomy): domain Bacteria; phylum Pseudomonadota; class Alphaproteobacteria; order Rhizobiales; family Rhizobiaceae; genus Mesorhizobium. The sequence goes on along the minus strand of NZ_SUEO01000099.1, from coordinate 7,600 downwards.
CCAGCGGGGACAAGTCCCTGCGACGGACGGAAGCCGTAGATATTGTTGTAGGCGGCCGGGTTGCGCAGCGAGCCGCCAAAGTCGCTGCCGTCGGCGACAGGCACCATGTCGAGCGCCAGCGCGACCGCCGCGCCGCCACTCGAACCGCCAGCCGTCAAGGCCGGGTCGAAAGCGTTGAGCGTCGGACCGAACACGGTGTTGTAGGTGTTGGAGCCAAGGCCGAATTCGGGAACATTGGTCTTGCCGATGATGATGGCGCCGGCCTTGCGGACGCGTTCGACGAAGAAATCATCCTCTTGCGGCACGAAATCGGCGAAGATCGGCGAGCCGAAGCTGGTCCTGAGGCCCTTGGTCTGCGCGAGATCCTTGATGGCGATCGGCAGGCCGAACAGGGGGCCGGAATGCCCTGCATGCGCCAGATGGGTGTCTGCTTCGTCGGCCTCTCGTAAGATGTCGGCACGGTCGCGCAGCGAGACGATGGCGTTGACCAGCGGGTTCACTGCGTCGATCCGGTCGAGG
>NZ_SUEO01000099.1:0-7046 GCF_004962925.1 Mesorhizobium sp. | reverse complement strand
TGCGGCTGCAGCGCGGGCGAGCGCCTGATCGAGCGGCAGGCCGGACGACAGCCCGGCGGCGAAGTAGCCGCAAAACGTATCGCCGGCGCCGACAGTATCGACCGGCGTGATCTTCAGCGCCGGGACCATCAGAAGATCGGCTGGCGTGGCAGCCAGGACGCCGTCACCGCCGAGCGTGACGACGATTGTTCGGCCGGTTTTTCCGGCGTAATCGCGCATTCGTGCGGGGCGATCGCGGCCACTCAGCGACAGCGCTTCGCCATAGAGGTCGAATTCGGTTTCGTTGGCGACGACATAGTCGGCCTTGCCGAGGAAGGCGGCCGCCTCTGCGCGGAAGGGTGCCGTGTTGAGCACGGTGACCGCGCCTGCCGCCCGTGCCGCGTCCAGTGCGGCATCAACGGTCTGCAGCGGGATCTCCTGCTGCAGGAGCACGACATCCCCCTTTTTCATGAAAGCCTTGGAAAGGTCGCCGGTCACAACCGAATCATTAGCACCCGGCACCACGGCAATGACGTTCTCGCCGTCGTCGGCGACCATGATCAATGCCGTGCCGGTCGAGGCGAAGGTTTCACCGACACCGGACAGGTCGATCTTGCCGTCCCGCAGCAGCGCCAGCGCCTCAGTGGCGAAGTTGTCCTTGCCGACGGCGCCGACCATGCGCACCTTGGCGCCGGCGCGTGCGGCGGCCAGCGCCTGGTTGGCGCCCTTGCCGCCGGGAGCGGTGGTGAACCCGGAGCCACGCACCGTCTCGCCGGGTGCGGGCAAGCGGTCGACATTGGCGATAAGGTCGAGGTTGATCGAGCCGATTACGATTATCAAGTGGTACCTCCCTGCTGACTGCGCGGGAAGCTAGCCCGGAAGACGGCTGCTTTCCAGAGCGGGCAGTCATTTCGCGGGTTAACGAAAAACACCGGCGAAAGCGTCTCGCCGGTGTCGCAAGGTCTGTTTGGGTATCAGCGCATGAGGCTGTGAACTATTTCAAGGCGCGACCTGTCCCGCTTCCCAGCCAAGGATGGCGCGTTTGCGAGTCAGGCCCCAGTGGTAGCCGGTGAGTGCCCCGGACTTGCCGAGAGCCCGGTGGCACGGAACCACGAACGACATCGGATTGGCGCCGACCGCAGCACCCACCGCCCGGCTGGCGCTAGGTGCGCCGATGCGGGCGGCGATCGAGGAATAGGTGCAGGCCTTGCCCATCGGGATGCGCAGCAGGGCTTCCCAGACGCGGACCTGGAAGTCGGTGCCGATCATGACGACGCGCAGCGGCTGATCGGCGCGCCACAGCGCCGGATCGAAGACGCGCGCGGCATAGGGCGCCGTCGCGGCCATGTCCTCGACATAGTTTGCGTTCGGCCAGCGGCTGGACATGTCGGCGAAGGCCGCACGCTCGCCGCCGGCATCGCTGAAGGCGAGGCCGGCAAGGCCGCGGTCGGTGACCATGATCAGGGCGATGCCGAAAGGCGAGATGTGGTAGCCATAGCGTATCGTCAGCCCGGCGCCTCGCGTCTTATAGTCGCCCGGCGACATCGCCTCGTGGGTGACGAAAAGGTCGTGCAAGCGGCCGGGACCCGACATGCCGACCTCAAGAGAAGCCTCGAGCAGCGGCATGCCGGAATCGAGCAGTTTGCGCGCATGGTCGAGCGTGACCGCCTGGAGGAAGGCCTTGGGCGACAGGCCGGCCCAGCGGGTGAAGAGCTTCTGTAAGCCGGTCGGCGTCTCGCCAACTTCCTCGGCCAGTATTTCGAGCGACGGCTGGTCACGGTAGTCAAGGCTGATCTTCTCGATGGCGCGCCGGACAACTTCGTAGTCACTGCCTTCGGGTGTGATGTCTTTCTTCAGAATAGCTGTCTGTGCGTTCATGGGACTATCTCCTTGATCGTGAATATCGTCCTTCGCGGCTCGGATCACCACCCGAAACTTGCCTTCTCGCGGCACATACCCAGATAGAATTGGCTTCGAGGAAGGAGCCGACGATGACTGGCGAAAAGGTGCATCTCACCAAGGAGAAGGAGACGCTGCTGATTACCGTCTATGGCAAGGCACTGGAGAGCCGGTTGCCTCAATCGCTGCTGAAGGACCATTTCGCGGACGAGGCGGTTCGCCGCATCGACTATGATTTCTCGCGGCTGAAGGTCGACGACAATCTCGGCGTCGGCTTGGCGATCAGGGCCAAGACGCTGGACGACTGGGTTTTGGCCTTTCTCACCGAAAATCCCAAAGCCATCGTGCTGCATCTCGGTTGCGGGCTCGACACGCGGATATTCCGCATCGATCCACCATCCGGCGTGGATTGGTTCGATGTCGACTATCCCGAAGTCATCGAGCTCAGGCGCAAACTCTATCCGCCGCGCGACCATTACCGCCTGATCGCGTCGTCAGTCACCGAGCCTGGTTGGCTGGACGAAGTGCCCGGCGATCGTCCGGCCATGGTCGTGGCGGAAGGGCTGACTCCCTACCTTGCCGCTGACGAGGGTCCAAGACTGTTTTCGCGGCTTGTGGCGCATCTTTCGGGCGGCGAATTGGTTTTCGACGCGTATAGCCGCTTAGGCCTGAAAATCATTCGCCTCAATCCATCGTTCCGCGCGACCGGCGCCGAGGTCCATTGGAGCATCGAGGATCCGCACGAACTGGAGCAAAAGGTGCCCGGCCTGCAACTGGTCGAGGACCTTTCTGCCTACCGGCCGGAACACGCAGCCCGAATGAGCTGGGTCGCGAGGCTGTTCATCCGGCTTTGGAGCTACATTCCGCCGCTACGCAAGATCGGTAGGTTATTGCGATATCGGTTTTAGCGTGCCTTGGCGGTCGCCAGGGCGCGCGAAAAGGCAGTGGCAAAGCTCTCGCGGTCGTCGGGATTGAGGAAGCTGCCAATTGGCACATTCTGGCCTTGTGCTTCCACCGCCATCCTGGTGATGCCGATCTCGGCGTGGCGGGCGACCGAAAAACGCGCCCAGAACGGATTGAAGCGATGCGCTTCCGATTTGCCTGACGGCGCCGTCTTGCGGATATCGAGACTGGTGCGTGAGACCGATACCTCCTCGCGGGCGCGGGCGGCACGATAATTGGCGCGAAAGGCGATGTAGACGGCAATGACGTCGAGACCGAGGAAGCCGAAAACCGGCCAGGCGCCGCGCGACAGGAAAAACGCTCCGGTGACCAACGAGCCGAATAGCAGAGCGCCCATCAGGATGGCAAAGCCGGTTTTGCCGAGCGACCGATGCGGTGTCAGCAACGCCTGGAAGAATGGCTCATCGGCCTGAAATGAGGCGTTTGTGTCGCTCATGGCGGGATATTATAGGAAGGGAATGACGAACCCCAAGTCCAAAAATTCCTCCACGCTCGAAAATCAACCGCCCCGCGGCAGACGCGACGGCTCGAACGCCAAGCCGCGTGCCCGGCCGGTGCGGTCCCCCTACAGCCCGGCTGAGGTGCACGAGATTTTCCGACGCTTTTCCGTTCAGCGGCCCGAACCGAAGGGCGAGCTCGAACACATCAACCCATTCACGCTGCTGGTGGCGGTGGTGCTTTCGGCACAGGCGACCGATGTCGGCGTCAACAAAGCGACGCGGGCGCTGTTCAAGGTCGCCGACACGCCGCAAAAGATGCTGGCGCTCGGCGAGGCCAAGGTCGGCGATTATATCCGCACCGTCGGGCTTTGGCGCAACAAGGCCAAGAACGTCATTGCGCTGTCGGAAGCGCTGATCCGCGACCATGGCGGCGAGGTGCCTGACGACCGCGATCAATTGGTCAAGCTGCCGGGCGTCGGCCGCAAGACCGCTAATGTCGTGCTCAACATGGCCTTCGGCCAGCATACGATGGCGGTCGACACGCATATCTTCCGCATCGGCAACCGGCTCGGGCTGGCGCCCGGCAAGACGCCGGAACAGGTCGAGCAAGGACTGTTGAGGATCATCCCGGACGAATATATGCGCCACGCGCATCATTGGCTGATCCTGCATGGCCGCTACGTCTGCAAGGCGCGCAAGCCGGATTGCCCGGTCTGTGTCATCGCCGACATCTGCAAGGCCGAGGAGAAGACGAATGATGTGCCGGCGCCGCTGGTCGAGATTGCGCCACTCGAACCGGTGGGCGAAATTCAGTAGCCGTAGCCCCGCGCCATCGCCGCTGCGAAGACAGGTATCAGCAGGAAGATGAACGCTTCGGCGCGAACATAAGTTCGAACGGATGCGAGCTGCGCCGCCGGCACCTGGAAGCCGGGGCTGGCCGAAGCCTGCCTGCTCCAGGAACCGAAGCGGACGGTCGGGATGATCGACAACAGGCCGACGATGACGAAGGCCGCCATCTTTGCCCAGAACACCCAGTTGTAGACGTAGAATTCCCAACCCTTCAGGCCGTAGATGACGCGGCCGATGCCAACGATGATTATCAGCATGGCGATGATACCGTAATGGCGATCGATGCCGACAAGCCGCCGGAGCGTTGCGGCGGGCAGATCGCCGCGGATCAGGACAAATTCGGCGCCGATGATGCCTGCCAGTGAAAACACCAGCAGATGATGAAAGATGGCAAGCAGAAGATCGGTGGTATCCATGCCCTTTTCCCTCCGTCGGACGGCACAGCAGGCGCTGAATCAGCTGCCGGTGAAAATAGCACCGCTGGGCAGTGTCCACATTAGGCTGGAAGATGATCTGCACAGGCTTTGGCTCTTGTTTGGTGCAGGCGATTTGGATCTCTGTCGCATGTCGTTATTCCCGAAACCGCCGAGCAGTCTTGGGCGGCATGCACTAAGCACACAGGCAACCGCAACCGAGGCATGACACATGGGTAATCCACAGGCGCTCGTCGCTCCCGTCATCGAAACACCGCGCACCATCCTGCGGCCGCACCGGCTCGATGATTTCGATGCGTATGTCGCCATGTGGGCCGATCCGGCCATCACCCGCTTCATCGGCGGCAAGCCGCGCACGCGGGAGGAAAGCTGGATGCGCTTCCTGCGTCATGCCGGCCTGTGGTCGCTGCTGGGCTACGGCTTCTGGGCGATTGAGGACAAGGCGACCGGCCGCTTCATCGGCGAGGCCGGCTTTCACGATCTGAAGCGCGATATCGTGCCGTCGATCGAGGGCATTCCAGAGGCTGGCTGGGCGCTGGCTTCGAGCGCACATGGCCAAGGGTTTGCCAGCGAAGTCGTCGGACGGGTTCTCGCCTGGGGCGACGAGGCATTCGGGCGCACAAGGACCGTCTGCATCATCGATCCGGAGAACACCGGTTCACTGAACGTCGCGGCAAAATGCGGCTACAGGGAAGTGTTGCGGACCATCTATCACGACGATGCGACGATCCTGCTGGAACGGCAGCCTTGAGGATGCTGCCTGTCATCCCGTCTGGTCAGGCCAAACGGAGGCTTTCTGAGCCTTCCGCTTCGACCTTGCGGGCCGCCTCTTCGAGCATCGAGACGTCTTCGCCGAAAGCGCGGGTGGCGCGCGCGGCCGCCTCAAGCAGAGGTTTTTTCATGCGCTGGAGAAAGGCCGCGTCGACGCGCGTGCTCGGGCCGGAAAGCGTCAATGCACCGAGCAAGGTGCGCCCCGGTCCGAACACGGGTGCCGAGACGCCCGCCGTCTCGGGGTCGCGATCGCCGACCGACAAACAATGATAGGTTTTGCGGATCGTCTCGTAAGGCTCGCCCGGCTGACCGGAAAACGCCGCAAGCACGCGGCCGCCCGAACCGGCCAGCAAGGGCAACACGTCGCCTTCCCGTATGGTGTAGCGGATGGGATGCTTGGATTCGACGCGGTAGAGACAGGTACGAACGTCGCCCGAGCGGACATAGAAAGCGACGCTTTCCCAGCTTCGCTCGGCCAGATCGCGCATGATCGGCAGCAGGATGTCAATCGCCACGACCGAGCGCTGGTATAGGGCGCCCAACCGGAAGGTGGCAGGGCCGACACGGTAGCGGCCGTCGTCGAGACGCTCCAGCAACTGCCCGCGCAATAATGAGTTCGCCAGGCGCAGGATCGTGCTCTTGTAGAGGCCGGTCCGCGCCGCGATTTCGGCTAGGCTGAGCGAGCGGTCGGCGGTGGCGAAAGCATCGAGGATGGCGATCGCCCGATCGAGCGCGGCAACGCCGGCGAGCGAGGCAGGCTTGGATTGTGTTACGGTCATCCGCTTGACCACGTTCCGTTCCCAGTTGGCAGAAGGGCCGATCGGACCAATTGTGCCGCATGCAGAAAGTTCTGTCCAGTAGAATGCTGTTCCTGTTGACAGAACGTGGCAAAGACTGCATGAATTTTTGTCAAGCGGGTCTGAATTCAGGCTACGTTGCTGGCAGGCACCGGAGGAGGTGTCGTGATTGGAGGAATCCCATGCTGAACAGACGCAGATTTTTAATGAGCACCGCTGCTGCCGGCGCCGCCGGTTTCGCAGCGTTGCATCTCTCGCCCGCTTTCGCGCAGGATGCACCGCAGATCCAGATATTCGTGCCGGCAGCGCCCGGAGGCGGTTGGGACCAGACGGCGCGCACGATGGACCAGGTGCTGCGCAGTGAGAAGCTGATCTCCGGTTCGCAGATCACCAATGTCGGCGGCGCCGGCGGCACAGTCGGCCTGCCGCAGTTCATCAGCCAGTGGAACGGCAAGGGCAATTCGCTGATGGTTGCCGGCATGGTCATGGTTGGCGCCATCATCGCCAACAAATCGGCCAACAATCTCACCGAAGTCACGCCGATCGCCCGCCTCACCGGCGAGTTCGAGGCGCTGGTGGTGCCGGCGGCCTCGCCGTTCCAGACCGCAGCGGATTTTGTCGCCGCCCTCAAGGCTGACCCGACCAAGGTTCCGGTGGCTGGCGGTTCGGCCGGCGGTTCGGACCACATATTGTTCGGCCTTATCGCGAAGACGGCCGGTGTTCCGGCAGCCAACCTCTCCTACGTGCCGTTCGCCGGCGGCGGCGAGGCGCTGTCGGCGCTTCTTGGCAACCAGGTTGCGGCCGGCATCTCCGGCTTTGGCGAGTTCTCCGAACAGGTTAAGGCAGGCGCGCTTCGGCTGCTCGCCATTTCCGCGGACAAGCGCCAGGAAGGCATCGACGCACCGACGCTGAAG
>NZ_SUEO01000098.1:8900-21109 GCF_004962925.1 Mesorhizobium sp. | reverse complement strand
GTGCTTGGCTGGGCCACCCGTGACCCGCAATCCGAACATCAGGCAAATTGGCACCGCTTGATCGCTGCTCTCTCTCGTCCTGACCAAGGAGGGCTCGGCGGAAAATGCGCTAATCGAATTGCCGACGAGGCGATCTACGCGCAATGATCAGCGGCCAACATTGGCGCGAGGCCGCACCTCAACATTCGAGCAAGTGCAGAGCCATGCCTAGCCGTGCGATGATCTGATCGCAGTGCACAGTAGGGACAGGCGGAATAGGACGGGTCTATTCGGTAGGCGCTCAACACATAGGCGGGGGAGGCGAAGACGTGGTGCACCGAGGTAAAGAAGGCGGTCGCCTCGCCAATTCTCGAGCCACAATCCTTGTTGATTTGGGCTTGCAGTCCGACATAGGGCAGGCACCGCATTTCGTCCTCATATTCAAGTCGGCAATGGGGTGCGCTTGAATGGCTTGATCACGACGGGCCTATGGGCATCCTTAGAGCTGCCGGACCCGCTTGATGTATCGCTTCCGGCCAGAGGCTTCGCTCCGATATGGCCGCCGCTCAACCGAGGCACATCGAGGACCAGGGAACCAGCACTGGCCGTTCGCTCACAATTCAATTCCATCGACACGGACAGCGTCGTTCTTGGTTCAGAAGATCGCAAACGGCTGCACCAAGGCTGCTACCGGAGCGAGGCCATCCCCAATTGCGACCTCGGGGAGGATGGCTTAGCGCCCGCAGGTGCGATCGTCACAACGGCCTGTCACCGTTGGCCAGACCCGCCAAGTACGGCGTGAAGGCAAAGTATCTGTCCACCGATACTATTTCCCGCTCAGTAGGCGACCGCGTTCATTGTTGAATATTTGTCCACAAAGCTTCCCAATCGATGTATCCATAATCAGATACGCTTTTGTATCGTTGATAAGGTCCTTGTTTGTATACTTCTCGACACACGCAGCCCTCCAAAATAGGTAGCTTTCAGGATTCGCTCGACGGGCAGCGGCTTCAAAATAGCCGACGAACAGTGAAAGCGAGAACACAAAGGCGCAGGCGGATACAACCGTCCCCTTAGCCTGATCCGCAGCAAATAGCCAGACCACCACTCCTCCAAGGAGGCCAAGCGCAGCCGACATGATGTCACCAACTGCGCCATCTCTACTGAGGCCTCCGGTTATGCCGGCGGTCGCGCCTATCGCGCTGAGACCTAGGAAAACCAAAATGACTTGAGTATACTGTTCCCGCTTCAGGAATAGTGCTGTCGCGAGCCAGCACACTGCCGACGACAAGAAAACCACTGCGGCCCATAACACCAGTACCTGCATTTTCTTGTGTCCAATGTTGCTTGGATCAACCTTCAATTTGACTTGGAAAAGTGAAATTGAGGTACTCGTTGTTTAAAAATGGCGGCGGTTGTTTGGCCTGATAATCACGATCGTCAATCTTATTTGTGTCACTGCAAATCGCGAGAACGAACTCCGATGTCTCGAATTCTGGAATTGCGCGATATTTCTCGAGGCACTGCGCGAAATTGCTCTTCGGCGTCGCCACATCACCCGCATCCTCGGACGGTTGATCGGTTCCTTGGGCTAGCATCGTGTTGAAATTAACGGTGGTACACAAAACTGTGAGAACCACAGCGCCGGACCTCTTCATAGCATTTATCTTTCTACGGCAGCGGATAGGTTAGTATCTACGCAAGGACTTTGGAATGCAAGTATCCGCTATGTTGCAATGCAAGGTTTTTCTCTAAAGGCTGGCAGATATGGGCAAGATGTAGAGAGTTGAAAAGCGCTGGCAGGGCGTTTCGCGTCATCTCGACCTCTCTAAGCGTCGCCAAGAGATGATACGGGAATCGGCCACACTAAAGTGACGTCTGTGGGGCCCTAACCGGAAGAATTCTCACTCTACGCTTAGCTGCGCCGACGGCGAGTAGCGCAAGCTTTTCGAGCCGTTCTTCGCTCCTACCGAAACTCGTCACGTAGTTCCTTTTATTCTCCTTCCATTTGGCCTATCCAGTCTTAAAGTTGCGCCTCGAGGGATGCGACACAGGCCCCGGCTTGGCCACGCTGCAGTATGGAGAAATTCTTTTTGGCGCAAAACGGCCGGTGTCTTCTCAGGACGGATTGGGACTGTGACAATGCAGGACATCTTTCAGACGTTCCTATGTGTGCTTGACTATACTTACGGGTTGTACTCGGGAAATGGCCGGCGGTCTTCAGCGCGAGTTGGGGAGATTTGGGTTTCAATGTCCCGGAAGGCCACGAAGCCATGCGGGACCTCGTCCGCGCCCGGGCGGCCGCAGTTGAGACACTTCGGGTCCACCGGCAGCATGTGAGCGCCTTCATGCTCAAGCACGGACGTATCTTTCCGCGCAAAAAGGGCTGGACGATGCGCTATCTCTGCTGGCTGCAGGCGCAGCAGTTCGATCATCCCGCACATCAGATCGCGCTCCAGGAGATGGTCGAGGCGGTTCGCATCTCGAAAGAGCGGGCCGAGCGGCTTGAGCGTGTGATCGAGGAGTTCGTTCCAGCCTGGTCGCTGGCGCCGATCGTGCGGGCGCACTGCAGACATTACGTGGTGTGGATCTGATCGTTGCCGTGACGTTTGCTACCGAGATTGGCGACGTGCGCCGTTTCGAAAGCCCGCGCCAGCTCATGGGCTATGTTGGCCTTGTTCCTGGTGAGCGGTCGACCGGAGAGACAGTCAGGCGGGGCGGTATCACCAAGGCAGGGAATGGCCGCATTCGTCATATGCTGGTCGAGAGCGCATGGACCTATAGGCATGCGCCGAAAGTCGGCGCGAAGAAGGCGACGTAGTGCTGCTCACAAGACCGGGCGACAATGTCGGCCCCGCCGGTCTTTTGCTCCTCGCCTGGCGTAGGCTGGCAGTTCGGCCCCCCGAGGACCTTCTGACGGAGAATAACCTTGCCGGGGTGTTGGAAGAGGTCAGCGACCTGGCAGATGAGCTTCGGCAGCTTGCCGTCAGCGTCGACACCGTCGGGATGCTGACCGGCGCGTTCATGGCTGCCGAACGACATAGCTTCGGACGCACGGTCGGAGCCTGGCTCGCCGATGCCTTGCTCGCGCAGCGGCTAGGCTGGACGCATGCAATCCCTTTGCTGGGCGGGGAGGTGGCCTTGGCTGTGGGTACGGGCCGGCCGCGTCGACCAGTGACTGCCGCTCCGGCTGCCGGTGCCGACACGGAAGCCGATCGGGCCAAAAGCCTGCTGGCCGCGCAGGCGCGCGCCGCGCTGCGTGCAATTGATCTTTCCGCCGAGCTCGAGCGCCGCGCGGACCGGCTGCTTGCTGTTGCCCCGAAACTCAGGGCCAAGGCGGCGGATGCTGTTGTCGGAAAGCTCCTATCCGACGACGCGATCGTTGCCTCGGAAAACATCGCTGGAATGAGCGACCGCGGATTGCGCCGCCTGTTCGACCGGCTGGTCGAGCTCGGCGCCGTCCGCGAGCTGTCCGGCCGCCCCGCGTTCCGCATCTATGGGCTGTGACGATCATGGCGGAGGCAGCGCGCAGGCGAGGGGGGAGCCAGTCAGATGACCGTCGATCAGCTGACCAGCTGTTTGACCGGGAGCTGGATCACCTGCCACCGGAGGCCCGCTGGCGCGAATGGATGAACCGCGTCGAGGCAACGATTTTTGCGGCCAGCGAGCCGGTCAACCGCGAAACGCTGGCGCGGATCGTCGGAAAAAGCTGCAGCATTGATCTCCTCATCGACGACATTCGCGAGGAACTGCGCGGCCGGCCCTACGACCTGGTCGCCGTCGCCGGCGGTTTTCGGCACCTGACCCGGCCGGCCTATGCCGGCGCCATCCGCGCCGCAGTCGGCGGTAACGAACGCGCGGCAGACCTCACGCAGTCAGAGGTGCTCGTGCTGATGTGTATCGGCTACTTCCAGCCGATCACCCGGGCCGAGTTGTCGTCTTTCTTCGGCAAGGAGATCAGTCGGGATTTTATTGGTCATCTGCGCGGTGCCGGCCTGATCGCTTCCGGTCCGCGCAGTCCGACACCGGGCGCGCCCTACACCTACGTCACCACGAAAGAATTCCTGTTGGAGTTCGGCCTCGACACGCTGCGCGACCTGCCGGATTTCGAGGCGCCCGAGGATGCCGGACTGCTGAGCAAGGAAAGGCTTCTGGCTGGCGACATTCCAATTGCGATAGGCGGGGTGCTCGAGGAGGACGATGAAATCGAAGGCTGTGATCTCGATGTCCGTTCCGAGGTGCCTGAATGAGGATCCTTCCAACCTACCCTTAGGCGGCATTCGGCGCACGGGGACGAATGGTTTGCCCAGGTTAATGCCCTCCGCAAATCCCGTTCGGCGGAGTCAGTCAAGCGGCGACGGGGGGAAAGGTCGGCACCTGGGCTGCGACGCTGGATGAACTGGCACGCGAGCTCGACGTCGTCATCGTGGCGTCCGGGGGCAATCGCGCTCCCGCAGCGGCAACAGGATTATCCTACTGCATTGCTCTCAAATCTGAGGCCTTCACCCAGCAGCCAATCCATGTAGGCGTCGCCTTCCTCTAGATCGACGTCTTCCGCCTTTGCGTGCTCGTAACCCATGAAGCAGCGTGCCTTCTCAAAAGAACATGGAACCGCTTTCATGAGCCATTTGGCACGAGCCAACTTTGCAAGGGCATCGCGTGCGTGCCGGTGATACTCGTCCACGGCTGCAACAAGCTCGCGGTTGTTCCGCGCCGTCTCGATTGCCCACTCATAGTCAACATCGTGCATCTGGTTAGGGGCAATTGCGACGATAGCAGCCTCTACCTCTCCGAGCGTCAAGCTCGACTCCTCCAGCGTGCCATCACGACGCTGGACCTCAGAAATGATATGCCGGCAGTCTTGGCAGATGAGCATAGTGACATGGGAGCCGATTACCATTCCACCCGTCATGTCGCCACCGCGCCAGTAGAGGTTGCTGACATCCTCCTCCGCGATCCAATCCCGGATGATGTGGATGCGCGCCGTCCATTTTCCCTTGTTCGACTTCCTGCATATCTCCCGCTTGGAGCGCTTACAGCACCCGCACGTCCACTCCTCGCTTACAGCATTCCAATGCTTTTGTTCGCCGTTCTGGCTCCCTACATCGGCGAACTCAGCATCGCTGGGCGGCTTGCCGGCAGGCTTCACCTTCCGTTTCGCTGATTTGCCAACGGCGTCCCGCGCAACCGATCGGGCAAGTACTTTCATGCCGATGCTGCCACGGTCTAGGTGCGGCAACGCGTCTGTAACCTGCGCCCATACCAGCGCCCGGTCATCGATCCAGAAATCGGCCCGCACCCCAATCGCCACTTCGCGACGGTTCTTCCCCTTGGCGAACCGTATTGCCATCCGCTCAGCAAAATCGAGGCGATCCGCGATGTCTGGCTTCACCCGCTCCCACGTCGTGCGTGCGGCCTCAAAATCGACTGTATGGACACCGTTGTCGGTGGCGCGAATAAACCCGGTGATTTCTTTCGGTGAGAAAGTGAAGTCCCAATCCACGGCGCTGTCGAGTGTCGCCTTAGCACTTCCCTCTGCCAGATTGCAGTCGATACAGATGAGCGTTCGTTCGAAGCGTTCCACGAACTGGAGCATGCCGTACTTGGCATGCGACACTTGGATGTTGAACTCGCGATCCTCCGACTTCTGGTTGATTTCCTCGAATAGCTTTCCGGCATTATCGCCTAGGTGGTCGTGGTGCAATTCAAGTTGACATAGCAGGACGCCGGATGTCGTGAGTCTCGCAATCTGCGGCTTTGCCCTCTGGCAGCATGGGCATGTCCAGCCCTGCCAGGTGCCAGCCCATGCCCGATTGAGATTGAGCTTATCGGTGTTGAACCGGCGCATAAGCGCTTTGGTCTGCGCGCTCCATCGGCCGTCTCGCATTCGCGCAAGCTGTTCCAACTCGTCGTCGGTCATGCTTTCGATGTCTGGGATGGTGATCGTTATGGAGCTGCCGTGCACGACGATTTCGAACCATAGTTGGCGATGTAGAATTCTATTTTAATCGTATAGAACAATTGAGAAACGTCGCCAATCTGAACACCTTGGCTCGGATCATGGCGTTCGGGCGATGACTGCCGTAAGATTCCACCGGTGTGGGCGGAGGGGAACATGGCAATTGATACTCTTGAGAAGGTGCCGCTGCTCTATCACTTCACCGACCGGAGGAACCTGCCGGTGATTAAAGAAATGGGAGGACTCTATCCACTCGCGCAGCTTGACCAGAAGAAGGTCAAGGTTCCGGCACCGGGCGGCAATGAATGGAGCCGTGACGCCGACGCGTTGAAGGGAATGGGAAACTACGTCCACCTTTGCTTTCGTAGCACCCATCCAATGGAGTACGTTGCTCGGCAGGATGGGAGGATCACGGACACGATCTTTCTGCAAATACACCCCTCGGTGATGCAGTTCACGGGTGTTCGTTTCACCAACGATGTCGCGAACAAAGCTGGCGTCGAATCGGTTCCTATCGGAGAGGCTGAACCGCTAATCGATTTTGAGATACTTTACACCCGAACGGACTGGAAGGACCCGGCAATTAAGGCGCGTCTCACGCAGGCGGAGAAATACGAGGTGTTGGTTCCCCATGTCATCCCGCTCGGCTTAATAAGGAACATTTAGAATGGCTGAGAGACCCGTCTTTATCCCTGCGACCGAGGACGAAGGTTACGTCAGGCGATTGGATTTCAAAATTCCGTGGGCCGGTGGCTTCGCTGAAGTTCAGAAGAAGAAGAATATCCGGTCGCTGCATGAGGCCGCCAAGAAAGCCGGATATGCGCCGCTGCTAGAAGTGTCTAGCAAGTCTGATGAAGTCGCCGGTCGGCATCTTAGCGCGTTTCACCTGCGCGTGATGACCAGCATCGGCGAGATACCGCTGGAGAACGCCTTTCAGGGAAGTAAGGTATTCGAGCGCGGCGGGCCGTACACCGATCTGTACGAGGTTGAACCGCGCGATGCGAAGCGCGAGCCACGACTCCGCGATTCCGGCGCACTGGTGGGCTTCAAATTCGACGGCTTCGAGTTCCCGCTAGAACCCACGACCGTGTTCTACGATTGGCTTTATCTCAATGCCATCTTTCCTCACCGTGTATGGCTCAAAAATCGAGTGGATGGCGAAATGCAGTATGCCGGTTTCACTGACATAGAGTTCAACCCTAGCAAGTCGGTCAATTGTCAGGCGAAAACGTGCGCTCTGTTCGTAGTGCTCATGAGGGAGAACAAGCTGGAGCGCTACCTGAAAACGCCGGAGGTTTTCATTGCCGCGATGGCTGCTCATTCGCTTCGGCCGACCGAGCATCAACCTCATTTGAAGCAGGCCAGACTTAGGGTCGGCTAGGAGGCAGTAGCGCAATTTCTTCCGCAAGAGCAGCAAGGTCACTGCCGAGACCGCACGCCGGGTAACCGGTATCAGTACACCTGTCTTCGGCGTGTCTTGGTCGGACCCCGGCCCCTCAGAGACAGAAATCGTACGCCGCTTCCTCGTGTTTCTCGAAGATCGACGCGTCCTCTACAATCCCTTCGATATGGAGACCGAGGCAGAGGTGGGTCATTCGATCCACCAGATACGCGAGGAAGGCACCAAGACTCTTCAAGCGCTTTCCGCCGACGCATTCGCCGTCGTGCCTCTTCGCGCGATCCGTGAACCCGGGCGACGGTTCCATGATGAGCAGCACGAGGATTATCGCCACTTCGATTATCAGTGGCGCGGAAGCCATGCCCGTCCGGGCTTCTTTGTGGCGTTGGGAGCGTTCCGGGCAACCGTAGGGCACCAAGTGGCGGCGCTGGCAGGTTGCTACGGGATCGATGTCGAAGGCCCTCTGGCGTCCATCATGCCGACCCTTGGAGAGGCATCACAGTTGGCCGACGAGTAGCAAGGGCCTACGGCATCGGACCTTCCATCGGCCGTGTCGGCGTTCAGCCCCGTTTCGATTGGTCCGTAATGATTTTTAAGAGGTAATCAGCGTCTACGACGTGGATGTGTTGTGCGCCAGCGCGCACCACGATTCCGTCCAGTACGATTTCCAAATTCTCCAATTCGCCAGTCAGCGAAAACACCGCTCCGCCGCTGTAGCCGTCGACAACCGGCCGCTCGCGGACATTAAGGTAGCGCCGGTAAAATTCGACATTTGTCAGGTAGCTCTTGTCTAGATCGCAGTCAGAGATCGCTCGCTTGATGTGAATGGAGCCAGGTTGTTCGGGGACGAAACCTTCTAGGTACTCATCCATCACGCCTTCGATTGTCGGGTAGCCGACCAAGAAGGACTTGACCCGGTTGGCCCTAGAGAATGGCGCAAGAGGATAGAAAAACGGCTGGTCAGAATGCTGAGTTTTCCAAGTGTCCGCCGCCTTGAAAAGCAGGACGTCGTGGTACTCTTCGTCCACATTCGAAAGTTCGAAGATGCAGGCCTTTAGTGGGATGTTTGAAAGTAGCCCCTTGCCGCTCCCTATCCTGATCGTATCGAGAATGTCCGTTGGCACGCTTGCACCACGGGCTATGCCCAACTGATGTCTCGTGGCGACGACGTAGTTCACACCCGCATATTGGACCAACGTCGCTGAGCCAGCGCGGCCTAGCGGAAGCGACCGGTCGCTGGCCTCATGAAAGACCATGCGACAGGATTGCGTGATTGTCTCGTAGACATCTCCCGGCTTAAGAAAAAGCCGTCCTACTTTGACGGCATTGATGCCGGGGTAATCTCGAATGAACATCACGGTCGACTTTCCAAAGGCGGGCTTTTGTCGACGATCTTCCCCGCTTCCTTCCGAGATTGATCAGATCTTCGCGAACGCATTCGGTCGCAATCATCACGCCGTAGCAAATCTCCGAAAGATCGTGCCGACTGAGGCGAATTTGCTCCCCGAGGCTAAACACAGTTGCTCAACTTCCGCGCAAAGGATCGCTTCTCCCTTTTCGACATAAAGCGGTTCATCACGATACGGCGCGAAGGTTGCATCGCGTCCATCCTCCAGCTGTGCGCCAGCGTAGTACGAACGGCTCCTCTAGCGGGCCGGTGTCTTCCAAACTCACGATGCCCCTGCGATGTGCCATGCAATTCCGCGCGCTCTTCAAGGACACAAACATCGGTGAAAACCCTCCGTCTAGCCCAAGCGTCTTTGTAAGCGCCGCAAGCTGAGCCTCCACTCCGCCGCGATCGAATTTTCGTATCGCCTTGTCGTGATCCCCCTTAAGCACCGTGCCCCGTTCAAGGATGTACGCGATCGAAAACACCGCCACGAGGAACACTGAGAAGGTCTCAACCAAATCTCGAAATCCGTTTGTGACCGTCCAACTTTCGAATTCGCGAACGAACGCTTGGCTAGTTTCGACGGTAGCTTCCTGCGGCATGATAATGAACTGCGCCTTGTCATCTTGAACGTGCGAGACAGGAGGGTCGATGCGCGCGGCTACAACGTATCTGCGAGCCGGTTGGCCACCACACGGTCCAGAAGTTCGGCAAAGCGGCTATTATCCTGAGCCATCTTCCAGAAATTCACGAACCGGCAGACGAGCTGAACATTGCCGATCGAATAGTGGCCGTAGCTGTCAATCCGGTCCGGAGAAACGAGCATATCGCTATCGCAATCGTCCTGCCCATGCAGATGCATCGTAAGGCCGGTGATAGCGCATTTCCCCTTCTGCTCCTCGTAGAGGTTGGCAAGATGAGCCTTCATCTCGGCCTCGGAACAATGGAGTTCCTTGTTCTTCAAGGTTTTGAAGACCTTCTGACCATTCGAATTCGCAACCGCGCCCGTTATCGAGAGCATGAGGTTTGCGAGAGTGAGCTCATGCAGCGACACGCTCGATCCGAGGGCCTTCCCTTTGTGCACGCCGAGGCGTTCTTCCCACTTTGGGCGCGAAAGGTCACCTCCGTCGATGAGGGACTGTACATAGGCCTTCACATCCGCATTGGCGACGCTGAACATCGCTGCCATTGAGGAGATATAGTCCTTCGCCACGGGATGGATCGTCTTCCATGACAACGGCTTCTTTTTCTTGTCATGGCGGGACCACTTGGTGACAGGCTTCGCGAGCATAACACTGTCGGGAGCGGAGTGATCAAAAACCGGATCGGCACTCGTCGTCTGGGCCCAATAGAGACTATCGCTGTTCTTGTCTCTGTGGAGCCAGAGATCGCCTTCACTGCGCGTCAGGTCGTTACCTCGATTGAACCAGAGCGTCGCCCGACCTTTGACGTCGGCCTCTGAGTCGTCTTTGGCGGCGTCAGCTTTCGTAACCTCCAGATAGCTATCGTAGTCTTCTGCGCGCCACGGATCAAAATAGGTCTTGCCAAATTCGAGGGCTACGAGGCTCTCGCTGAGGCACCGAGACCAAAGGCTGTTTTCGTTCCCCGTCATGATGACATAGATTTTGCCTGCCAAATCGCTCCCCAATGTACCCAGTCCTCATGCCTTTTACCGGCGGCGTACTGAGGCTCGGTTAAGCCGACCAATCAATCCAGACATCTCATGCTAATGTATCTGTTGCTCTTCAAGTCCGCCGTCGTGGGGATCTGCGACAGAACTCAGCCAATCAGTGAGATCACGGCAGCCGGTATTGAGCCTTTGCATTCGCCAGAAAAAACCGAGAGGAGGCGGCAGATCGTCGATAGCGGCGGCAAGCCCTCAATGCGTCGACCGTCGCTAGACGTTGCCGGCATGCACAGTCCCTCCGATCAGGCCGCCATCGGCTGGGCTGTCGGCCCGACACCGATCACCGCACCTGTGGTCATTAGCACGATCAGACCGCGCTCGGCTCCGGTCATGTCGAGATAGGCTCGAACCTGCGCGCGGTAGTGGTCGAGTGTCTGGGGATCGGGCGCCACATCGCTCTTCCAATCGACGACGACGGCTGGACGGCCTTCAGACGTCAGAGTTAGGGCGTCCGCGATTCCGGTCGTTGCCGTTTCCATCCTATCGTCCGCATGCGCGGCGTAGACGGGAAACTCGGCCAGGAGAGCCGGCCGCAAGGCCGCGATTTGGGGCAGGGCAAGGGTCTGGACGACACAGCCCGCCAGTTCCTCGGCAGACAGTCCCGCCGCCGGGTCGGCGATCGGAAACCGGCCGAGGGCGCGGATGAGTATGGAGGCTCGGTCTGCAAGGGCTGCCTTTGCCTCATTGGTTTCCCTGGTCAGCACCTCTTCCATGAGCTTGTGCAGAATCAGTCCGCGTTCGCGGCTTCCTTGAACCAGAACAGCGGCTTGCAGTTCGGCTGGCTGGTCATCAGCCGATCCGGTCCAGATCCCGGCCTCTTCTTCCTGCAGCACCGCTCCGGCGGTGTTCTCATCCCGGCTGGGCGCAAGCCAGATCAGCCGCGCCTGCCGCTCGGTAACGGCTTCGGCTTCCGTGGCGAAGATTGCGCGAGTTTGGGTATTGGCCGCTCCGTTGGCTGCCGTCGCGACGTCGGCGGGTAGATGCGAGAGGTCCAGGCCGGGGAGTTCGGCCAGCGAAAGATCGACGAGACCGATCCAGGCGGACTTCGACGGCGTTGTGTCGAGCCGGGGCAGGACGAGAAGTTCGCGGGCGCGCGTGGCGGCCACGTACCAGAGGCGAACGCGCTCCCGATCAAGCTCGTCTTTCTCAGCCTGGCGCGCGACTTCGTAGCCGTCCGGCGCGACGCCCAGGACCGGGCAATAGAAGGTGTCCGTCTGACGGTCGATGACCGCACTGTCGGGCGCCATGACGCCCGTCATGGTGTTGACCGGGATGACGATGGGCCACTCGAGGCCTTTGGCCGCGTGCATGGTGAAGAGCGCGACGGCTTCTTCCTGCGCATCTGGCCGACCCTCCACTGCGCGCGCCTCGTCGGTCCAGGCTGCCGTCATCGCCTCGGCGAAGGAGCGAAGACCGCGAACGGAGTAGCTGGTCGACAGGCTCAAATAGAGATCAACATTGGCGAGCGCGCGTTCGGCCTGGCCGCGATGACGCGCGAGAAGGAGCGGCCGAACTCGCATCATGTCCACGGCCTGCGAGAGCAACTCGTGCGGCGTCGTGCTGTTGCTGCGGCGGTAGAGCGTCTGCAGCTTTTCGATGGTCTCTCGTGCAAGCGGATGAACGATGGCGGCGGGATCGACGCCGAGGTCGAGACGGGGAATTCGGTCGGGCTGTTCTTCGGAACGCGGCAGCGCCCAGACAATGTCCAGAAGTTCCTCTTCGGTGAGGCCGACTAGCGGGCCGCGCAGCAGCGAGCCAAGCGCCAGCGTGTCGCGCCGGTCGGTGAGAACGCGGG
>NZ_SUEO01000098.1:7225-8890 GCF_004962925.1 Mesorhizobium sp. | reverse complement strand
GGGTCAGCGCGATCAGGTCCTGGATTTCCTGGCGGCGGAAGAGACCCTTGCCGGCTTGTGTCGCCACCGGAATGCCGCGACGTTCGAGCGCCTCCTCATAGCGCCACAGCTCTGCGCCGGTCGGGGCCAGCAAAGCGATATCGCCGGCCTGGCAAGGACGTTCCGTCCCACTGCGCCGGTCGACAATCGGATGAGTATCAATCAGGCGCGCGCACAGATCGGCGATGGCATCGGCCTCGGCATCGCGCTGCCGCTCGGCGCTGGCCTTGCCGTTTTCGTCCGCCACGGCCACGTCGAGGGCCGCCACGCACAGGTCGCCGCGATCGTCGTGAAAAGGGTCGAGAGCGGTAAAACCGGGCTGGCCATCGGCCGAGAGCACCGCCTCGAAGCGCTCGTTGACGAAGGTGAGGATCGAGGCGCAGGAACGGAAATTGGTGGAGATCGACAGAAGGCTGTCGGGGTCCTGCGTGCGAAAGGCATCGCGAGCCTGCACATAGGCGCCGACGTCGGCGCCGCGGAAGCGATAGATTGCTTGCTTGGGGTCGCCGACCAGAAACAGCGCGCCCGGCCGGATCCGGAACCGTGTCCAGTCGTCAACGTCGTCGACCGGATCGCCGCACAGCCGCCAGAAGATCTCGGTTTGCAGGGGATCGGTGTCCTGGAACTCATCGACGAGGACACGCGCGAAGCGCTGTCCCAGCGCGCGCCGGACATCGTTATGGTCGCGCAGCAGGTCGCGCGCCGCGAAGATCAGGTCATCAAAGTCGAGCTGGGCGCTCGCCCGTTTGTAGTCGCGATAGCGCTGCAGGATCGGACGCGCGTCGTCGATCAGCGCCTCCAGAACCTGGCCGGCCGCGGCTTGAAGAAGCAAACTCCAAGCCTCGCAGCAAGCGTTGTAGCAGACCTCCGCTGCATCGTTCAGCCGATCTCCATCGGCCTTGGAGAGGCCAGCCTGCTTCGCCGCGGCAGCCCATTTGCCCTTCTTGCGATAGGAGGCAAAAGCGCCTGCCTTGGTGCAAAGATCCGGGTGCGGACGCAAGGTCAGAAGCTGGACCAGGCCGGAGGGCGTCGCGGGATCAGGACCGGCAGCCAACGCGGTCGCCATCTCGGCCAGCCGCTGGACGATCGCGAGCGTTTCCGGCTCGGTCGCCGCTGCCCTGCGCATGAAGGCCGCGAAATCCGCCGTCGCCTGCCGAAAGGCTGTCAGATGACCGTCAAGCGGCGATACGGGCGGCGCTGCGAGGGTGCGGCAGCGGCGGAGATTCTCAGCGATCTTGTGGACGAGCGCCACGGTTTCACTGGGGCTGTGCAGCACAATTTCGGCTAGGATGCCGTCCTGATCGGCGGACAGACGCTCGCGCAGCCAGCCATCGACGATCTCAAGGAAGGTGAGATCGGCCTGGTTGCGGTCCATGACGCCGGCGCCGGGATCGATGTCGGCTTCGGCCGGATAGGGCTTTATCAGATGCTGGCAGAAGCCGTGAATGGTCGAGCAGGTGATTTCGTCGATCACGGCGGTCGCGGCGGCGAGATTGTCGCGCTGCGCCTGCGACAAGCCACCGGGCAGCGCCACGCGCAGCTCGGTCGAGATGTTGCCGACCGCAAGATCGGCAACAATTTCGCGCACCCGCGAAAGCAGCTCACTGGCTGCTAGCTCTGTAAAGG
>NZ_SUEO01000098.1:0-7215 GCF_004962925.1 Mesorhizobium sp. | reverse complement strand
GACGGCGGCGATGGCGTGCGGGGGAACGCCCTCCGCGAGCATGACGGCGATGCGTCCGGCCATGACGGCAGTTTTGCCGGAGCCTGCGCCAGCTTCGACCAGGATCGAGCGATCATGGAGACTGATCGCGTCGCGTCGCGCGTCGTCATCCTTAAGGGCCTTAGACACGCTGCTCATTATTCCGCCTCCCAGATTTGAGTGACCTGACCGAGCCTTTCGGTCGCGGCCGGCATCTTGCGTTTGCAATAGGTGGCGCTGGCATTCGCCGGCAGGGCAAAGGCGAGATCGTCGTAGTCGCCGCCGGTGTCGGGGCCTGGCAGCGCTTCACCGCCGGCGAAGCTGCTCCTCGCCGCGCGCAGATAGTCAGTGATCTCAGCGAGGACCGCGTCCGGATCTTCGAGCTGGAGGTTGATTGGCTCACGCGGGTAAAGCAGCGAGGCGCTGATCGTGACATCATCGCCCAGCAGCGCCTTCACCGCGAAGGCATAGAGGCAGCGCTGAAGCTCGCGGCCGCCGTTCAGCCGGATGTCGCCTCGCGGAGGACGGCCGGTCTTGTAGTCGCGGACCAGCGCGCGCTTGCCGTCGCCTGCGATGTCCAGCCTGTCAATATAGCCGGCGATATTGAAACCCGTGTCGGGAATCGTGACCGGCACATTGGGATCCCACGGCGTCTGCGCGTCCGACTTGGGCTCGGCCCCGCCGAACGGCACCTCGCTATAGGAGCGGGCACCCGGCAGAAGCACATCGCCATAGGCAAGAGCCCGCTCCGCCGTCAGCCGGGCATCACCCAGGGTGCGCCCCCAGATGACGGCCGGCGGGACCGCACGTTCGCTTTCCCAATCGGCGGCGACAAGCGCCGCGGCCCGGTCAACCGTCGCCGTGATCGCCGCGGCGTCGGCCGACATCAATCCACCGGCGCTCTCCAGATCGCGTAAGGCGCGATCGAGAACCATGTGAACCAGATCGCCGACGCCGAGCGCGTCAAGCACGAGCGGTTCGAAGGTGCTTTCTGGCACGCGCCAGCCGAAGGCATAGACCCAGGCAAAGCTCAGCGGGTTGCGCAGCAGACGCCGGAGTGAGCTGGCCGATTGGGTGCGGGCCAGGATTGCGAGAATGAGCGGATGGTCGGGCCGGATGAGGCCGTCATGCGGCGTGATCTCGGTGTGCCGCCAGTCGCGCCAGCAGCCTTGCGCGCTGAGCGCCTGCCGGTCGGCGCTAAACTCCTGCGGCCTGGCCATGAGGCGGTCGGTTTCGCTAAACGCATGGATCGGAACGGCGTTGCGACGGAGATAGATTTCCTGACCGTGCGCAGCGAGGAGGGGGCTGCGTCCCAGCAGCCGTCCGTCGCTGTCGCGACGGGCGCGCGAGAGGACGACTTCGCCGGTCGTCGTTGCCAGGATCGTCTCGAAGTCTCGGCGATCGGCCAGGCTCACCGGGAGCGGGTCGAGCTCGGCAGTGGGGATGATATGGTCCGGGATCAGCCGGTCCTCGGCAATTCCGCGCGGCCAGTGCGAAGAGTTGAGGCCGATCAGCCGCACAAAGCGCCGCGGCGAGGCTGCTAGCGCGCTAGCAGGCATCCAGCCGACGGACACGCACGCCTCCAGCCCGTCATCCTGCTTCAGGGTTTCGAGGGTGGTGTCGATCGAGGCCGCCGGCCCGGCGAGGAGGCCCTTGCGCCAGATGGCGAGCGCGCGGCCCTTAAGAAAGGCCTCACCGATCTCCGGTGCTGCGTCGGCCCCCTTGGTGAGAAGGTCGATGGCCGCGCGCAAGGCCGGGGCGTGATCCGCGTCGTCCGGCCAGTCCTCGGGCTTCAATCGCGCCAGCAGGCGGTGCCAGGCGTTGGGCGTCGACATCGGCGCATCGGCTGGCAGGATCCGCAGCCAGCCTTCGGCAAGTGACGCAAAAGGCGTGGAATCCCGACACAGGGCGGCGAGACGACGGATCCGGGACTGCGACAGGCCGCGAACGACGATGTCGGCTAGCGCGGCGGCGGCCTGGCCATCGCGGGTGGTGACGGTCTTGACGCCTTGGACGAAGTGCAGGTCGATGTTGGCGTCCGCGCGCAGGCCGAGGAAGTGATCGTCGTAGTCGGCGGGCGAGGCCGTGGCGATCGCGATATCGGACGGCGCCGCGCGCCCGGAGGCGAGAAGCGACCGCGCCCAGCGCATAGCCTCGATGGCTTCGTGATAGGCCGTAGCCGCGCTGACGGTGCTGACTTCCGGGGTCTGCGAAGCCGCGCGCAGCACCGCGACACCCGTGCCCTCCAACCAGGCCGGCGTCGGCCTCGGCCCGGCCGTCCATCGCACGGGAATGTGCGCGGTGAGCGCTTTCAGGAGCGGCCGCCAGCAGGGCGAGAGTTCGGTGAGGCCAGCGATCTCCATCGGGCCGAGAACGGCGGGCGCATGGGTGATACGGCTGGTGGCGTCGGCGACGATGTCGATGGGCCGCATCATGGCGGCTGGTAGCTGCGCCAGGACCGCCGACTCCAATCGAGCGATGGCGTCGAGTCGCGGATGCTCGACCGCGCGCGCTGCAAGGTCGATACCAGCGCGCCAGGCCTTGTGCAGGGTGTCCGCGGATGCGTCTATCATCCCGGGCAGCGACTTGATGCTCTCCAGCTCGCCCATCGGCGTTGCCGGCAGGACCGTCTGGATCGCCACGCGAAGGCTTTCATCATCAATTGGGCGGACGAAACCTCCAGCGAGCCGCACCGCCGCCTGCTCGAACGACATGACCTGCAGGCCATGACGGCGGTCGCGCGCCGCCGCCAGGCGGCCTTCCCGCATGGCGAGGCGGCCGTGAACGACGAGGGTGGATCGGCCCGAGATGGCCATTGTGGTTCCCTCCTTTCGAGGTCAGTTCTCATTCGGGCGCCGGCTCAGAGCCGGGGCTGCCGCGCTGGCGAGCGCGTGACTGTTGCGTGGCGGTATTATTTTGGCGGGGCTACTTTGTGGGAAGTCTGTCAAACCCGTTCAGAGAGGCTCTCTATAACAGGTAGACAGTAGAATACCGGGCGAGATGCTTCTGATGGAATGTAATCCACAAGTTTATCGTTAGAATCGACCAGATATAGGGCTCCAAAGGCGCCGCCAGAAGCCTGGTGTCGCCTTGGGCGGAGCAGGTTGAGCAGAAGGCTCGACCGTGGGCGATTGCCCGTAGAAACGAGCTTTGGCGGCACGATCACGACTGCGCTCGGACTCCACCTGCTCGTCGCTCCATGGGCCGGCTTCGACCACCTTGCCGCGGTCGATCACATAATGTGACCGGCACTTCAACGTCCAGTTGCCGATCGACGGATGAAGCGAGATGGTCTCACCGTCGAAGGTCATCTTCCAGTCCGTCGGCGTGAACGCGTGACAACTTCCTCGCCGCAACCGCAGCAGCAGCTGTGGGCCGATGTCGCATATTCCATCGACAGGTACAGCACGCCTGCCCCAAGGCGCTCGGGGATGTGGTCGACGAAACGATGCTCGAGTCGCTTGTGCCGTATCACTTGAGATCCCCATTGATCAGCATGTGAGATCCCCATTGATCAGCATGTTGCCGTCGGTGGTGTAAGTGCAGTGATGCTCATGTTCGAGGTCTCGGTAGAAGCCGCGGATTTTCTTCCACTTCACCACTGCGAGGACAGCATTGAGGGCATTGAGATCCGCAACCTGAATGTTGGACGCATAGATGTCTTCCACGCCGCCACCGACGAATGAAATGCGCTGAGGCAGATGATCCCGCTTCTGAGGCGTGCTGGCGGTCACCCGCAGGATGCCGCCGAGTGATCCTTCGTCGAGCTCAAGGCCCATGCCGACATCGATGAACGCGGCGCCGATCGCCTCGAGCTTCTCCACGATCAGCCGCTTTGCATCGCTGGCATCGAGCGACAGGAACGCGAAGGTAACGCCGTCGAGAAGGTGCAGGTTGTCCGGCCCGAGCGCCACATCATGCACCACGATATTGCGATGCATCCGGCTATAGATATCCTTCAGATATTCGACTTTCTTTGGCGCTTCTCGCAGTTCCTCCAGGCTCGGAGCGCCCGGTGCCCGAAACGCGTTGTGGGTCAAGAACTCGTCGCTGTCGAAGAGTCGGATCTCGCGAACCGGCGTCTTGGCGACGAAGTCCAGGATGTAGCCGCCAGTGCCGCCGACGCCAATGATGGCAACCCGCTCGCTGGCTAGCCGCTCGGCCAAGGCGCCGATCCCGACACGGTCGGAGGCGGTCTCGACATAGTTGAAGACGCTGTCTTCCTCCGCTTCAGGCTCACGGATGGTGCGAGCCGTCATGCCGGGGTTCAGCACCGCGGCCGGCCCGGCGATGATGTTAGCGTAGCTGGTCATCTTGTGGTGATAGTCGGCGTAGCCCTCGGCCGGTTTGCTTGAGAAGGCATGCGTCGCCTTCAGCCCATGTCCGAGATCGAAGGCGCCGGTCTGGTGCGCGATGCCCTGGATGGGCGACCCATCGGCGTGACACGGGAAGTCGCCATCCCAGTGGGCGACATGGGTGTCGGGCTTGCGCGTCCGGTCCCCGGCCAGCGTGAGGCTGGAGATCAGGGTACCAATGCGCAGCTGCCGCTGTGCGTCGACATAGGGCACCTCGCGCATGACGAGATATCCACCGCGCTGCTGGACGAAGTAGCCTTCGTCCCTCAGCTGCTTGAGGTCTGGATTAAGACTGAACAGTGCGTGTGACATTGAATACGGTCCCCCTTCTCTTGACATCGACAGAGCCGCCAGCCCCGAGCTCACCCGCGTGCGGCGTTGATGCCGCGTGGCGATAGGTCATCGAGAACACGACGTTGGGCTCGTGCTGGCCCGGAAAGGCGAGCTGGACGATCTGCTCGAACGTGACCGTGTCGTCGTTCACCGTGCGCGGCCGCGAATTGACGATGATCTCGAACGTCGGCGGCCGCTTCGGCGCGGTGATGAAGCGCTCGATGCCGGGCTCGGCCAGATCGATCAGCTCCCCATGCTCGATCTGGCGATCTTCGCCGCCGGGAACTTCGAGGAAAACGCCTTCCCCCTCGCCAGGTTTGGCCAGGCCATAGAGCACCGCGCCGCTGATGACGGGCTTGCCCCAGCGCAGCTCGTCGTCGTTCAATGTGAGCTTGAAGTCGCGATCCGTGGGGAAGGCGACGAACCGCTCGGCGCCGTGCTCGCGCAGATCGAAGGGCTCGTTCAGCCGCACATCCTCGAAGTCGCCCGAGGGCAGGATAGCGAAGAGGCTGTAGCCGTCTTGAGGGTCCAGGGCGCCGGCCTCGAGCAGCTGACGGCCAAGCGGCACGGGATCGCTCACCTGACGGGACAGGAAGTTGAGATCGCCCTGGGCGAGGAGGAAGCGATATCCCCGCGCCGGACGCAGGGACCGCCCTTCGCGCAGGGCGTCACCGACGTCGTCGTAGTCGAGAAGTTCTTCAGTGTTCATCCGATTGGTCCTTAGGTTGGGGCCGAGGCGGGGCCACGGCTCTAAGGGTCCAATCGGATCGAGTTTCGCCGACCGGTAAGGTCAGGCGAATTTTTTTTGCAAGGGTCCGTCGGGTGTCGGTCCGCAGATGAAGAAAGCCGGGCAGTTCGGGCAGGTGCGCGATGAGATTTCGGCCGGGAACCGTCCAGTGCGGATGTCGCCAAGAAATTTTGAAAGCTTGTCCGTGCGTCCCTTCAACTCGCGGTCTGAAAGCGAAAGCTCGGATGCCTCGCCGTCGGAGAGATGGACGAGTTCGGCAACAGCGCCGGGATAGGCCTGTTTGACCGCCAGGACCAGCGCAGCCGCGCCGACATCCTTGCTCTCGGCCGATCGCATGTGACCCGTGCGGACGCGGCGCACGGCGCGGACACCGTTGGGCCGCATCAGCACCTCGTCCGGCTCGACGAGGATCTCTTCGCCGCCAAGGATGATACTGACCGCCACCGGCGCCTCAGCGATCGCTCCAGCGCGGCCCGACAGAAAGAAACGCAGCATCGCCAGTGCGAGATCGCGGAATTCAGCGCGGTAGCCATGCTCCCCCAGTCCCTCACCGGCAAGCGCAGTATCGGTGCGATCAGTGAGTTCCTGCTCGGTCACAGGCAGGTCCGACGCGATGACCGTCTTGACTACCGAGCGAACCGCCTCGTGCAAGTGCATAAAGGCCGTAGTGGTTCGGCGCCCACCGACGTGCAGGACATGGGTGTAGAAAAAGCGGCGCGGGCAGGATTCATACAGAGCGATTTGCGGAGCTCCGAAGCGCAACCGTCCGTCGATGACCAATTCGACTCCCCGCGCTTCCGCCGCGATCGGAAGCTGCCGCGTTGGAACAACCGAGCGCCGTGTCAAGGCGCTCCCGAGGCGGTCGAGGAATGGCGAAAGCGGTCGACTGTGACCGTTGCTCTTCTCTGTCGGCGCATACAGGATCAGGCGATCGCGGGCGCGTGACTGTGCCACGTAGAAGAGGCACTCCTGCTCCTCTGCCTGCCCTGCGCGATATGCCTCGAGCGCGCTGCCTTCGGCGCCCGCAATCATGCCGTCGGGTGCGGGACATGGCGGCGCCGGCGGCGTGCGCGGGATCGTGTCGCTGTTGAGCCCCGGCATATGCACACCGCCGAACTCGAGGCCCTTTGCGCCGTGGATGGTCATTAGACGCACGGCGTCGAGATGTTGAGCGGCCGCCGGCAATTGGCGCAGGTCGCGATCGTCACCGAGACGCACAAGCCTGCGCACACGATCGAGCATGCGCGTGATCGGTAGTCCGCTGCCGATTGGCTGGACGCGCATGAAGTTGAGGAACTGCCAGATTGCGATGCCGCGCGTACGATCGGCGAGGTCCTCGGACGCGCCAAAGCGCGCGGCGATGCGCGTGCGATCGAGCAATAGCGTCGCGAGCACGGTCCAGGGCGAGGCTGTCTGGTCGAAGCCGCTGAGCGCGATCGCAAGCTTGGAGAGTGCCTGACGGCCGGCGTCGCTTACGGTCGGGATTGCATCGACGTGCTTAAGCCAGCTGCCGGGGGAATGCTCGGCTGCCCGCAGGTGCTCAAAGATCGCCGCCACGTCAGAGAAGGAAGTTGTGAAATCGGGCCAGCACGCAATCCGCAGCAGGCCCATGGCGCGTCGATCGACGAGAACGGAGAGCAAGGCCAGGAGATCCTTGACCTCGGCCCGCTCGAACAGGCTGCCCAGAAACAAGACGGGGACACCAAGCCGTTCGAGGTCCTGCCCGATCGTCGACAGCTTCTCATTTCCGGTGCATAGGAC
>NZ_SUEO01000097.1:223-21321 GCF_004962925.1 Mesorhizobium sp. | reverse complement strand
CGCCCTCGTTGAGCCAGACCAAGCCCTTCGTGCCATCCGGCAGCTCGTTGACCTGGTCGACGGTTTGAACGTCAACCAGATTGAAACCGGCGCTTGCGACTTCTGTGGCGGACCCACCTGCTGCGAAATGAAGTGCCATTTATATTCCTTTTTTTCTTAGCGCCCCGCGGTGCCTGCCTACTGGACGGCGTATATTAGCTCCAAATCAAATACCCGCACCCCTCTGATAGAATTTTTGAGATTTTTGGTATTGCATCGAGTGTCGCAGGCCGGATTTCACCGCACAAAGTGCGCGCTCCTGCCAATGTCGATTTCATGGAAACAATCCGTAGACAGTCTTGATAAACTACCAAAATATTCCTTTTTTGTTCCTAGGCGCGCCGATCCGTTCGACGCGCTTGGTAACGCAAATATCAACATTTGTTGTTTCTGGCTGCTGCAATCACTGTGTCCTGCTGCCGCATCTTTGCGCTCTGGCGGGCAGCGACAATGGAGGCGACGCTGGCCCCCTCACAGCCAGGTTGGACAATTTGTTTGAACAATCTTGCCCCGGGCGATCGCAGTTTACGATATCTCGCTGGCGACGTTGCCCATTGCCGCGTTGAGTTCGACGCACTCATCTTGTCGTATTTCGCGGGCATCAACGGGTATGCACAAAGGGGATGCGCAACCCGGAAGAGGCTGTCACGTTGCAGCCCACGCCGACTCTGATCGTTGCCAGGTCGGGAGAGGTTCGTTGTCTCCCCTGCCCGCGGCAGGCCGCTCAAACGACTCGGCGCCGCCTCGTTATGGAGCCGGTTGGGGCCAGCGCTGTAACGCAGCACGGCCAACGTCCGTAAGCGCATACACCCCGCGCTCGGCCCTGGCGAACCAGCCATAGACATTGTGAAGCAGGATCTTGGCGGCGCGCGGTGAAATGGTTTTCAGGTCGCGCGGGCGCTTCGGGCCGTCCACCATGGCAGCGGCGCAGGCCAGCGCGTCCTGCCGGTAAGCGGTCATTATCGGCGTTCGGGAGCCGCCGCCGACTACAGGGTCGCCGCGCCGACGACGATGCTCGTCCACCAGGCGCGATCTTCGCCTCGGGTCTCGCCGGGGCGGCAAAGCGGCGGGGCTGAGCAGCAATTCAACGTTGCCGGCGGAACCGACCCCCAGAAGGCCGAAGCCGAGCCGCCGGCAGAGTGCGCGAAACCGGCGATCGTGCTCGCGGCCTTTGCCTCGACTTGACATGCGCGCCGCGAGCCAAACCTCGTCGCACGACGCAGCACGATCGACACCTTGAAGTACGAGCTCGAGGTTGAATTGCAATTTCAATTCGCAGATGACGACCACGGGCGGCTCGCCGTCACGCAGTCCCACGACATCGCAGCCGCCAACTTCGCCTTTGACGGTGAATTCCAGGCTCTCAAGAAACCGCTTCACCGGGATGTAAAGAGACGTTTCCTGCATGCTGGAGCCATAACCGATTCGAGCCTGGGTGGCACAGAGCCACTTGGTCATACCAATAATGCACCCGACGGTCTTTGTAGAAACCATTCCAAAAATTGACATCGATACCAGAATTTGTAATTTCTCTATCATCGGCTGAACACGGGAAAGGGAGAGGTCCGGTGTCGATCCGCGAAGAGTTGGCGCATACCACCCTGGCCCTCACATCCGCCGAAGCCAAGATCGTGCGGGTCCTCCTTGCCGACTATCCGATGTCCGGGCTCGGCACTGCCTCGCGCCTGGCAAAGGCAGCGGGCGTCAGCGACCCGACGGTCATGCGCCTCATGGTCAAGCTTGGCTATGGCGGCTTTGCCGCCTTCCAGGCCAAGCTTCTGGCGGAAGTCGAGGCCCGCCTGCATTCCCCTTTGCTGATGATGGAGGCAAAGCGGCCTGCCAATTCGAGCGAAGGCACAGTCAACGACTACTTCCATTCGGTTTCCGACAGCCTGGAGAGGACGCGCACGGCGGTTCCTTCGCAGAGCTACGGCCGTGCCGCCAGGATGCTGCTCGACTGCAAGGGCCAGGTCGTGCTGCTCGGCGGACGCTTCAGCCGCCACATCGCCTCGATGCTCGCTGGCTATCTCGTGCAGTTCCGTCCCGACGTGCACGACATCGGCGCGCTGGCGCCGACGGATTTCGACCTGCTGATCGATCTCGGCAAGCGCGACCTGCTCGTCGTGTTCGACTATCGCCGCTACCAGTCGGATGTGGTGAACTTCGCCCGTCAGGCGCGCGAGCGGGGCGTGGGCATCCTGCTCTTCACCGACCCATGGCTCTCGCCGATCTCCGAACACGCCGATCTGACGCTTATCGCGGCAATTGAGGCCAACTCGCCGTTCGACACGCTAGCCACGGCCGTCGTCCAGATGGAGACCGTGTTTGCCCATGCGCTGGAGAGCGAAGGCCAGACGGTGCGCAAGCGCATCGAGGACATCGAAGGGATCCGCCGCGCCAATGGCGTGACGCTCGACGCCTCGGATTTCACCGGCCCGGGTGACCGCAGGACAGCCGCCGGGGACCCCGCAAAATGGGCGGCGCCGTTCGTCAGGGGCAAACCCAAATCGACATGACCGGGCCGACATGATCGGCGCAGCGTTGGGCGGCTGATTGGTCCGCTACCCCGCAACGCCAAGAGACAATCACGAACGCCGCAGAAGCACGAAAGGACATCGATATGCTGGACAGGGATGCGGCCGTCGCCGCCGCGCAAGCCGAGATCGACAAGGATCGCGACTGGGTGATCGGGCTCACCAGCGACATGGTCAAAATCCCCTCGGTGAACCCCAAGTTCGAAACCCGGCAGGGGCTGAACCGCGAGGCCGACGTGCAGGCGCTGCTAGAGCCTATCTTGAAGGCGGACGGCTTTTCGACCGAACAATGGGACGCTTTGCCGGGGCGGCCCAACCTGGCCGGCGAATGGGCCGGCGAGGAGGAACGCAGCCTGATCCTGTGCGGCCATATCGATGTCGTGCCGGTCGGAGAAATGAAGAACTGGTCGGTCGATCCGTTTGGCGGCGATATCACCGACGGGCACCTCTATGGCCGCGGCGCGGTCGACATGAAGGGCGGCGTGGCGGCTTGCATCGCGGCCGCGCACGCCATCCGTAAGGCCGGCATCAGGCTTCAGGGTCGGCTGGCGATCCACACGGTGGTCGATGAGGAAGCCGGCGGCTTCGGCGCCATGGACGCGGTTGCCAGGGGCAAGCTCGCCAAGGCGGTGCTGGTCGCCGAACCGACCTGGGGCGATGTCCTGCCGGTCGAGGGAGGGCTCGAATGGGCGCGGGTGACAATCCGCGGCCGCAACGCGCATTCGGCGCTGCGCTACAATGAAATCTACCCGCAGCGCCACGACAAGGATCGGCTGGAGCCCGGCGTCAATGCTATCGAGATCGCGGCGCGCTTCATCGCGGCCGTGCGCCAATACGAGCTCGACCGCACGCGGGCCAGATCGCATCCGCTGCTGCCGCTCGGCATGAACACGATCAACATCGGGGTGATGCAGGGCGGCACCGGGCTTGGCGAGAACGGCCTGCCGACGGTGATGACCAATCCGGCGATCATCCCCGACGTCGCGGTCCTCGATCTCGACATGAAGTTCCTGCCCGACGAGAATTCAGCCGATTATCGCCGCGATTTCGAAACTTTCGTGCATCATTTCGCCGCCACCGACACCTGGCTGCGCGACAACCCGCCGACCATCAAGTGGGAGCTGGGTGGCCTCTATTTCCCGCCGATGAACACCTCGCCCGACCATCCGCTGGTCCGGTCGCTCGTCGCCAACAAGGCGCGTATCGGCAAGACGCCCGAGGTGAAGGGCTTCGTCGCCGTCTGCGACGCCGCGCATTATGCCGGCGCCGGCGTCGATGGCGTCATCTTCGGCCCGTCCGGCGACGGTTTTCATGGCGCCGACGAATATGTCGAGATCGATTCGGTGGTGGAGACCGCCAAGGTCATCGCCGCTTCCGTCATCGACTGGTGCGGGGTTAGATGATGACAGGCGTTATCGGCAGAAAAGTCGCTTCAGGTTTGCCCCTGACCCGCTCCGAACGTTGGCGCCGCCCCTCACCTGCCTGCCGGCATCCTCTCGCCGTATAGTGACGGGGAGAGGGGCGACCTCATCGACGATTTCGCCAATCACCAGCGTTGCAAAAAGGATGCCGAGGCTGCGGCCAGCCCCTTCTCCCGTCACTATACGGGGAGAAGTGCCCGGCAGGGCGATGAGGGGCAGTGCCGACCCAACAAATTGATCCCCAACACGAGTTGGACACTTAATCCTATCAGGCCGGGCGCTTAATCCTATCGGCCACCATTGTCCACACGGCGCGGATCATGCCGACCAGGCCGCTTGGATAGACGAGCATGATCACAATGATGAGCAGCGCCGAGATCATCAGCCGCCATGCGCCGAAATCGGCCATCGCCTCGGAAAAGAGTGTGAGCACGAAGGACGCGATGATCGCGCCGTAGATCGTGCTCGGTCCGCCGAGCAGCACCATCGACAGGATGATGGTCGCCAGGCTCATGCCGAACACGTCGATCGAGGCATTGCGCTGGTAGGCGGCGTAGAAGGCGCCGGCAATCCCGGTGAAGAAGGCGCTTGCCGCCAGCGTCACCATGCGCTGCCTCACCAGCGAAACGCCGCGGCTGATGGCGTATTCCTCATTGTCGCGCAGCGCCACGATGCTGGCGCCGGCGCGAGAGCGCACGAACAGCCGCAAAAACAGCGTGCTGAGCACCAGAAGTGTCAGCGCAATGTAGAAATAGGCGATCTTACCGTCGCGGATCATGTTGTGGTCGAAAAGATAGAGGCCGGGCACCCGCACCAGACCTTGCGTGCCGCCCGTCAGGTCCGACTGGCTGATGATGACCTGCATGACGAGCTGCGCGAAGCCGAAAGTGACCAGGATGATATAGATGCCCTTGAGCCGCAGGATCGGAATGGTCACCAGCACGGCCGCCACGGTCGCGATCACGCCGCTCGCCACAAGCGCGATCCACGGATCGATGCCAGCCTGCTTGGCAAGCAGGCTGTAGGCATAGACGCCGATGCCGAACAGCGCCAGATGGCCGAAATTGAACACGCCGCCATAGCCGAGGCTGAGGTCCCAGTTCGAGGCGACGATGGCGTAGATGAAGATCATGATCAGCACATGCCGGCTGTAGCTGTCGCCGAAGACGAGCGGCAACAGGGCAAGCAGCAGGAAGCCCGCCACGAAGCCGATCGCCTCGCGGTTCCAGGCGACGCGGCCGGGAGCAGACGGGATGGCGATGTCGAGGAGCGTCATGCGAGCCCCCTGGAACGGCTGGCGAAAATACCCTCCGGGCGCACCATGAGCGTCGCGATAAGCACGAGGAAAAGCAGTGCAGGCGTCCAGTAGAGGCCGAAATAGTAGTTGCTCGCCGCCTCGAAGAACCCGATCAGGTAGGCAGCGAAGATCGGTCCTGAAATGCTTGAAATACCGCCGAAAACCACCACGATGAGTGCCTTGAGCAGCGGGTCGGCACCCATCGACGGGTTCATGAAGCGGTAGCCGCCCATGAAAATCCCGGCCAGCCCTGCCAGCGACGCGGCGATGGCGAAGGCAAGGCCGTAAAGCGCCGTGACGTTGAGGCCGACGAGCTGGCTCGCATCCTCGTTCTGCGCGACGGCCCTCAGCGCCAGGCCGAGCCGCGTGCGGTTGAGGAACGACCACAGCGCCGCAAGAATCAGCGGTGTGATGACGATGATCGCGATCTGGTGCAACGACACGCCAACGTGGCGATGGTGGTGTTGCCCTCGATCAGGCTCGGCAGCTGCTTGGAGCGCGGCCCCCAGACCGTCAGTGCCCCGTTCTCCATTAGCGAGCCGGCAGCCAACGTGGTGATGACGACGACCAGCACGATGTTGGGACGGCCGATCAGCGGCCGCACCACCGAGGCCTGCAGGATCCAGCCCGCGCCGGCCATGACAATGACGGCGAGCGGAAAGGCGATCATCACCGGCAGACCAAAGGCGACGAGCTGCCAGGCGAAATAGGCGCCCAGCATCATGAACACGCCATGGCTGAAATTGAACACGCCGATCGTCGTCCAGACCAGCGCCAGCCCGACCGCCATCATGGCGTAGAGCGAGCCCTGGAACAGGCCGCCAAAGAAGATATCCGAAAACATGCTCATGCCCGAACCCTGTCCAATCCTGCCTTCAATGCCCGAAATACATCGCCATGATTTCGCTGTGCTCGATGCTCTCGCCCGGCCGGATCTCGGTCTTGACCGCTCCGTGATCGACAAGGAACAACTGCCGGCTGAGTTCGAGCAGGAACTCGATGTCCTGCTCCACGACGACGAGCGGCACCCCGCCCTTCGAAATGTCCATGACGGCGGTGCAGAGTTCGTCCTTGATCTTCGGCGCCAGCCCAAGCGTCGGCTCGTCCAGGATCAGCAGACGCGGATGGCTCATCAACGCCGTGCCGATCGACACCATCTGGCGCTCGCCGCCGGAAAGCGTGCGCACCCTTTGCCGCCATCGTTCGGCGAGCTTCGGGAACAGCTTCACCACCTTTTCACGGTTCTCGGCCTCGTGCGGCCGCGCTCGCGGCGAATAGGCGCCAAGCGCCATGCAGTCGCCGATCGTCAGGTCGGGAAACAGCTTGTTGCCCTGCGGCACGTGGATGAGACCGGTGGCGACGATGGCGCGCGCGCTCAGGCCGGTAATGTCCTTGCCATCGAAAACGACGCGGCCGCGTTTCGGCGCGACCAAGCCGGAAATGGTCCTCAGCAGCGTCGTCTTGCCGTGGCCGTTCGGCCCGAACAGCCCGACATTGCCGAACCGGCCGGCCTCGAGCGTGATGTCATGCAGAACGGTCACGCGTCCATAGCCTGATGTCACCGCCTCGACACTCAGGATCGGGCT
This sequence comes from Mesorhizobium sp., assembly GCF_004962925.1. Classification (GTDB taxonomy): domain Bacteria; phylum Pseudomonadota; class Alphaproteobacteria; order Rhizobiales; family Rhizobiaceae; genus Mesorhizobium. The sequence goes on along the minus strand of NZ_SUEO01000097.1, from coordinate 14,444 downwards.
CTCGCTCACGCCGCCGATCTCCTTGTGCCGAGATAGGCCTCTACCACGCGATGGTCGGCGATCACGCTCTTGGGGTCGCCCGCGGCAAGCACGCGGCCTTGGTTCAGCACCAGAAGATGTTGCGACAGGCTCATCAGGAAGGTCAGCACATGCTCGATCAGCACCACGGTGATGCCGCGCGCGGCCGTGCGCCTGATCAATCCGATCGACGTCTCGATCTCCGGCTTGGTCAGGCTCGATGCCGGCTCGTCGAGCAAAAGCATGCGCGGCTCCGTGGCAATCGCCGTTGCAAGCATCAGGCACTTGCGGTCGAACACCGACAATTCGCCGGCGAGCCGTCCAAACGTCGCCGACGAAAGGCCGACGAACTCCAGCGCCTCGGCGGCGCGGGTCCGCGCCTCGGCCGCCCCTCGCCCGGGCTTGCCATAGCTCGCGCCGATCAGCGCGTTCTCGAAGACGGTCAGCCCGTCGAAGCTGGTCTCGCGCTGGAAGGTCCTGAGAAGGCCGAGCTGTGCAATGGCATTGCCTGTCTTGCCCTGGATCTCTAGTCCGTCGAACCGTATCCGGCCCTTGTCGGGGCCGAACGGTATGCCGGTGATGACGTTGAACAGCGTGCTCTTGCCACTGCCGTTCGGCCCGGCGACGCCGAAGATTTCTCCGGCCTCGACGGCGAATGAAACATCGTCGACCGCCTTGAGGGAGCCGAACGCCTTCGATACGCCCTCGACTTCAAGCAGCGGCATGCCGCTATTTCATCCAGGGCTGCGGCTGGAACTCGCCCGTCGCGTATTTGGCGGGCGAGATCAGGGTGCGCTTGCCATCCCAGATCTGGAAGAAGGTGATCGGGATGTAGTCGTCGCCCTGCATGGCAAGATGCGTCGCCGGATCGAATTTCAGGCGGCCCTCGGCGACCTGCTTGTCGGTCTCGGACAGCGCCTTCATGATCGCGGCATGGTCGCTCGGGTCGCCGGCCTTTTTCAGCGCGTCGAAATAGACATGGATCATCTCGTAGAGGCCGACGCCGTATGTGCCGCTCTCGACGCCATATTTGGCCTTGAACTTGCCGGCCACTTCGTCGGCGCGTGGGTTCTTCGGCGTGGTCAGCGCGCCGCCGAGAAGGTTATAGATCACGCCGTTCGACTTTTCCTTTGTCAGCTCGACGAATTCCGGAACGCTCGGCGCATATTGCAGGAACACCAGGCTCTTGGTCGGCTGCTCCAGGAACTGGTTGAGGAACGAGGCCGAATTGCCGGGCAGATAGTCGGTGTTGATGACCACGTCCGGCACGTCCTCGCGCACCTTGGCCAGGATCGAACGCCAATCGGTCACCTCGCCGAAGGGCACGAGCTCGTCGACGGTGATGGTCCAGCCCTTCTCCTTGAAGGTCTTCTTCATGCCTTCGGAGATGGTCTTCGAATAGGCATTGTCGGACGAGATGATGGCGACCTTCTTGGTCGGCAGCGTGATCTTGCCTTCGGCCGCCAGCTTCTCGACAAAAACCGTGACGTCAGTGTTGTAGGCGTCGAAGGACGGGGTCAGCGACCAGCAGCAGGCGTATTTCGCCGGATCGGGCGCGATGATGTCCTTGGTCTGCTGCGATGTGGCCGCGAGCATGTAAGGCATCTCCGCCTCGGCCATGTTGTCGATCTCGAAATTGGTCAGGCTGGCATAGCCGGTCAGCATGAAATGCACATCCTGATCGCCGAGCAGGCGCTCGACCGCGCTGGTCACGTTCGCCGCCGACTGATCCTTGACGTCACCCACGACCAGTTCGAACGTATGGCCGTCGACGCCGCCGGCGCTGTTTGCCTCGTCGATCGCCATCTGCGCGCCGCGCTGGAATTCCTGGCCGTCGGCCGCCGCCGGGCCGGTCAGCGGCGCCAGCAGGCCGATCTTGACGACATCGGCGAATGCCGGCGCCGTGGCCAGCATCACGCCGAGCGACGTTCCGATCAGCATATGCCTGAAATGGCGTTTCATCGACTTGGTCATCATTGATCCTGTTCCCCTGTTATTATGGTGACGATGGTTGGATGATTGACAAATTATGCACAGGCGGGTCAATTTGAAAAGATATTTTCATGCGTAGGCGGACAAAGTTGCCCGCTCTGTTGAGCGCGTAAGGCCATGTGATGCATTTCCGGGCAGTTCGCCGGGGACTGTAGCAATCAACCGAAACGGAGACAGGCGAATGGAGACAGGGATGGCGACCACGATCAAGACGATCGAAACCAGTCACGGCACGATCGCCGTGCGCGAAAGCGCCGGCACCGGCATGCCGGTGCTGATGATCCACGGCAATTCGTCGTCGGGCGCCGTTTTCCGCAATCAATTCGATGGCAGGATCGGCGCAACCTACCATCTGATCGCGGTCGATCTTCCCGGTCATGGCGAGTCCTGCGACGCGGTCGATCCGGAGCGCAGCTACTCGATGCCGGGTTACGCCGACGCAATGACCGAGGTGATGAACAGGCTTGGCATCGAAAAAGCAGCGGTCTTCGGATGGTCGCTGGGCGGTCATATCGGGTTGGAGATGATCGACCGCTATCCCGGCATGCTCGGTCTGATGATCACCGGCACGCCGCCGGTCGCCGGCGCCGATCTCGACAATGGCTTCAAGCCCAGCCCGCATATGGGACTGGCCGGCAAGGAGACCCTCACCGAAGAAGATATCGACGCTTATGCGCACTCAACCTGCGGCGAGCCCTATGACCAGCTGCTCCGCAATGCCGTCGCGCGCACCGATGGCCGCGCGCGCAGACTGATGCTCGGCAAATTCGCGGCGGGCGAAGGCAAGGACCAGAGCGCGATCGTTGCCGGCAAGACGCCGCCGATCGCGGTCCTCAACGGCGCCGACGAGCCATTCGTCAACACCGACTTCGTCGATACGATTCCCTTCTCCAACCTCTGGGAAGGCAAGAAGCATCTGATCAGCAATTCCGGCCACGCGCCGTTCTGGGATTCGCCGGACCGGTTCGACCCGATCTTCGATCGGTTCCTCAAAAACCTGGAGCCCGGCTGGCGCTAATGCATGTCGCGCAAAAGTGCGCAGCGGTTTTGCGGTAACGACATGCATAGAAACAAGAGCTTAAAGCGCGTCGCATGAATCCGTTCGAACGCGACGCGCTTTAAGCCCTAAGCCCCCTCGCCTCGCCAGAATGCTTGCCTGGAACCATCATATCCCTGGCCAGCAGGCGGCTCACCCGGCAGAACGCCATGAACGCGCGGCAAGCCTCCTCGGTATCGACCAGGTCGACCGTGGCGCCGAAGCAGGCATTGAACGCAGCCTGATAGACCTGGCCCCGCCGGCGAACCGGCCAGCCTTGCAGGAGATCCAGCGCCTGTTCGACGCTGTATATTTCCTCGACCGGCAGGCCAGGCGCGGTCGTGATGCGCACCGGCACCTCGAATTGCAATCTGTCCATTCGTGTCTCTCCCGAGCGGCGTTCCCGCAGCAACGCCGCTCGTTGCAAAAAGGTTGCTTGACCGGCTTCTCGCCTGGCTCAACATCTCGGAAGTGGCTGCGCCGCAGCCTGAAAACAAAAAACCCGCCTCGGCGACGGGTCGTCGGCGCAAATCAGCACCATACGCAAATCCATAGCATAGTTGCCGTCACAAAGCAACCGATCGCGAGCTCGCGTTCCTTCTCGCCCTGTCCAGGCAACACTCAACACATGCGCTCGCAACAGGGGGCAAGGCATGAATTTCGCCGGCTTGTGCCCTTCGTCGGCAGTTCGTCCTTGAACCTGGCGCCGTCCGGTGCCAAATCTGAGGGACTTTTCTCGCGGGCTCATTGGAAGCCCTTTCTTCCGGCAAGACGGACACAATGGTCACCTATCTCGACGCCGCCACGGCCCCACTCAGAAACACCGGCCAGATCCGCCTCTATGGCGAAGAAGGCTTTGCCGGCATGCGCAAGGCCTGCGACCTCACCGCGCGCTGCCTCGACGAACTGGTGCCGATAGTCGCGCCGGGCGTCACCACCGAAACCATCGATCGATTCGTCTTCGAGTTCGGCATGGATCACGGCGCATTGCCGGCGACGCTCAACTATCGCGGCTACACGAAGTCGTCCTGCACCTCGATCAATCACGTCGTCTGCCACGGCATTCCCGACAACAAGCCGTTGAAGGACGGTGACATCGTCAACATCGATGTCACCTACATCCTCGACGGCTGGCATGGCGATTCCTCACGCATGTATCCGGTGGGCACGATCAAGCGCGCCGCCGAGCGCCTGCTCGAGGTCACGCATGAATGCCTGATGCGCGGCATCGCCGCGATCAAGCCCGGCGCCCGCACCGGCGCCATCGGCGCCGCCATCCAGACCTATGCCGAAGGCGAGCGCTGCTCGGTGGTACGCGATTTCTGCGGCCACGGCGTTGGCCAGCTCTTTCACGATGCCCCGAACATCCTGCACTATGGCAACGCCAGCGAGGGCGTCGAGATGCGGCCGGGTATGATCTTCACCGTCGAACCGATGATCAATCTCGGCCGGCCGCACGTAAAGGTGCTGTCGGACGGCTGGACGGCGGTAACACGCGATCGCTCACTGTCGGCGCAGTACGAGCACACGATCGGCGTCACAGAGACCGGATGCGAGATTTTCACGCTGTCGCCAAAAAACCTCGACCGCCCCGGCCTGCCGGCATAGTGTTTGTGCGAGGGCCGGTTCTTTCCGGTCAAGAAAATTCGGGCGGCCTATGGGGACAACCAGCGACGACGACGAGCGGGGTTTCTTTCCCGAGAGACCGACAAAGTCGCTCGCGAAAGCCAAGTCTGTCGAAAAGCCGCATTATCTCGGTCATCGCGACCGCTTGCGCCAACGGTTCGCGGCCGCGGGTTCCGACGCCCTGCCCGACTACGAATTGCTGGAGCTCCTGCTCTTTCGCCTGATCCCCCGCGCCGACACCAAGCCCGTCGCCAAGGCGCTGCTGGCGCGCTTCGGAACGTTGGCCGAGGTGCTTGGGGCGCCCGGCGCACGGCTTGAGGAAGTCGGGGGTATCGGTCCGGCGGTGGCACTCGACCTGAAGATCGTTGCCGCGACCGCCCAACGCGCGGCGCGCAGCGAGATCAAAGGCCGCGAGGTCCTGTCGTCCTGGACGCAGGTTCTCGGATACTGCCGGTCAGTCATGGCCTTCGAGGAGCGCGAGCAGTTCCGCATCCTGTTTCTCGACAAGAAGAACGCGCTGATCGCCGACGAGGTGCAGCAGGTCGGCACCGTCGACCACACACCGGTCTATCCGCGCGAAGTGGTCAAGCGCGCGCTCGAACTCTCCGCCACGGCGATCATTCTGGCGCATAATCATCCTTCAGGCGACCCGACGCCGTCGCGCGCCGACATCGAGATGACCAAGCTGGTCATCGAGACGGCCAAACCGCTCGGCATCGCCGTCCACGATCACATCATCATCGGCAAGAAGGGCCATGCCAGCATGAAGGGCCTGCTGCTGATTTGACGCCCGATTTGAAACACGCATCGGGTTCTCTTCGAAAGCACTCGGTCTCGTGTCATGACACGCTTCCAGGCAGCGAAGGGCGTGTCGCAAGAGCACGACTTCCGACCGCGATGGCGAGCGCGACGACGATCAGTATCGCCGCGACCGCGAACGTGCCCCGCATACCGGCGGCAACGGCCTCGGGGCGCGCCATCGTGATGTCGGACGTCGCTGACGCAAATGCGAACACAGCGCCCATGACGGATGCGCCGGTAATGAGCCCGAGATTGCGCGACAAATTGAGCAATCCGGAAATGACGCCCCGCTGGTCCGGGCGGATATCTGACATGACAGCGGTGTTGTTGGCGGTTTGGAACAGCGCATAGCCTGATGTGATGATTGCGATCGGGGCGATGTAGCCAGGGAGCGTTGCCGGCATCATGGACAGAATGAAGCAACCGGCCGCTATCGCGATGAGCCCAATGATGGTCATGCGCGCAGCGCCAAAACGGTCCGCTATGCGGCCAGCCGGCACACCGGTCAGCGCGGCGACAAGCGGACCGACCGACATGACGATCCCAACAAGAGCCGCGTCGAGGCCGAGCCCACGAGACAGATAGAACGGCCCGACCACCAGCGTCGCCATCATCACCGTCGCAACGAGCGCGCTCATGGCGAGGCTGGCACTCAGCGTCGCATTGCGGAACGCCGCCAATCGGATCAAAGGCGACGCCACTCTCGCCTCCACAAGCACAAAGAAGCCGGCTCCGAAAACGGCTGCTGCCAATAGCGCCATGTTGAGCGGACCAAAACTGCCACGCCCGACCGTCATCGCGAGCGCGTAGGCGCCAAGCGCCAAGGCAAGCAGCAGCGTGCCCACAACGTCGAAGCCGGCCCGGTCCGTCTTCGACCCCCGGCGATCAGCCGGCAGGTAGCGATAGGCGAGAACAAAAGCCAGCAAACCCAGCGGCACGTTGACGAGGAAGATCGCCCGCCAACCGGCTCCGGCAATCAGAAGACCGCCGAGCGATGGACCGAGAGCGGTGCCGATCGCCGACATCGTTCCGAGCAGCCCCATGGCGCTGCCGGTCTTGGCCTTCGGGACCGTCTCACCGACAAAAGCCATGGTCAGGGTCATCATGATGGCCGCCCCTACTCCCTGCGCCGCCCGGGCGGCAATCAGCAGCCAGAGCGTCGGCGCGACGCCACACAGGACCGAGGCCGTCGTGAACAGGAAGAGCCCGGCCAGCAGCAGCCGCCGACGGCCGATGAGGTCACCGAGCCGTCCGACGCTGACGATCAGGGCAGTAATGGCGAGGAGATAAGCCAGCACAATCCACTGGACTTCCTGGAACGAGGCGTTGAACGCCTGCGCCAAGGTCGGCAAGGCAACGTTGGCGATGCTGGTGCCGAGCGAGGACAGCAACATGGACAGCGAAAGGCTGGCGAGCGCCCACCGAACCGAAGGTTTAAGCGCCGCACCTGCGGCGGCAGCGGTTTGTCCTGAAGTCATCAGGCCTTCCCGGATTGGGCTTTGACCAGGCCCATTACAAGCCGGCGAGCGACCGGCGCGACAACCAGGATGACCGGGAATGCGATGAGCCAGGATGGGAGCCAGGCTCCGATCCAAAGGCTGAAAAAGCCGTCAATCAGCCCCGCATTGCGGAAGGTCGCGATGCCCGAGACGACGAAGGACATCAGGCACGAGAGGACAAAGCCAGATACGACAGGTGCAAACCGGGCCGGCATGATCAGATGACTCCTTGAATGGGACTGTTGCCTACGTAGTCCTTTGCCCGATATGGCGGAACGCGCAGCATTTGCACTCTATTCGTGCGTTTGACGCCACATCATGATCTAGCTGTGCTATGGTCGATGCATGTCCACACCCGATCTCAATCTGCTTGTCACCCTTGATGTGCTGCTTGCCGAAGGCAGCGTTGCGCGCGCCGCCAAGAGGCTTCGGCTGAGCCCGTCGGCGATGAGCCGGGCGCTGGCGCGATTGCGGGAGACGACAGGGGATCCGCTGCTGGTCAGGGCCGGACGCGGCCTCGTTCCCACGCCCCGGGCCCTCGATCTCCGCGAGCGCGTCGGTCAGCTTGTGCAGGATGCCGAAGCCGTTCTGCGTCCTGTTGAGACGCTCGACCTGAAACGGCTCGTGCGAACCTTCACGCTTAGAAACAGGGATGGCTTTGTTGAGAATTTCGGGCCGTCTCTCATTGCGCGCGTCGGCCAACAAGCACCGGGCGTGAAGCTGCGTTTTGTGCTGAAGGCGGACAAGGACAGCGCGCCCCTGCGCGACGGCGGCGTAGATCTTGAAACGGGGGTCGTCGGAAAGGCCACGGGACCAGAGGTGCGCGCGCAAGCGCTGTTCCGTGACCGCTTCGTCGGTGTCGTGCGGATGGGGCATCCACTATGCGAGGTCACGATCACCCCTGCCCGCTATGCCGCCGGCCGGCACATCCTCGTCTCCCGCCGCGGGCTCGACAGGGGACCGATCGACGATGCCCTTGAGCCGTTAGGGTTGAAACGGGAGATCGTTACGGTCGTCGGCGGCTTTTCGGAAGCTCTGGCCCTGGCGCGTGCCTCGGACCTGATCGCCAGCGTTCCCGAACGCCATACGGGAAACCTGCGTGACGGGATGTTCTGTTTCCCTCTGCCGGTTCCCTTGCCGGAAATCGCGGTTTCACTCTTGTGGCACCCGCGGCTGGATGCCGACCCGGCGCACCGCTGGCTGCGCGGGTGCGTTCGAGACGTCTGTGCCGGAATAACTCGCTGGATCTCTTAGCGGTCAAGGCGAGCGTTGCTGATCCGATCACGGCAACTCGGTATTGCAGGTGCCGGCGATCTGGCCGACGGCCTCGCTGAACCCGGCAAGATCGAAATCGGCCTCGCCTCGCCCCGACAGCAGCCCGAACCGCCAGGACAGCAGGAGCCGGTCTGCGGAAACCAAGCGCCTGATACCGTCGGCACCATCCCGAACCAGCGTCCGGCCCCGCGGGCCGACCGACCAGCTTTCGTTGAGCTTGCTGGCCTTGTCGACAGTCACCGACATGGTGATGGTCCGGCTGGCGGAGACGGCATCGTTCAACTGCAACCATTCGCTCCAGCGCGGCTCACCATTCGCCCGGCAGGCAATGGTCAGGACCGGGCTGTAGCTCAAGGCGCCGCCGCCGGTGATGAGCTTGTTGGTGGCATGGAGCGAGGCCGTGACCAAACCATTGCTGCCGGTGTCGAACCGCCAATTGTCAAGCACACTGCCGGCCTGGGCGATGCCGCAGGCCGAGGCGAGGAGGAACGCCGTGGCGACCGCGCCTCCAATACCGACGAATAGCTTCAACGATCCCTCCAACAACCCTGCACTTTGCAACACAGCGCAGATAATGATCAAAATCTCGTATCGCCAGCCGCCACCGCTACTTGGGCGCGAATCTGTCGCTACCGCATCCGCCCGAAAATCGGAATCGATTCTCGGACAGCACGATGCGTAGAAAATAAGAGTTCAGGGTGTACTTTGTGCATCCAAGTGGTGCACGTCGCTCTAAGGTCACAACGAAAAAGGCCGCATTGAGGGCGTCCTTTCACAATTCGGCAGAATGCCGTGTTATTCGGCGCCCTTGGCAGGTTTTTTCTTCGCCGCAGCCTTCTTCTTCTTAGGCTTTTCCACATCATCGCCATTGCGTTTTCGGCTGACCGGAAGACCGCACTAGAATTTCGACCGGAAATCGAGCTATGATGCACCTGGCATTTCCTGGGACGGCTTAGCGCCCTTGGAATGCCGGGAGGAAACGGGATATGGCGGTTGCGCTTGTACTCGTTTTGGTAGTCGTGGGCTCAGTGTTGTTCCACTTCCTGAGCCCATGGTGGTGGACGCCGATTGCCTCGAATTGGGACTATATCGACAACACCATCATTATTACCTTCTGGATCACCGGCGTCGTCTTCGCCGCCGTCGTCCTATTCATGGCCTATTGCGTCTTCCGCTTCCGTCATCGGCAAGGCAATCAGGCGGCGTACGAACCCGAGAACAAGCGGCTCGAATGGTGGCTGACGATAGTCACCGCAGTCGGGGTCACGGCCCTGCTGGTTCCCGGCCTGTTCGTCTGGAACCGGTTCGTCAGCGTTCCAAGCGACGCAACCGAGGTCGAAGTCGTCGGCCAGCAGTGGCAATGGAGTTTCCGCCTGCCCGGCAAGGACGGCAAGCTCGGCACATCCGACACCCGCAACGTCAGCGTTGAAAATCCGCTGGGGGTCATCGCCAGCGATCCCAATGGCCAGGACGATGTCGTGGTCGAAGCCGCCGATCTGCATCTGCCGGTCGGCAAGCCGGTCAAGATGCTGCTCCGCTCGATCGATGTGCTGCACGATTTCTATGTGCCGGAATTCCGCGCCAAGATGGACATGATCCCGGGCTCGGTCACCTATTTCTGGTTCACCCCGACCAAGACCGGAACCTTCCAGGTCCTGTGCGCCGAACTTTGCGGCCAGGGGCATCCTTTGATGCATGGTGTGGTGATGGTCGACACGCAGGAAGATTATACGGCGTGGCTCGGTGAACAGCAGACTTTTGCGCAATTGTCGGCCCCTCAACAGGTGGGCTCGGCAGAGTAGACGCCGGGAAAAAAACGGCGACGTGGGTTTAAATTGCGGCAGGGCTCGAAACTGTCGAGCCTGGCCGAAAAGGGCACGGAGGTGTTCCTATGGTCGATATCACACCTGCAGATGCGGTACCGCCGGCCGAAGTCGCGGAGATGGAACTCTACCATCCGCACAGCTGGTGGACGAAATACGTTTTCTCGCAGGACGCCAAGGTCATCGCCATCCAGTATTCGGCGACGGCAACGGCAATCGGCCTGGTGGCGCTGGTGCTGTCCTGGCTGATGCGGCTGCAGCTCGGGTTCCCCGGCACGTTCGACTTCATCACCCCGGAAGCCTACTACCAGTTCATCACCATGCACGGCATGATCATGGTGATCTACCTGCTCACGGCACTCTTCCTGGGTGGCTTCGGCAACTATCTGATCCCACTGATGGTCGGCGCGCGCGACATGGTCTTTCCCTATGTCAACATGCTGAGCTACTGGATCTACCTGCTCGCCGTGCTGGTGCTGGTGTCGAGCTTCTTTGCGCCCGGCGGACCGACGGGTGCCGGCTGGACGCTCTATCCGCCGCAGGCGATCATGACCGGCACACCAGGCGGCCAGGACTGGGGCATCATGCTGATGCTCATCTCGCTGATCCTGTTCATCATCGGCTTCACGATGGGCGGCTTGAACTATGTGGTGACGGTGCTGCAGGCCCGCACACGCGGCATGACGCTGATGCGCCTGCCGCTGACTGTCTGGGGCATATTCACCGCGACCGTCATGGCGCTGCTCGCCTTCCCGGCGCTGTTTGTCGCCTGCGTGATGATGTTGTTCGACCGCGCGCTCGGCACCAGCTTCTTCATGCCGGCGATCGTCGAGATGGGCGAGCAATTGCAGCACGGCGGCGGCAGCCCGATCCTGTTCCAGCATCTGTTCTGGTTCTTCGGCCACCCCGAGGTCTACATCGTGGCGCTGCCGGCCTTCGGCATCGTATCCGACCTGATCAGCACCCATGCGCGCAAGAACATCTTCGGCTACCGGATGATGGTCTGGGCCATCGTCGGCATCGGCGCGCTGAGCTTCGTGGTCTGGGCCCACCACATGTATGTCAGCGGCATGCATCCGTATTTCGGCTTCTTCTTCGCCACCACGACATTGATCATCGCCGTCCCGACCGCGATCAAGGTCTACAATTGGGTGCTGACGCTGTGGCGCGGCGATATCCACCTCACCATACCGATGCTTTTTGCCCTGGCCTTCATCGTCACCTTCGTCAATGGCGGGCTGACCGGATTGTTTCTCGGCAACGTCGTCGTCGACGTTCCGCTGTCGGATACGATGTTCGTCGTCGCCCATTTCCACATGGTCATGGGCGTCGCCCCGATCCTCGTGATCTTCGGCGCGATCTATCACTGGTACCCGAAGGTCACCGGCCGGATGCTGAACGAGGCAATGGGCCGGTTCCATTTCTGGGTCACGTTCCTCGGCGCCTACCTGATTTTCTTTCCCATGCACTACATCGGCCTGATGGGCGTGCCACGGCGCTACAACGAACTGACCGACATGACGGTGATGACGGAATCGGCCCACCACCTTAACTCGTTCATCAGCATCATGGCGTTCATGGTCGGCTTTGCCCAGATGGTGTTCCTGTTCAACCTGATCTGGAGCATCCGCCATGGCCGCGAGGCCGGCGGCAATCCGTGGCGCGCCACGACGCTCGAATGGCAGACGCCGCAAACGCCGCCCGCCCATGGCAATTTCGGCAAGGAACTGCCGATCGTCTATCGCTGGGCCTATGACTACAGCGTGCCGGGCGCCAAGGAGGATTTTATCCCGCAAAACATGCCGGGCTCCTTCGGATCCTCAAGAGAGCCGGCATGAGCGTCATTCTGGTCTTCCTCCTCGTGATCGTCGGCTTTGCCGGATGGTGGCTTTCCCACCAGCGGCTGATGGCCAAGCCATGGCTCGAGCAAGGTGTGATCGGGGATATTATCGGCCCGGAAGGATCGGCGCTGCCGACCGCCAAGATCGGCCTCGGTGTCTTCCTCGCCGTCGTCGGCTGCCTGTTTGCGCTTTTCACCAGCGCCTATTTCATGCGCATGGCGCTGTCGGACTGGCAGGCGCTGCCGCTGCCGCGCGTGCTCTGGTTCAACACCGGCGTGCTGGTCCTGAGCAGCATCGCGCTGCAATGCGCCGTGGTCGCTGCGCGCCGGGGTCAAATCGACACGGTCAGGCTCGGCCTCGTCACGGCTGGGCTCACCGCGCTTGCCTTCCTGATCGGACAGCTTGTGGCATGGCGGGAACTGACCGCCGACGGCTATTTGCTGACCGCCAATCCGGCCAACAGTTTTTTCTACCTGATAACCGGGATGCATGGCCTGCACATACTGGGAGGGCTGGTGGGCCTGAGCAGAACGACTGCCGGTGCCTGGAACGGAGCACGGCCGGAGCGGCTTCGCCTCAGCGTCGAATTGTGCGCCATGTACTGGCATTTCCTGCTTTTCGTCTGGCTCGCCATCTTCGCGCTTCTGGCCGGCTGGGCCGCTACTTTCATCGAGATTTGCCGACAGTTGCTGACCTAGGAGGGCCGGGCGGATGGCAGACACGACACTGACTCATATCGGCCAGACACAGCCGCGGCCGGCGGGCTTGCAAGGCGTCGCCGCCGACTGGTCCTCGGATCAGCGCGCGTTCAAGAACGTGTCCTGGGGCAAGGCCATGATGTGGATCTTCCTGCTCAGCGACACCTTCATCTTTGGCTGCTTCCTGCTCTCCTACATGACCACGCGCATGTCTACGCGCGTGCCGTGGCCCAATCCGAGCGAGGTCTTTGCCCTTCATATTGGCGGCTCGGATATTCCGCTGATCCTTATCGCCATCATGACCTTCGTGCTGATCTCGAGCAGCGGAACGATGGCGATGGCGGTCAATTTCGGCTATCGCCACGACCGCCGCAAGACGGCGATCCTCATGCTTCTGACCGCAGCACTCGGCGCGACCTTCGTCGGCATGCAGGCCTTCGAATGGACCAAGCTGATCACCGAAGGGGTACGGCCCTGGGGCAATCCGTGGGGTGCGGCGCAGTTCGGATCATCCTTCTTCATGATCACCGGCTTTCACGGCACGCATGTGACGATCGGCGTGATCTTCCTGATCATCGTGGCGCGAAAGGTCTGGCGCGGCGATTATGACACGGGACGGCCCGGTTTCTTCACCAGCCGCAAGGGCCGCTACGAGAACGTCGAGATCATGGGGCTCTACTGGCATTTCGTCGACCTGGTCTGGGTGTTCATTTTCGCATTCTTCTATCTTTGGTGAGAGGCAGACATGGCTGAGATAACCGCAAACGGCCTGGGGCAACGCACGCTGCACGGAACTCAAGCGCATGATCCGACAGCAACCGGCATCGCCCCGGCGGAGGTTCATCAGGAACACCCGATCAAGCTCTATCTGGTGGTCTGGGCATGGCTGTTCATCCTCAGCGCCTGCTCCTATATGGTCGATTATTTCGGCCTCCACGGCTATCTCAGATGGTCGCTGATCCTGATCTTCATGATGCTCAAGGCCGGGCTGATCGTCGCCGTCTTCATGCACATGGCCTGGGAACGGCTGGCGCTGGCATATGCGATCATATTGCCGCCGATACTGGTGCTGGTGTTCGTGGCAATGATGGTCTTCGAATCGGATTACACGCTTCTCACCCGGACGGTGTTTTTTGGGGCCGGCCCCTGATACGCAATCCGGATTCGGGCTTTTCGGAAGCATTTCCCGTCAACAGCCGGAGGTGCTATTTGCGCTCCGCTTCTGTCCGCCTTGAAACAATCGACAGGTGGCCCATTTTCGTTTGTACGGGAAACGACAGAAGCAGAATGATTGCCCTCGTTTCCACATGCGTCGCGAACTCCAGCAAGGGAGGCTCAGGATGACGATCGCAAACAGACTGAAGGGCTTTATCGACGGGAAAGGAATTTCCTATGACACCGTCGAGCACCATCGCACATCGACAAGCAGGCAGTCCGCAATAGCGGCGCATGTGCCCGGCAGCATAATGGCCAAATCGGTAGTCGTTCACCACGAAGGTGGCTATGCACTGGCCGTAGTCCCCAGCACCCACCGGATCGAGCTCGGCACGTTGCAGGACGTCATGGACCAGCGTATCGGCCTGGCCTCCGAAGACGAGGTGGTTTCGCTCTT
>NZ_SUEO01000097.1:0-213 GCF_004962925.1 Mesorhizobium sp. | reverse complement strand
GGCGCCATCCCGCCGATCGGCGGGGCCTACGATGTGCCGGTGATTCTCGATGAAAGCCTCGGCAAGGCCGACGACATCTATTTCGAGGGCGGCGACCACAGGACGCTGGTGCATGTCAGCGGCAAGGATTTCCGCGACCTGACCAGCGACGCTCGCCAGGCCCGCTTTAGCTACCCGGCTTACTAAAAGTTCTGGCCCGCCGTACCTGACGCG
>NZ_SUEO01000096.1:13800-21701 GCF_004962925.1 Mesorhizobium sp. | reverse complement strand
GGGCGTGAAGGGGCCGCTCATCATCGGCGGCAAGTCGATGGGCGGCCGCGTCGCCTCGATGATCGCCGACGAGATGTTTTCGAGGGACGAGATTTCAGGCCTGCTTTGTCTGGGCTATCCCTTCCATCCGCCGGGGAAGCCGACGCAGCTTCGGACAAAGCACCTCGCCGATCTGAGGACGCCGACACTGATCTTCCAGGGCACACGCGACGAGTTCGGGACCAGGGACGAGATCGCGACCTACGATCTTTCCGACAGCATCGAGATGCTTTGGTTGGAGGACGGCGACCACGACCTCAAGCCGCGCAAGAGCATCTCCGGCTTCTCCGCCGCCGATCATCTGAAGACGATGACTGATGCGGTGAAGGCGTGGGCGGACCGGCTCTGAATTCTGCCCGATGAAGATCGCCACCTTCAACATCAACAACATCAACAGCCGGCTGCAAAACCTGCTGGCCTGGTTGACTGTCGCCAAGCCTGATGTCGTCTGCCTGCAGGAGCTCAAGGCGAGGGACATGCAGTTTCCGCGCACAGCACTCGCCGCGGCCGGCTATGGCGCGGTGTGGGTAGGGCAGCCGACCTGGAACGGCGTCGCCATACTCGCGCGTGGTTCCGAACCTGTATTGACCCGCGAGGCACTGCCCGGCGACGACAGCGACCAGCAGGCCCGCTACATCGAGGCAGCGGTCAACGGCATCGTCGTCGCCTGCCTCTATGCGCCGAACGGCAACCCGCAGCCCGGCCCGAAATTCACCTATAAGCTGGCCTGGCACGAGCGCCTGAACGCGCATGCGGCAGAACTGTTCGACACCGGCCTGCCGGTGGTGCTGGCCGGCGACTACAACATCGTGCCCGAGCCGCGCGACATCTACCCGACCCGCTCCTATGACGACAATGCGCTGGTGCAGCCGGAAAGCCGCGCCACCTTTGCAGCGCTACTCGACCAGGGCTGGACCGACGCACTGCGCAAGAAGCACCCGAAGGACACGCTCTACACATTCTGGGATTATCGCCGCAACCGCTGGCAGCGCGACGCCGGCCTGCGGCTGGATCATGTATTGCTGTCGAAGAAGCTGGCGCGTCGGCTGGCCGGTGCCGGCATCGACCGCGACGTGCGCGGCGAGACCGGCGCCAGCGACCATGCACCGGTGTGGGTGGAGTTGAGGTGAGGTGAGGGGGGAGAGCCAATCTCCCCCACGAAAGGGGAGATTGGCTACTATCACAAGGACATCGACAAGCCCGGCAATGGCCGGCATCATTGCGGGCAAAGCGAAAGCGCCCGAGGGGGAGCCCGATGAACAGGTTTGTCGATAGGCTGCTCGCGGTGCTGCTGCTGGCGATCGGCATGCTTTGCTTCACACGTGTGTATTTCGCGCTGGGCGGCGAGGGCGCAGGCGACGCTTTCGCGTCAGTGCGCCTGGCTTTGTTCGGGGCCGCGGGCGTTTTCTCAGCCCTTGCAGCCCTGCTGTTCTGGGCCGGCCTGTTGCCCGGCCGGTCGAAACCCGGACTAGCCGCGCCGCTGTTCGGCAGGGGTGCCGAAACGCAACCCACCGGACGACCGCGGCTGCGGCAGCTCTTCGCCGTCGTTCCGTTCCTTGCCGTACTCGCTTTGGTGGCCGACCAGCTCGGCCCCTGGTCGCGACAGCCACAGGACGCCGGCAAAAGCCTGACCGCCGAGCGACCCGCGCCGAGCGCGCCGAAGGGCGAAGACGTCGCCAGCGCGGAACCGGCACAGCAGCCGGCTCCTGCCTCGCCATCAGAGGTCGCGCTTGCCCCACCACTCTCACCGCCGGAGGCTGCTCGAGCCCCGGATCCGCCGCCGCAGACTATCGCGCCGCTGCCTCAGCCTGCGCCGCAGCAGCCGACGCAGCCCGATGGCCATCGCGAGCCCGTCGTCTGGCTGGCGGTGGCGCCCGACGGGCACTCGATCCTGAGCGCCAGCACCGACCGCACGATCAAGCTCTGGGACATCGACGGCAAGCGCCTGATCCGCACCCTCGGCGTTCACAAGGACATGGCGCGGACAGCGCTTTTCCTGCCCGATGGGGCGCGGGCGCTGACGGCCGGCGACGATGGCGAGATCGTGCTGCGCCAGCTCTCCGATGGCGCGCTGCTGCATGTCTTCTCGTCGGGCCAGAACGGTGGCGTCAACAAGCTCGCGATCAGCCCCGACGGCAAACGTGCCGTCAGCGGGCACGACACAGGCAGGGTCATCGTCTGGGATATCGAGAAAGGCTCGGTGCTGCATGTGATGCCGGGGCACGACTGGTCGATCAGCGGGGTCGCCGTCTCGCCGGACGGCACCCGCGCGGTCAGCGGCAGCATCGAGGGCACGCTGAAGCTATGGGACATCGATACCGGCAAGCAGCTGCGCAGCTGGCACGGGCACGAGCGTGGCCCCTATGGCGTCGTGTTCACGGCCGACGGGCGTCTCCTGATCACCGGTAGCGGCGACTATTCGATCAAGCTCTGGGATCTCGACACCGGCCGTGAAGTCCGCCGCCTCGAGGGCCATTCGGGCACGGTCTATGCGCTGGAGCTGTCGGCCGACGGCAAGCGGCTGCTCTCCGGCTCGCTCGACGGAACGGCACGGCTGTGGGACATGGAAACCGGCAGCGAGACCGCCCTGTTCGACAGCCGGTCCGGACCGGTCTATGCAGTGGCGTTCGCCGCCGACGGCACGGTGCTGACCGGCGGCTACGACCGCACCATCCGGGACTGGCCGGCGGATGGCGGCGAGGCCGTGGCGCTGTTTCCGGGCGCGCCGGAGTGAGCAATTTCCTGGTCGGAGTTTGAGCACCCCCCTCTGTCCTGCCGGACATCTCCCCCGCAAGGGGGGAGATTGGACGCCGCCTCCACTTTCGCCAATCTCCAACACCGCAAGAAAAGCGGCGACATCGAAATTGCCGATCTCCCCCCTTGCGGGGGAGATGCCCGGCAGGGCAGAGGGGGGTGTGAAGGGACGCGACCTGTACAATATCGGCGCGACGCGGCATCGTCGCGCGGGGTGCAGGGGCCGAACATGACGACCGATCTCCACATCGTCGAGGCATCCATCGCGGAGTTGCGGCGGGCGCTCGATGACGGCACCGTCACCAGCGTCGAGCTGGTCGGCGCCTGCCTGCGCAGGATTGCGTGTTACGACCGGCATGGCGTCACCCTCAACGCCGTTCCAGTGCTCAATCCCAAAATGTTCGAGGAGGCCACCGCGTCCGACCGGCGCCGCAGGAAAGGTGCCGCGCTCGGGCCGCTGGATGGCGTCCCCTATACCGCCAAGGACAGCTACAAGGTGGCGGGCCTGACAGTCGCTGCCGGTTCGCCCGCCTTCGAACATCTCACGGCCAACGAGGACGCCTTTACCATCGGGCGGCTGCGGGCCGGCGGCGCGGTGCTGATCGGGCTGACTAATATGCCGCCGATGGCCAATGGCGGCATGCAGCGCGGCGTCTATGGCCGGGCGGAAAGCCCCTACAACGCTGATTACCTGACGGCGGCCTTCGCGTCGGGCTCGTCCAACGGTTCGGGCACGGCGACCGCCGCCAGCTTCGCCGCCTTCGGGCTGGGCGAGGAGACGTGGTCGTCGGGCCGGGCGCCGGCGTCGAACAATGCGCTGGTCGCCTACACGCCGTCGCGCGGCGTCATTTCCGTGCGTGGCAACTGGCCGCTGGTGCCGACGATGGACGTGGTGGTGCCGCATACGCGCAGCGTGCCGGATATGCTGGAACTGCTCGACGTGATCGTCGCCGACGACCCGAACACCAGGGGCGATTTCTGGCGTGCGCAGCCCTGGGTCGCATTGCCGAAGAGCTCGGCCGTGCGGCCGCCATGCTATACCGGGCTCGAGCTGGAGGGAGCGCTGCAAGGCATACGGCTCGGTGTGCCCCGCATGTATATCGGCCGCGACACGCAGGCTGACGTTCCGATCCAGACCCGCGCGTCGGTGCTCGACCTCTGGGAGCAGGCGGCAGCGGATTTGCGACGGCTTGGCGCAGATGTGGTCGAGGTCGACTTTCCCGTCGTCTCCAACTACGATCGCGACCGGCCGGGCACAAAAAACATGGCCGATCGCGGGCTGGTTTCGGAAGAATTCGCCGAGCGCGAGATCTGGGACCTGTGCATCTTCGCCTGGGACGATTTCCTGCGCGCTAATGCCGACCCGGCCATCCCCGATCTGTCCTCGGTCGACGGCCCAAAGATCTTTCCGCAGCCGCCGGGCACGCTGCCGGACCGCTATGACGACAGTTTCGATCTGGCCGAATATGTCGAGCGGGCGAAGCTGGGCGTGACACCTTTCGCTGATATCCCCGAGTTGGAGGCTGGGTTGAAAGGTCTGGAGGCGACGCGGCGCATCGATTTCGAAGATTGGCTGGACGCGCAAGGGCTCAACGCGGTGGTGTTTCCCGCCGTCGCCGATGTCGGGCCGGCCGACGCGGATGTCAACGAGGCGTCCGCAGCGCTGGCCTGGCGCAACGGCACCTGGGTCGCCAACGGCAATCTGGTGTGGCGCCATCTCGGTATTCCGACCGTCACCGTGCCGATGGGCACGATGGCCGATATCGGCATGCCGGTCGGGCTGACCTTCGCTGGCAAGGCCTATGATGACGCCAGGCTGTTATGCCTCGCCGGCGACTTCGAGCGCGCTGGCCGGCGTCGCACCTGTCCGCCGCGCACGCCGGAACTGGCCGACGATGTCTTTTCTGCCCGGCCCAGCGACATCAGGCCCAATGTTGCGCCGTTGACCATCACGCTTGCTGCCGAGACGCGGCATGCCGGCGGCCAGGACGAGATAACAATCATGCTCGACGTGCACAGCGATGGTCCCGTCGAGGTCCTCAGCGTAAAGGTGCATGCTAACGGCGAGCCCGTCACCATGCAGCGCACCGGCGTGCGCTTCACCGGGCGTGTCCTTGTGCCGGCCGCCACGCACAAGGCGATTCACAGCGTCTGGCGTGGCTCGTACGGCTCGATCGTCACCGCCGTTATCCGTCTTGAGAACGGACGCGCTGCCGGCGCCTACGTGGTGACCGGTGGGATTGGGTGAGGTTGCGGCAGGTGAGACAGTTGCTGGCAGCTATGAAGGCAACGAGGCCAGCCATTCATCCCAAAATTCCTGTTGTATGCGAACGAAGGTCGGCACAATGTCGTACCCGTCGTCAAATATATTGACCAGATCAGTCTTCTGGGGGAGCTGCCCCATTTTCACCTTGCAGGCGATCAATCCGCGGCTCATCTCGATGACCGTTCCTTCGGGATAAACATTCCCGCTCGCTCCATAACAAAGGGCAGCAGGCCATCGACTTCGAGTTGCTGGCGGATTTTGAACAGCGCTTCGAAATAGTCTTCCTCCTCGGCCTCGATCACCTTGTCACGGTAGCTGCAGGTGAGGTGGCAGGCGGTCTCGGATGAGCGCAAGGTGAACACCGCTTGCTCGTCGCCGCCCGTGCCGCCACCGATCAGGAATACAGTATACTGCTCGTCCATTTCCCACCCCGTTTGCCGTCAGTGAAGATCGTAGTGCGGCACGGGCCGGTTTTCCATCTATTACCTACTGCGTAGGGCGGTCACGCGTCCGTCTCGTTCGAGACGACGCGAGACCTCGCTCGCTGCCCTTACCGTCGCGCGGCTAAGGGCAACGCGGTGCTGATCGGGGTGACCTGACGGCGGCATACAGCGCCGCGTCTGCGGCCGGCCTCTCAATCCGCGTCAGTCTTGCAGGGATCGGCTTTGGCCGCTGCTGTCTTCTCGCCTTCCTGCTGCGCCTCGACATCCTGCTGCGAGGTGGCAAGGTTTTTATCCCCACCGCCTTCCTGGTTGGCAAGTGGCATGGTGTTGGCGTCCTTATTGGCCGGGCCGCCCTCTACCCTGTTGCCGGCATTCGCGTCAGTTTCGAGGGGCGCACGCGTCGCGTCTTTTGCGACGCCTGATTGTGCTTCGATCGATGCGGTCGTGTCATGGCAGGTGGCGCTTGCCGCGCCAGCGGTCAGACCGATCATAGAGGTGGCGAGCAAAATAGCGGTTAGCGTCTTCATCTCATCCTCCTTTCGGTGTTTGAGCCTATCTTTCTAAACTGCCGGCAGTATCCGAGGTTCCGCTAATTTAGTTCAAACCTCGATCTGAACGCTCAGCGGATCATTCCGGCATTTATCTGGCCGGCATCTATCTGGCGTCGTATTCCCATTGATTTGCGGGCTTCCGCAGGCGCAGCCTATCGCGTATTGGGCCGAGGAAAATCCCTTGGCACGCGTGAAAAGTATGATTCGACTGGAAAGCATCAGCAAGCAGAACGGAAGGCAGATCGTCTTCATCGAAGCCTCTGCCTCCCTGCAGAAGGGCGAGAAGGTCGGGCTGGTCGGCCCCAACGGCGCCGGCAAGACGACGCTGTTTCGCATGATCAACGGCGAGGAACAGCCCGACGAGGGCCAGGTCTCGGTCGATCGCGGCATCACCATCGGCTATTTCAGCCAGGATGTCGGCGACATGCAAGGCCGCAGTGCCGTTGCCGAAGTGATGGACGGCGCCGGGCCGGTGAGCGAAGTGGCGGCCGAGATGCGTGAGCTCGAAGCCGCCATGGGTGATCCGGAGCGATCAGGTGACATGGACGCCATCATCGCTCGCTATGGCGACCTGCAGGCGCGGTTCGAGGAGCTCGACGGCTATGCGCTGGATGGCCGCGCCCGCGAAGTGCTGGACGGCCTCGGGTTTTCCCAAGAGATGATGGACGGTGACGTCGGAAAACTTTCCGGCGGCTGGAAGATGCGCGTGGCGCTGGCCAGGATCCTGCTGATGCGGCCCGACGCTATGCTGCTCGACGAGCCGAGCAATCATCTCGACCTGGAAAGCCTGATCTGGCTGGAGCAGTTCCTGAAAGGTTACGACGGCGCGCTGCTGATGACTTCGCATGATCGCGAGTTCATGAACCGCATCGTCAACAAGGTGGTGGAGATCGATGGCGGCTCGCTGACCGCTTACTCCGGCAATTATGAATTCTACCAGCAGCAGCGGGCGATCGCCGACCGGCAGCAGCAGGCGCAGTTCGAGCGCCAGCAGGCGATGCTGGCCAAGGAGATCGCCTTCATCGAGCGCTTCAAGGCGCGGGCGTCACATGCCGCCCAGGTGCAGAGCCGGGTGAAGAAGCTGGAAAAGATCGACCGCGTCGAGCCGCCCAAGCGCCGCCAGAAGGTGTCGTTCGACTTCCAGCCGGCGCCGCGCTGCGGCGAGGACGTGGTGACGCTGAAGAACGTCCACAAGGGCTATGGCAGCCGCTCGATCTATGAGGGGCTGGATTTCCAGGTACGCCGCCGCGAGCGCTGGTGCGTGATGGGCATCAACGGCGCCGGCAAGTCGACGCTGCTGAAGCTGGTGGCCGGCGCCTCCGAGCCCGACAATGGCACGGTGGCGCGCGGGCCCAGCGTCAAGATGGGCTATTTCGCCCAGCACGCCATGGAAGTGCTGGAGGGCGAGCGCACCGTGTTCCAGACGCTGGAGGACGCGTTTCCACAGGCAGGCCAGGCGCCGCTACGTGCGCTGGCCGGCTGCTTCGGCTTTTCGGGCGACGAGATCGAGAAGAAATGCCGGGTGCTGTCGGGCGGCGAGAAGGCGCGGTTGGTGATGGCGCTGATGCTGTTCGATCCGCCCAATCTGCTGGTGCTGGACGAGCCGACCAACCATCTCGACATCGCCACCAAGGAGATGCTGATCACGGCGCTCTCGCAGTATGAGGGCACCATGCTGTTCGTCTCGCACGACCGGCACTTTCTCGCGGCGCTGTCGAACCGCGTGCTGGAACTGACGCCCGACGGCATCCACACCTATGGCGGCGGCTATACGGAGTATGTCGAGCGCACCGGGCAGGAAGCGCCGGGGTTGCGGAGCTGAGGCGGGGAGCGGCGCTGCTGCTCACC
>NZ_SUEO01000096.1:10088-13790 GCF_004962925.1 Mesorhizobium sp. | reverse complement strand
GATTCCGGGGGCAGGGAGCATCGGCCGCTCAGCCGCGTATCACAATTTCGCGCAGCGGATCGCCGCCGTCGATGAACAGCCGGCCTTGCGCCGTCAACGTGGCCTCAAGCCGTCGCACGGCGATTTTTCCTGCCTCGGGATGACGCCCATCCAGCGCGCCGACGCGCACCGCAACGGCAATGTCGAAGTGCTTCTCGTCCGCCTCCAGGTTGAAGTCCTCGATGGCGACCTGACGAAGGCTCAGCCGGCCCGCTGCAATCTCGGCGCGCGAGGCGGCCCTGGCCTGCGCGATGGCCTTGGCCGAGCGGTCGATCGCCAGCACGTGGCCGTCGCCAATCCGGCGTGCGATCTCGCGCGCCGCAGCACCCGGCCCGCAGCCGATCTCCAGCACCCGGATGCCCTGCCGCAAAGGCAGCGCATCGACGATCGCCAAAAGCCTTGGCGACAAGTCGTTCGCCATTCCTCTTCTCCAGCCTTTCCGTGAGCCGAGATTAGCGACGATGGCCGGCGGCGGGAAGGCCGACACCTGAGGGGACGCGGACATCGTCGATGTGTTCACCGCCGGTGGTCGAGCCCCCTTGATCGATATCGAAGAGGCCGACGATCGGTCGACTTTCTCAACTGCCGCGGCAGGAACAGTGGGGAACACTTAAAGAGGGCTTACCCGACCAAGCCCGGAGCGGCCCGGCGTCGTTGGCCTGAGGGGGGGACTGGCGCCGAGCCTAACCGGTTGGGGGGTAGATCACCGGCCAATTTAGATACATACGCGCAAGCTAATGTAAGCGCAAGCTAATGTTATGCGTTAGCGATCCCCAGCGGTTGTTTCTGGACTGTGATGCCTCCGGCCGCCGCTTCCTGGCGGCGCTCTCCAATCGGGTGCTGGAACTGACGCCGGAGGGCATCCATACCTATGGCGGCGCTATACCTGACATGTCGCGCGCACGGGGCAGGAAGCGCCGGGGCTGAGGCGCTGAAAGGCGTCTTGGTGGTCGGCTTGACCATTCACGAGGCCGACGACATTGTGGATGGCGAGTTGCTGTTAGCCAGTCCATAGTGGTCGTGTGGCAATGGATTTTCGCGACGCCATCGATGAATCGCTGGCCTGGTCCGGCAGATGGTTCGACTATGCCGCCACGCCGTGATTCTTCTATCAGGCCGTAATCATCCTCGTGCTCTTCCTCGTCGCGAAGCTCGCGGCGCAGCGCATCGAACCGCTCGTGGAGAACCGGGCACGCCAGATCAAGGGGCATCCCGGACTGTTGAGGGTCGTCGTTGCCCTGTTGCGGCGCACCGACTGGATCCTGTTCACGGTTGTCCTGCTTGCCGCGCTCATTCTCATGCGCGCCGTCACCTGGCCAAGCCGGACCCATTTCATCTATATCGCGCTCTCGTTATCCCTCGCGTGGCTGTTCGCGTCGGTGCTGTCGCGCATCATCCGCAACCGCCTCGTTGCGCGCACTCTCGCCTGGCTGACCTGGATCTATGCGGCCCTTGTCATCCTGGGCATCGATGACGACACCGCGACTTTCCTGGACAGCCTCGCAATACCTTTGGGCGCGGTTCGCCTTTCGGCGCTCATCGTGCTGAAAGCGGCGCTGCTTCTGATCGCCACGGTTTGGCTTGCGGTGGTCGTCGGCAAGTATATCGATGAGCGCGTCCGCGTCTCCGAAGAGCTGACACCTTCGATCCGCGTCCTCGTTGGCAAGGTCGCAAAGATCGGCCTTGTGTTGGTGGCAGGTGCTATCGCTCTGTCTTCCGTCGGTCTCGACCTGACGGCTCTGACGATATTTTCCGGCGCCGTCGGCGTCGGCCTGGCTTTCGGGCTGCAAAAGGTCGTTTCAAATTTCGTTTCCGGCGTGATCATCCTTCTCGACAAGTCGATCAAGCCGGGCGACACCATTTCGCTCGAAGGCACCTTTGGCTGGGTACGCGAATTGCGGGCGCGGTTTGTCTCGGTGGTGACGCGCGACGGCCGCGAATTCCTGATCCCGAACGAAGACTTCATCACCCAAAGGGTCATCAACTGGTCGTTCAGCGATAACCTTGTGCGGCTCGACGTCAATTTCGGGGTCTCTTACGACGCCGACCCGCATAAGGTCAGCGAACTGGCGATAGCGGCCGCCATGAGCGTCGGCCGGGTCGAAGCGGACCGACGGCCGGTCTGCTGGCTCACGGACTTCGGCGACTCCTCGCTCAATTTCGTCCTGCGCTTCTGGATCCACGACCCTCAGCAAGGCCTGACCAACGTGCGCGGCAGGGTACTGCTGGCGCTGTGGGACACCTTCAAGCAAAACGGCATAGGCATCCCCTATCCGCATCGCGAGATCATCATGAAGCCGGATGGGCGCGCTGGGAAATCACGCGGCCGCTGATGGGGAGGGTGCAGCAGGGTCGCGGCGCCGAAGCTGAGAGCGGCTTTTCGTCCGTGCCATCGCAACGCCGCTTATTCCCTTCAAGCCTTGGCTCCAATGCTGTATCCAGCCCCCGAATTCAAGGAGCCCTTCGATGACCTCACATCTCGCCGACGCCAGCATGGCTGTCGATGCAGACGGCGCGCCGGCCGATGACGACGCCGCGTGGCAGGACGATGTTCGCGCGGGCGTGCGCCATGTGCGCGATCTGGATTCCCTGCCGCTGTCGCCAGCCGAGCGCGCCGCGGCTCAAGCCGCGGCCACGCGCCACAAGGTTCGCATCCCAAAAGCCTATCTCGATCTGATCGACTGGAGCGACCCCGCCGATCCCATCCGGGCGCAGGTCATCCCGTCGCCCGAAGAACTGGCCGAGCAGGAAGGCGAGCTCGACGATCCGATCGCCGATCATGCCTTCAGTCCGGTGCCGCGATTGACGCATCGCCATGCCGACCGGGTTCTGCTGTTCCCGACCTATCAATGCGCGGTCTATTGCCGGTTCTGCTTTCGTAAGGAATCGCTGACGTCGATCGGCCGCGGTTTCTCGCGCGAGGCGCTGGAGCCGGCCTTCGCCTATATCGAGGCGCATCCCGAGATCCGCGAGGTGATCCTGACCGGCGGCGACCCGCTGTCGCTGCCGGACAAGGCGCTGGCCGAAATCCGCGCCCGCATCGAAGCGGTTCCGCATGTGCGGCTGTTACGCATCCACACGCGCGTGCCCGTCGCTCTGCCCTTGCGCGTCACGTCAGGGCTGGTTCGCGCCCTGCAGGGCCGGCTGATGGTCACGGTCGTTACCCATTTCAACCACGCGCGGGAGATCACGCCGGCGGCCGAGCAGGCCTGCCGCGCTTTGAGGCAAGGCGGCTTCGTGCTGCTGAACCAGAGCGTTCTCCTGAAAGGCGTCAACGACACGGTCGAGGTGCTGGAGGAGCTGTGCCGCGAGCTGATGTACCGCCTCGGCGTCAAACCCTATTACCTGCACCACGGCGACCTCGCCCGCGGCATGGCGCACCGGCGCACCACCATTGCTGAGGGACAGGCGCTGGCAAGCGCCTTGCGCGCGCGGCTGTCGGGCATCTGCAACCCCATCTATGTGCTGGACCTGCCGGACGGCGGCGGGAAGGTGCCGCTCGGCCCGTCCTATGTCGAGGCGCAGGACGGAGAGACGTGGCGGATTCGCGGGCAGGACGGTCAGGTGAGGGCGTATACGGAGATTGTCGGCGACCTTTGAAAGCCTGGGTTCCTCGCCCCGTGAAGCGGGGAGAGGTGGCTCGGCAAAGCCGAGACGGAGAGG
>NZ_SUEO01000096.1:9060-10078 GCF_004962925.1 Mesorhizobium sp. | reverse complement strand
AGCGCGGGAGCTCGTGCCGCGCCTGGTTGGAACCGGATCCAATGCCTCGCATTTTAGAGATGGAGGGGCAAAGGAGCGCAGGGTGAAAGCTCTATCGGCGGTACTTGGCGGCTTCGTGCTGACGCTTGCGGTTTTCGCCAGCGGACTGGCCTTCGCCGTCTGGCTTCTCATTGCCGAGCCGGTGCGGCAGGTCGCCCCGACCTCCAGCGTCACCGAACTGTGGCCGAGGGAACCGCGGAAGGTGGACCCTGCTTCGCAGCGTCTTGAACGCCTTCCTGCCCGCCCAGTTGATCACAGCTCGAAACCAGCCGATGCCGCGGCTTCGGCGCCCATCGTTACCGGCTCTATCCAGCCGCCAGCGGACGAGCGGCAGGCGGACGAACAGCAGATGGTGCCGGCCGGCCATGCGGAATGGTGCGCCAGCCACTACCGCTCCTACAGGCCAAGCGACGACCACTACACGTCCTACAGCGGAGAGCAGCGCCCCTGCATCTCGCCCTATCTCGATGCGGGCGCTGCCGAGCGCACCGCACAGCCTCCCGACGATGGCGCCAGCTATGTCGAAGCGATCGACACGTTGCCAATGGATGGCTACGTTCCGTCGCAGGAAGCCGGCGCCGCCTGGCTTCCGCCCGACCACGTGCAATATTGCTTCAGCCGCTACCGCTCCTACCGGCCGGAAGACAACAGCTATCAGCCTTACTCCGGCGGCCCACGCAGGCAGTGCGAGTAGGCAGGGCGGGCTGGCGGCTGCAGTGCATGGCGCCTTGTGCGACCCCACCCAACGATCACGCAGATTTCTTGGATCGTTCGGGTTGGCGCGGCGTTCATCCGATACCCAAAGGAGAAATCAACATGGGCGACGACCGGGAAGACAAGATTCGTGAGCGCGCATACCAGATCTGGGAACGTGAAGGCCGGATCCATGGCGATCCCGAGCGGCACTGGCACCGGGCCGAGGCCGAGATCGACAGGGAGGCAGCCCTGCCGCTCGGGATCGCCATGGATCCGGCCTTCA
>NZ_SUEO01000096.1:0-9050 GCF_004962925.1 Mesorhizobium sp. | reverse complement strand
GCCGCTGACGGCAGGCGATGCCCTGCCGGAAACCCGCGAGGTCGCGAGCTCCGACGTCTTGACGGTGGAGGCCCTGGCGGTGCGCACCGGCATATCGGGCGAACAGGCGCAGGAGCTGCTCGACAGGCTGGGAAACGACAGGGCGGCGATCGAGCAAGCCGCGCGCAACCTCAAGGGGAAGCAGCAGCTCGGGGAGTGACAGGATGATCAGAAAACTCAAAGACGGAAAATACCGCCTCTATTCGCGCAAGAAGGACGAAAAGACCGGCAAGCGCCGCAATCTCGGCACCTTCGATACCCGCGAAGCCGCCGAGAAGCACGAACGCGAGGTGCAGTATTTCAAGAGGCATTGAGGCGGCGTTGGTGGCCGGTGCCCGCCAGCCAGTCGCGCGGCATGCCTGGCGGAACCTGAGCCTGCGACGACGGCGGCCATGCATCTCTGCTCCGGACACTTTACGAGAACATGGTGCGTCCACCAAGCCTTAGTCCGGAAGCAGGTAGCGACGCCCATGGCGGTCGCCCGCGGATTTTAGCACGGTACGCAAATTGTCCAGAACCGTACCTGATGCACCTCGCGCAAGCGGCATCAACCTTTCAGTGACGAAGCGTTCGCTTGCGACGTGGCCAAGCGGACTATTGTACTCTCTAAATGCATCACCGCGCCGCTCCCGACGATGGCGCCAGCTATGTCGAGGCGAGCGACACGCGGCCAACAGATGGCGACGTTCCGTCGGATGAAACCGGCGCCGCCCAGCTTCCGCCCGACCCACGTGCAATATTGCTTCAGCCGCTACCGCTCCTATCGGCCGGAAGACAACAGCTACCGGCCCTATTCCGGCGGCCCGCGGAGGCAGTGCGAGTAGGGGGCGCTGAGCGGCGCCTTGTCCGCCCTGTTGGGCATCTGCAATCCCGTCTATGTGTTGGTCCTTCCCCGGGGGCGGAGGGAAGGTGCCGCTTGGGCCGTCCTGTGATCGCGGCGCATCAACTGCCGAATGTCGTAGGCAAGTCAGGCCAGTGGTCAAGGCCCTCGCTGTCACTGGCCGAGTCGCTAGGCTGCCTTACGCAGCGGTCGCGGTGATCGGCGGCGCCCCCGCCTATCTCAGGATCATCGAGGATCGCTGAGGAGAGCGCGATTAGGATGATAATCGCAGGGAGATCCTCAAGTCTCGAAGCGACCTGGAAAATGGTTCACTCGGTGCAGTTCTCCGCCGCCCAATAGTTCAAGCTCGGATACTTTCAATGTGGATTGAATTTGCTACTGTGTGGCAGCATATGGGGCGGGAATCGGGGGAGCAATCAAGAATGTCAGTCAGCGTGACCGGGAGTCGGATCTCGCAGGCGGTGCTGTTGTTGTCGAAACTGGACAAAGAGATCTGCAATAACATCCGAACGAATGAGTTTATCGACGACCTTCAGATGTTCGAGAACCGCCGAGAGCAGCAGGAGTTTCCAAGTCTCCAGCAAAAACTTGAACGAGCGGATCGGAAACACGAAATAGAATCGGCAGAAATGAAGCAAGAGTATTTTGCTATGCTGCTGTTGAGATTCCGTCATTTCCCATCGGCGCAAAAACTCTTCGCACTGTTTCTCTGGCGGATCAACGATGTTTTCGAATCCCACATTATACCAAATGTACAGAATCTCAATCACAGCGAAGTGGAAAAAATTGTGGAGACGATGATCATCGAGCCGATCATCGCGGATATGGGTAACGGATTTGAGCATTTCACACTGACGCATGGACACGTAAGAGGAATGATCTATTGGCTCGCTGACCGCTGCTTTGTCAGGTGGCATTGATGTTCTCGCTATCCTATTCGGCGGCTTATGATCCATACAATACGATCTTCCGCTTTCTTTGCCTTCTGAATGCTGCAGTCGATAACGAAATGACATTTTCCACCCTCCGTATCACCGACTTTTACTTTTGCTTTCCTTGGCTTTTGTCGGATTTAAGAACCACAAGAGAGGTGCCAGGGTTTGCTGCACGTCGGAACGCAATAGTCCGCGGATATCGGAAAGGGAGCTTTGATGTTCTCCCCGCATCAACCGTGTTGTTCGATCGCATGGAGCCCATTCAGAACATGGCGAAAAACGCGTTGGTTGCCCGTTCGGTACTCACAGCCCGTGGTGCCAACAAGGGAACGGTGCGGCTGGGTCCTGAATCCGTCTCTGCTGTAATGCAGCAGAAAATCGACGCCCACGTGAAAGCGCAGAAAGATCTAGTGAGCCTCTTAAGTATTGATCTGCCTCAAATTCGGATTCATGGGGCAGACGGGTTGAAGCATCGCAGCGGTTTGAGCGAGCATCGCTATGACAATGTATAAACCGAACTTGGCGGTGAGGAGACTTGTGGTCTCGCGCAAAGGCCACATTGCATACGACGAGACGTTCCATAACGGCCTGAACATCATTCGCGGACAAAACAGTTCGGGCAAGTCGTCGATCATGGACTTTCTATTCTATGTTCTTGGCGGCGACTTATTGGAAAGCCAATGGCGAGAGGCCTCCCTTCTGTGTGACCAGGTCGTGGCAGGCGTGCTCGTAAACGGCGTCGATATCACCATAGCTCGTGAGATTGATCCCCGTTCGCAACGTCCTATGCGTATGTTTGAAGGCCCGATAGAGGAAGCCCTGAACTCTGCGGCAGAGGGTTGGAGCCTCTACTCGTATTCCCGAGGTTCCGGAGACAGTTTTTCGCAAGTCCTCTTCCGTTATCTCGGATTGCCGGAGGTGCAATACGGTGAGACAAACACTAAAATAACGATAAACCAAGTCCTCAGGCTTCTTTATTCGGATCAACTGTCTTCTGTTGAGCGGATTTTTCGTGATCAGCGGTTCGATGACGCAACCACAAGGCAGACGGTGGGCGAGTTGTTGTTAGGAGCCTACAGTAACGCGTATTACTCGGCTCGGTTGAAAAAGCGGGAACTAGACGACCAAATTAAGGAGAACGAGAGCCAAATCCGATCGTTGATACGGCTCCACAGTAAATCCGGCCATCCACTAACGATCGAATGGGTCGCCTCCGAGAAGCTTACGATCGAGCGTGAGATCGATAGGTTAGCAGAGCAAATTCAGGAGGCGGAAAACCAAATCTTCCAGGCGGGGGTAACAGATCGCTTAACCCTGAGCGAGCAAAGGCAGGCGCATGAGGAAGTGTTAAAATATCAGCGGCTTCTGGCATTCGCACAACAACAACTCGATGAACTCGAAATCGAACGGGCCGACTCTGAGGAATTTATCACCGCACTCGAAAAACGCTTGGAAGAGCTTCACCACTCTCAAGACGTACTCACCGAATTTGACCTCCTCAAGTTTGAATTTTGCCCCTCTTGTCTCGCCCCGATCTCTGAACATGAGGTTGAAGGTGCTTGCCACCTGTGTAAGTCAGCATATGACCATGATCGAGTGAGAAGACGCTCCCTCCAGCTAATTAACGAATATTCGAGGCAGCGAGAAAAATCGACCGAGCTTCTGAAAAAGCGCGCCGATCAGATCCTTGAAAAGCGGACCGAGATTTCCGGATACAAGGAGTTCTGGCAGCAAGCGAGTGAGCGCTATAGCGTAGTTATTCGAAATCCTACAACCGAACTTCGATCGCAGCTGAGTCGCCTGAACAGGGAGTTGGGATATAAAAAACGGGAACTAGAGGAGCTTGCAGCGAAACAGGCGGTCGCCGAAGAGTTGGCAGAATTGGCACGTTTGCGCGCCGACCTTTCTGGGCAACTCGAAGGGACTAACGCCACTATTGAGTTCGAGCAACGGCGGACAATAAGCCAAAAGGCACAAGCAGCGGCGAAAATACAGAGCGAAGTTTTGTTCTTCTTGAAAAGTGACCTTGAGCGTCAGTCTACGTTTGCGTCGGCCACTGAGATTACATTCGAATTTGACGCCGATAGGATCGCAGTAGACGGAGAGTCTTTTTTCTCTGCCAGTTCGATGGTTTATTTGCGAAATAGTTTTCTTGCTGGTTTACTGTTCGCCGCCGCCAATGATCGGACCTTTTCCCATCCTAGGTTCCTCATCATGGATACCGTTGAGGACAAGGGAATGGAACCGGATCGGAGCAGGAATTTCCAACGACTACTGTCGCAGAAATCAGACGAAGCCATCTCCGAGCATCAGATCATCATTGCCACGTCAATGATTGCCCACGAACTTGATATACCCTCAATTACGGTTGGCGATTTCTATACTCACGACAATCGTACACTAAAGATCAATTAAGATATGGCGCAGGAAGTCAAACATATACCGGACGATTTTTGTCACAGGACGTGCAATTGGGAGACGGTATCTGGGTTCGGTCGCTCCGGCGTGGCGACGGCGACGATGGCTGCGCCATTCATAGGCTATGCCATTCTCTATCATTCGACTGTTGAACGGTACCTGGGGGGGCTAGGTGGCTTGCTCAGCTTACAAACGGATGTCGGGAGTTGCGCTCCTTGGCTGACGATGTGGCAAAAGCTCAACCTGACATACTTGGCCTTGGTGCTCCTAGGGGTGGGTTCAATAGTATTTAGGACGTTGGCACCCAAGACCATCAAGATATACGGCAATATCTCGCACTACGTGGAGCGGGAACTGCCGCGTGTGACGGCTAGGAACCTTCGCTCCCTATTTGTAACTGTGTCCGCACGGAGACCCCACCTTCGTGGAGATTTCCTGGAAAGGGCAGCATGGCTCGCTCGCGACAAAGCCAGCCTCAAATCCGCCTCCGACTCGCTTCAGCAGGCCAAGGACGACCAGCTGGCGATCGATGTATTGAGAAGTTACTATAATGTAATGAACAGGTACACACTGCGGCTTGCGGTCTACCTGACCATAGCGCTCTATGCGTTAGGCTTTATTCTTTTGTCTGCGGCGGGGCTCGATCTGACACGCCGTGTCTTGTGCGTCATGATTAAATAGCCTGGGCTGGCCTTTCACTTCCTCGACATAAGCGTCGTGGTGCCTCAGTCTCTCGCCCGGCGCCGGCCCTCCACCGCACCAAGCCGCTCCTGCAGATGGCCATTCAGCACGATCATTTCCTTCAGCGCCTTCACCGCGTCGCCCTTGTGCTGGGCAATGAACTGGTCGGCGATGGTCTGAAGGGCGGCCTCCTGGCGGCTGTCCAGCGTCACGATGTGGTCCATGGCGATGCCTCCGATAGTTTCTGTTCAAATTGAACAAAACGGGAACAAAAATGTCAAGGGCGAATTGACTCCGCGAGGAATGCCTTCCTATTTGTCAGTAGGTGGGGCGGTTGCTCACAAATTGGGGAGAGCCGCGTGGGCAGACGAAAAAGCCGGTTTGACAGGCTGTCGACGAGGGATGCGGAGGCGATCATCAGGGACGCCCTGAGCCTGCGCAAGACCGTGCTTTCGTCGCAACTGCATCTGAAGGCGCATGGCGAGCTGTATTGGCAGCTTTGCGGGCTTACCGACAAATTGCATGAGGTGATGGCCAGCCTAGCGGAGAAGGAGCCCGAT
Source organism: Mesorhizobium sp. (assembly GCF_004962925.1). Taxonomy (GTDB): domain Bacteria; phylum Pseudomonadota; class Alphaproteobacteria; order Rhizobiales; family Rhizobiaceae; genus Mesorhizobium. Next base: position 3,576 of record NZ_SUEO01000096.1, on the reverse strand, counting down.
TTCCGGATGCCGAATCTTGGCCTGCTCCCGCTTCCCGAGGATTACCTGACTCGGAAATGAACCATGGCCGGGCCGATGGACAGCGTTGGACGTGCCGCGAAGGCCAACATGCTGCTGATCGTCGAATGCGGCCACTGCTACCATGTCGGACGCTTCAGGGCGAATGATGTCGCTCAGGTGGTGGGCTGGAACAAGCCGCTGGAGACCATCAAGTTCAAGTGCAAACGATGCAGCCGGAAGGATACTACAGTGCGCACCCAGTTCATCGACCAGGACCATCCGCCGAAGGGCTACGTCTGGGTGTTGCAGAAGTTCAAGCTTTAGAACAGCGATCCCTGCACCGGCGCCTGTGGCGCCTGCGGCGGAAACTTGATCTGCGTCGCCGGCTTGTCGACGATCACCAGCGCGTCGTCGGGTGCCGTGCGCTGCAGGTGCCTGGCCTCCGACCACGGCGCGGTCAGCCAGGTCTCGGTTTGCTCCTGCGTGGTCAGGATGACAGGCATGGCCTTCTCGTGGATCGGCGCGATCAGGGCGTTTGGCTTGGTGGTCAGAAAACCGTAGAGCTCGAAGTCGCCGGGGCCGTCCTTGACCTTGCGCACGCCTTGCCAGCGCGTCCACAGGCCGGCGAAGAAGAACAGCGGCCGCTCCTCGTTCAGCGCGAACCAGTAGTTCCTCTGGATACCGGTATCCGGGTCCTTGTCGCCCGGCGTCGGGCTGGGTTCGGCAAAGCTGGTGAGCGGCACCACGCAGCGGTTCTCGACGCCGAGATATTGCTGCCAGTGGCCGTATTGCGGGTTGCGGATGTTGGTGGTGCCGTAGTCGGCCTTGCCCTTCACCCGCTCAATCGGCGTTGGCATGCCCCACAGCAGATTGGCCAGCTCGCGCGTCCCGTCCGGTGCGTTGCGCACCACCGGGCCGGGCTGGTTGGGGTAGATGTCGATGGAGGGTTCGAGATTGCCAAGAATGTCGCGCAAGGCGCGGGTCCACTGGCGGATCGCTTCCTGGCTGGTGGTGATGTTGTAGAGGTTACACATGTCGAACCCTCAGGGATGTTCAGGCATCTTGTGGGAAAGGGCAGGCAATTTCCAGCGCTGTCGCTCGGCTGCTGACACGCTACCCCAGCCACCACGACAGCGCCGCGATCACCGCCGCCACCCCGGCGATCGACCGCGCCAGAAGGAGACTACCGTGCACAGCGGCGAACCACGGGCTCCGCTCACGCAACGCACGCCGATTCCGCGCGTTCTACCCATTAGGAGGACCATGGCGGATGTGACGGCCGGTCTCATGCGCTTCACAATCGGAGGCAAACCATGATGTCCAAGTTCAAAGAAGCCCTTGAGCGCGGGAAGGAAGCTCGCCGTGAGCAAGAGGGGAAGGTCGGCAATGAGAAGGCCGAGGGAAGTGCGGTGGACTTCGGCGCGCAAGCCAGGGCCTGGCTAAACGACGTCGTGGTTGCGTCGTTGCAAGCGGCCCAGGCCGACGTGACGGGCGAGGTGACTGTCGAGATGGACACCGCGCCAGGCCGCCAAGCCAAAGCGTCAACACCGTCTATTCGGTTCCAAGTCTACAGGAAGCGAGGCATGGAGAAGGAGGTAGTCAGAAGGACGTTCACGGTCGACGTTCATCTGAGTGGGGAAGTGTCAGTCTCTTCGCCCGGGATCGTGGCGAGAGAAGTGGGAAACATAGGGGATAGGTCTGACGAGCGGTTCTCTAGCTTGCTAGCGGAACTGATCGAGGACGCAGCGAAGGGCGCTTAGCCAGCAAGGTGTCGAGGAGAGGGCAGGCAATTTCCAGCGCTGTCCGCAAGGCTGCTGACACCGCCAGGTCTGTCAGTAACAGCTTTCCGGATGCCGCAAACACCCCCTCCGTTAACCTTTCGTTAACCATGGCTGGCTAGCGTTTACCTATCAGTAAGGAATCGCTGTCCGTGACCTTCGCCGCCCCCGTCGAGACCAAATCCATTCGCTTTCGCGCCCGCTCGTTCGTCGCCTTCACGCTGACGCCGGAGGCGCCGCTCTCGGAGTGGCTGGAAAGCCTCGATCGCTGGATCGGCAACTCGCCGGGCTACTTTGCCGGCCGGCCGGTGGTGCTTAATCTCAACACGTTAAAGCCGGAGGTCGGACAGATCGAGACGCTTGTCGCTGAGCTTGGCCTGCGCGGCATCCGCATCTATGCCATCGAGCTCGACGGCAACACCGCACTTGAGGCCAATCTGCCGCCGGTGCTGATCGGCGCCAAGGAGGCCACCGCCGGGCTGCTCATGCAGGCCGACGGCAAGGGCAGGCCGGAAGAGACGGGCAAGCCAGAAGACGCGGACAGGGCGGAACAGGGCAAGCAACCAGAAGACAGGCAGCCGGAAGCGCCGGCCACACTTATGGTCAAGACGCCGATCCGCTCGGGCCAGTCGGTCTTCCACGCGCATGGCGACGTCATCGTGCTGGGCTCCGTCGCCTCCGGGTCCGAGATCGTCGCCGCCGGCTCCATCCATGTCTACGGCACGCTGCGCGGGCGCGCGTCGGCCGGCGTGCTCGGCCATTCGGCGGCGCGCATCTTCTGCCGCAAAAACGAGGCGGAGCTGCTGTCGGTCGACGGCTGGTATTGCACCGCCGAGGAGATGGAGCCGTCCTTGCGCGGAAAAGCCGTCCAGGCCTTTCTCGAAAAAGACACGCTGCGCATCGCGCCGTTCAACTGACGATCCCAACAACAATAATGGAGGCATATATGGGCAAGGTAGTGGTGGTCACCTCAGGCAAGGGGGGCGTCGGCAAGACGACCTCGACGGCCGCCCTTGGTGCCGCGGTCGCGCGAACCGGCAAGAAGGTGGCTCTGGTCGACTTCGATGTGGGTTTGAGGAATCTCGATCTGATCATGGGCGCCGAGCGGCGGGTCGTGTTCGACCTGGTCAACGTCATCCAGGGAACGGCCAAGCTCTCGCAGGCACTGATCCGTGACAAGCGGGTCGAGACGCTGTTCCTGCTGCCGGCCTCGCAGACGCGCGACAAGGATGCGCTGACCGAGGAGGGCGTGGGCGAGGTGATCGACAAGCTGCGCTCGGTGTTCGACTATGTCTTCTGCGACAGCCCGGCCGGCATCGAGCGCGGCGCGCAGCTTGCCATGCGCTTTGCCGACGAGGCGGTCATCGTCACCAACCCGGAAGTCAGCTCGGTGCGCGATTCCGATCGCATCATCGGCCTGCTCGATGCGAGGACTGTGAAGGCCGAGCGGGGCGAGCAGATCGCCAAGCACGTGCTGGTGACGCGGTATGATGCCGCCCGCGCGGCTCGCGGCGAAATGCTCTCGATCGACGACGTGCTGGAAATCCTGTCGACGCCGCTCCTGGGCATCATTCCCGAGAGCCAGGACGTGCTCAGGGCCTCCAACCTCGGTTCGCCGGTGACGCTTAGCGATCCCACCAATTCCGCTGCCCGCGCCTATATCGAGGCCGCCAAACGGCTCGAGGGCGAGGAGTTGCCGGTCGTCGTGCCGTTCGAGCGCAAGGGCTTTCTCGACCGGCTTTTTGGAAGGAGGGCAGCATGAACCTGTTGGACCTTTTCAAGCGGCGCGGCAGCGCGC
>NZ_SUEO01000095.1:538-22218 GCF_004962925.1 Mesorhizobium sp. | reverse complement strand
GCCGATGCTGGTGCGCTGGGGGCTGATCCCGGCCTGGGTGAAGGACACGCGTGAGTTTCCGCTGCTGTTCAACGCCCCCTCGGAGGGAGCAACGGAAAAGGCCTCATTCCGCACTGCAATGCGCCATCGCCGCGCTTTGGTGCCGGCTTCCGGCTTCTACGAATGGCGTCAATCAGGCGGCAAGAGGGGACAGCCCTATTGGGTGCGGCCGAAGCATGGCGGGCTTGTCGCTTTCGCCGGGCTGATCGAAACCTATGCCGAGCCGGGCGGTTCGGAAATGGACACCGGAGCTGTCCTGACCGTCAACGCCAATGCCGACATCGCCCATATACACGACCGGATGCCGGTGGTGATAAATCCGCAGGATTTCGCCCGCTGGCTGGATTGCCGCACGCTTGAGCCGCGCGACGTGGCTGACCTGCTCAGACCGGCACAACCCGATTTCTTCGAGGCTGTCCCGGTTTCCGACCTCGTCAACAAGGTCGCCAACACCGGACCGGAGATTCAGGAAAGGGGGGTCGTGGAGCCGGAGCCCGAGAACGCCAAGCGCCAGAAGCCCGGCGCGGACGACAGTCAGATGACCTTGTTTTAGCAGTAGCTGGGTTTTAGCAGTAGCTGCTATTTCCCCGGGGCGCTTCAGTGCCTTCATTGCCGGCGCCCCCTTTTACTGGCGACCGGCCGGCCGCACTTCACATCAGGCAGCGCGCGGTGATGTGATCTTCTGAGCCGGCTTTTTCTTCTTCGCGGTATGGAGAAGGGCGGCGACGATCGCGGCCGGGCCGATCGCCCGGTATTGGCTGGCGAGCGCCGGTTGCTTGGCGCTGCTGGAGTCCTGCTTGGTTCGGGGCATTTTTCTCTTCCCTGGTAACATCTTCGTGTCCGCGTTTGCTGGTCGAATCCGACCAAATCGTGACATCTGGTGATCTAGCCGGCGAATGTTTCATGACTGTGCCGACATGTTTAATAAAATGTTTCACCGCGTCATTACCTGTGATCCAGCGACTCTTTTGCCGAAAGTTGCGACTTGACGGCAACACTGGCTGAGGCGATAAAGCCGCTCATGAGAACGTCTTTCGCCATTTGTGGCATCTGCATTATTGGCTAGCTTCGCGCTGGTCCGGACGTTTTCGCCTATCTTCCTTCTAGAGTGGACAAACGCCCCGGCCAGCAGGCTGGAGCCTGATTTGCGCCTCGGCGCAAAATGGCCCCAGCCAAAACGTAACGCACCGGGAAGGCACGAATGTCTGACGCATCGAAGGGCCTGCGCCTCTACAACACGCTGACGCGGACCAAGGAGGATTTCTTCCCGATCGATCCGCGCAATGTGCGCATGTATGTCTGCGGCCCGACGGTCTATGACTTTGCCCATATCGGCAATGCGCGGCCGGTGATCGTCTTCGATGTGCTGTTCCGTCTGCTGCGCCATCTCTACGGGCAAGCGCACGTCACCTATGTGCGCAACATCACGGATGTCGACGACAAGATCAACGCCCGCGCCCTGCGTGACTTCGGCGGCGAGATTGCCTCGGGAGAACTGTCGCTGAACGAGGCGATTCGGCGGGTCACAGAAAAGACCGCCGACCAGTTCCACAAGGATGTGGCGACGCTCGGCTGCCTGGAGCCAACGGTCGAGCCGCGCGCCACCGAGTTCGTCGCGCCGCGCGCCGATGGCAAGGCCGACATGATCTCCTTGATTCAACGCCTGATCGAACGCGGCCATGCCTACGTTGCGGCAGGCGAAGTCCTGTTCGACACCGCCTCGATGCCGGACTATGGCCAATTGTCGAAGCGCAATCTCGACGAGCAGCAGGCCGGCGCCCGCGTCGCCGTCGATGAGCACAAGAAGAACCCTGGCGATTTCGTGCTGTGGAAGCTGTCCTCGCCGGAAGAGCCGGGCTGGGACAGCCCGTGGGGCAGGGGCCGGCCGGGCTGGCACATCGAGTGCTCGGCAATGTCGGCCGCCTATCTCGGCGAGGTCTTCGACATCCACGGCGGCGGGCTCGACCTGATCTTCCCGCACCACGAGAACGAAATCGCCCAGTCGCGCTGCGCCCACGGCACCGAAATGATGGCCAAGGTATGGATGCACAACGGCTTTCTGCAGGTCGAGGGGCAGAAGATGTCCAAGAGCCTGGGCAACTTCTACTCGATCAACGAGTTGCTGGAGACAGAGACCTTTGGTGGCCGTAAATGGCCGGGCGAGGTGCTCAGGCTGGCGATGCTGATGACGCATTATCGCGAGCCGATCGACTTTTCCGTGCGCAAGCTGGAAGAGGCGGAAAACACGCTGCGCAAATGGAAGCGGGCGGCGGATCTGGCGCCGGCGGCGGCAAAGCAATTGCCGGTGGACGTGGTGGAAGCCCTGTCGGACGATCTCGCAACCTACTCTGCGTTCCAGGTAATGACGCAGCTGGCCGGCGAGGCTGTGGATTCCAATGCTGCCGCTGGCGGCAACGCTGCCACCGCGGCCAACGATGCTGCCGCTTCGTTGAAGGTGGCACTGTCGTTCCTCGGCTTCGACGTTACACCGGCCAAGGTCGATGAAGACGCCATCGCCAACGCGATCACCAAACGCCTGGCACTGATCGCCGCCGGAAACTGGGCAGAGGCCGACCGCATCCGCGAAGAATTGCTGGCGCAAGGCATCCAGTTGAAAGACGGCAAGGACCCCGTCACGGGGGCCCGCATCACCACCTGGGAGGTAAAAAGATGATCGATCATCTTGGCATCACCGTTTCCGATTTCGACGTGTCGAAAGCCTTCTACGACAAGGCGATGGCGCCGCTCGGTGCCTCGCTGCTCTACATGGTGCCGCAGGAATATACCGGCGGCGCCAAGGTCGGGGGCTATGGCCGCGACCGGCCGGTGTTCTGGCTGCATTCCGGCAAGGACAAGCCGAAGGACCGCCAGCACGTCGCTTTCACCGCGCGCAGCCGCGCCGAGGTCGATGCCTTCCACACAGCCGCCATCGCCGCCGGCGGCAAGGACAATGGCGCGCCGGGCCTGCGTCCGCACTATCATGCGAACTACTATGGCGCCTTCGTCTTCGATCCCGACGGCAACAATGTCGAAGCCGTCTGCCATGCCCCGGAGTGATCGACGATGAGCCTCGACAACAGACCGGTCTATACAGGCGGCTGCCAGTGCGGCGCCGTGCGCTTCCGTATCGAAGGCGCGCCGGGTGACGCCTCCGTGTGCCATTGCCGCATGTGCCAGAAGGCAAGCGGCAATTTTTACCTGCCGCTGGTGTCCGTGCGTAGCGCAAAGCTCGACTGGACGCGCGGCGAGCCCAAACGCTTCCGCTCCTCCAACGCCGCATGGCGTGGTTTTTGCGCCGATTGCGGCACGCCGCTGACCTTCGAGGCGCCCGACGGCATCGCGCTCGCCATCGCCGCATTCGACGACCCGGAGGAGATCGCGCCGACCATCCAGTGGGGCACCGAAGCAAAACTCCCCTATGTGGATCACATTCACGAATTGCCCGGCGAGGAAACGATGGCCGACGTCTCGTCGGCCTCCTATCTTGCCGATCTCGTCTCTTACCAGCATCCCGACCACGACACCGAACAATGGCCGCCGGAGGAAAGATCATGACCGAAACCGTTCGAACCGGCGGCTGCCAGTGCGGCGCCGTGCGTTTCCGCATTCGTGGGGCGCTCGGGCGTGCTTCCATCTGCCATTGCCGCATGTGCCAGAAACAGTTCGGTTCCTTCTTCGGCGCGCTGGTAACGGTGCCGAAGGACGGCGTCGAATGGGTGCGCGAGGAGCCGAGCTATTTCCAGTCTTCGGTCAACATCGATCGTGGCTTTTGCGCCCGATGCGGCACGCCACTGACCTATCGGCAGCCCGGCGGGCTCGAGATCGCCATCGGCGCTTTTGACGACCGTTCCGACCTCGCGCCGCAGATCCAGGTCAACTACGCCGTCCGGCTGCCCTGGGTGGAGAAGATCTTCGACGCGCCGGTCCACGAGGATCCTGAGTATTATACCCGGCAAGAATCGATCATCTCCTTCCAGCATCCGGATCACGAAACGGCCAATTGGCCGCAGCAGGGCCTGAAATTATGAGCAGTGAACTCCGCAACCTCTATCCCGAGATCGAGGCCTTCGAGTCCGGCTTGCTAGATGTCGGCGACGGCCATCAGGTCTACTGGGAGCGTTCCGGCACCAGAGGCGCCAAGCCGGCTGTCTTCCTGCATGGCGGACCGGGCGGCACCATTTCGCCAAAAAACCGGCGGCTATTTGATCCTAAGCTTTACGACGTCATCCTTTTCGACCAGCGCGGCTGCGGAAAATCGACGCCCAACGCCTCGCTCGAGGCCAACACCACCTGGCATCTGGTCGCCGACATCGAGCGCCTGCGCGACATGTGCGGCTTCGACAAATGGCTGGTGTTCGGCGGCTCGTGGGGCTCGACGCTGGCGTTGGCCTATGCCGAGACGCACCCCGAGCGGGTCAGCGAATTGGTCGTGCGCGGGATCTACACGCTGACGCGTGCGGAACTCGAATGGTATTACCAGTTCGGCGTCTCGGAAATGTTCCCCGACAAATGGGAACGCTTCTTGGCGCCGATCCCCGAGGCCGAGCGCGGCGACATGATGGCCGCCTACCGCAAGCGGCTGGTCGGCAGCGACCGCAAGGCGCAGGTCGAGGCCGCCCGCGCCTGGAGCCTGTGGGAAGGCGAGACGATCACGCTATTGCCCGAGCCTGAAACCAGCGCCCCGTTTGGCGAAGACGACTACGCAGTCGCCTTTGCCCGTATCGAGAACCACTATTTCGTCCACGCCGGCTGGCTTGAGAAGGGGCAACTGCTGCGCGATGCCTTTAAGCTCAGGGACATTCCCGGCACCATCGTCCACGGCCGCTATGACATGCCGTGTCCGGCGCGCTATGCGTGGGCGCTGCACAAGGCCTGGCCTAAGGCGGATTTCCACCTGATCGAGGGCGCCGGCCATGCTTATTCGGAGCCGGGCATCCTCGATCGGCTGATCCGGACGACCGACCGGTTTGCGGGGAAATGATCATGGGCCGCGAGCGCCTCTATCTCTTCGACACCACGCTACGCGATGGCCAGCAGACGCCGGGCATCGACTTTTCCGTCGAGGACAAGATCGCCATCGCCAAGCTGCTTGATGAGTTCGGCATCGACTATATCGAGGGCGGCTATCCCGGCGCCAACCCGACCGACACCGCCTTCTTTGCCGAGCACCGCACGGCCAGCGCCAAATTCGTCGCCTTCGGCATGACCAAGCGGGCAGGGGTGTCGGCTTCGAACGATCCCGGGCTTGCCGCACTGGTTCAGTCGAAATCGGACGCCATCTGCTTTGTCGCCAAGAGCTGGGACTACCATGTCCGCGTCGCGCTGAACTGCACCAACGAGGAAAACCTCGAGGCGATCAAGGCCTCGGTCGAAGCGGCGGTTGCTGCCGGGAAGGAAGCGCTGGTCGACTGCGAGCATTTCTTCGACGGCTTCAAGGCCAATCCCGATTATGCGCTGGCCTGCGCCAGGACCGCCTATGACGCCGGCGCGCGCTGGGTGGTGCTGTGCGACACCAATGGCGGCACGCAGCCCTCGGAACTGCATGCCATCGTCGAGAAGGTCATCGCCTCAGGCATTCCCGGAGACCATCTCGGCATCCATGCCCATGACGACACTGGCCAGGCGGTGGCGAATTCGCTGGCCGCCGTCGAGGCTGGCGTGCGCCAGATCCAGGGCACGCTGAACGGCATCGGCGAGCGCTGCGGCAACGCCAATTTGATCTCGATCGTGCCGACCCTGGCGCTGAAGCCAGCCTTTTCCAGCCGATTCGAGACAGGCATTTCGGCCGACGCTCTGACCGGCATCTCGCGCCTTTCCCGCGCCTTCGACGAATTGCTGAACCGCGCGCCGGAAGCACAGGCGCCCTATGTCGGTGCTTCCGCCTTCGCCACCAAGGCCGGCATCCATGCCTCGGCGCTGGCCAAGGAGCCCGCGACCTACGAGCATGTTCCGCCGGAAGCGGTCGGCAACCGCCGCCGCGTCATGGTCTCGGACCAGGGCGGCAAGGCGAATTTCCTCGCCGAGTTGAAACGGCGCGGCATCGACATGCCGAAGGACGACCACCGGCTCGACGCGCTGATATCAGTGGTCAAGGAACGCGAGGCCGAGGGCTATGCCTATGAAGGCGCCGATGCCAGCTTCGAGCTTCTGGCGCGCAAGATGCTGCACGGGCTGCCGGAATTCTTCAGCGTCACGTCGTTCCGCTGCATGGTCGAGCGCCGCTTCGACGCCAACGGCCAGCTGAAGACGGTCTCCGAGGCGATCGTCAAGGTGCTGGTCGAGGGCGAGGAGAAGATGTCGGTGGCCGAAGGGCACGGTCCGGTCAACGCGCTCGACATCGCGCTGCGCAAGGATCTCGGAAAATTCCAGAACGAGATCGCCGACCTCGAGCTTGCCGATTTCAAGGTGCGTATCCTCAATGGCGGCACCGAGGCGATCACCCGTGTGCTGATCGAATCGCATGACGCAACCGGCGCGCGCTGGTGGACGGTCGGCGTCTCCGAAAACATCATCGACGCCTCGTTCCAGGCGCTGATGGATTCCATCGTCTACAAGCTGATGAAGAACCGAGAGATGGCCGGGCTGGTAGCGGCGGAGTAAGATTGAACCATCAGCGAAAGTCCATTGATCCATCAGAACTTTGCGATGGTCTTGGCACGGCGGCTGGCGCATAGCGTTGGGCCATGGCCACGCAAGCAATTCAGCTCGAAGCAGACTCAAAGGCCCCGCGTGGCTTCCTGCTGGCGCTGGGCGCCTATCTCCTGTGGGGGCTGCTGCCCTTCTACATGAAGGCGGTTGCGCATCTGCCGCTGGCGGAAGTCATTGCGCACCGCATCGTCTGGTCGGTGCCGATCGCCGCCGCCGTTTTGGTCTGGGCCGGCCGCACCGCTGACTTCAAGGCCGCAATCCGTTCGCCGCGCATCATTTCGATGGCGGCGCTGACGGCGGCGCTGATTTCGGTCAACTGGGGTATCTATGTCTGGGCGATCGCGGTCGACCGTACCATCGAGACCGCGCTTGGCTACTACATCAACCCGCTTGTCAGCGTCGTCGTCGGCGCGCTGCTGCTCGGCGAACGGCTCGACCGGCTGCAGATTGCGGCGGTGGTGCTGGCGGCCATCGCGGTCGCGGTGCTGACGATCGACGCCGGCAAGCTGCCCTGGGTGTCGCTGGTGCTGGCGTTTTCCTTTGCCGCCTATGCCTTCTTCCGCAAGACGCTGCCAATTGGTCCGAGCCAGGGCTTTCTGCTCGAAGTGCTGTTGCTGTCGGTGCCGGCGCTCAGCTACATCATCTTCCTGATCGTCACTGGGCAGGACCATTTCGTCTCCAGTTCCCTGAACGATACCGCGCTGCTGATCGGCTGCGGCCCGGTCACCGCCATACCGTTGCTGCTGTTTGCCTTCGGGGCCAAGCTGTTGCGTCTCTCCACCATCGGCATCATGCAGTATATCGCGCCGACCATTGTGTTCCTGATCGCCGTACTGATCTTCGGCGAACCCTTCGGCAGCACCCAGGCCATCGCCTTCGGCCTGATCTGGACCGCGCTGGCGATCTATTCCTGGTCGATGTTCCGCGGCCGCGAGACCCGGCCGGCAGTGCGTTAGGGCGAGGGATTTTCGATGTACGTGCTGCACATAGCAAACAAGAATTATTCCTCGTGGTCGCTGCGGCCTTGGGTGCTGATGCGGACATTGGACGTCTCCTTCGAGGAGCGGCTGACACCGTTTCCGACCGGATCGAGCTGGAGCCTCTACCGGCCGTTCTCGCCCAGCGGCCGCGTACCTTGCCTGATCGACGACGGCTGGGCGGTTTGGGATTCGCTCGCCATCGCCGAATATCTGGCCGAGCGCCACGCCGGCGTCTGGCCTGCCGACGCGAAGGCGCGAGCCTGGGCGCGGTCGGCTGCGGCCGAAATGCATTCGAGCTTCACCGCCTTGCGCGGCTCCTGTCCGATGAACTGCGGTGTCCGGATCGCGCTGGTGCCGATCTCCGATGAGCTGAAGCACGACCTCTTCCGTCTCGGCGATCTCTGGGACGATGGGCTGCGCCGCTTCGGCGGACCGTTCCTGGCTGGCGATCGCTTCACCGCCGTTGACGCCTTCTTTGCCCCGGTGGCGTTTAGGGTTCAGTCCTACGGACTGTCTTTCGAGGGCGCAGCTGCCGCCTATCCGGCGCGATTGCTTGCTCTGCCGGCGATGCGCGAATGGTACGCAGCAGCCCTTGCCGAGACGTGGCGCGAGCCGAACCACGAAGCGGAGGCGCGCGCCGCCGGCACTGTCATCGAGGACTTTCGCGAAACCTTGTAACGGTTGCCGCTACATCCCGCGCCCCAGCCGCCTGACGAACAGGTAGACGACCGCCGCGACTGCCAGCGATATCGCCGACGCCACCCAAAAACCCATCGGCGTGTCGACCAGTGGCAGGCCGCCGACATTCATGCCGAACAGGCTTGAAATGATCGTCATCGGCAACAGCACCGCCGTCATCACTGACAGCATGTAGAGCAACTGGTTCGACTGCGTCGTCAGCTTGGCCATCAGCTCGTCCTGCAAGAGCCGGGCACGTGCCTGCAATTGCTCGCCGTCATGATGCAATGTATGGGCGCGGTGCGAAAGCCGCGCCGCCATGTCGTTGATCGCGTCCGGCAAATCGTTGCGATGCGAATGGTCGAGATGGCGGAACAGGCTGGTCAGCGTCGCCATCTGTCGGTGGATCACCACCAGATGCCGGCGTGCATCGACCAGCGCCTGCCGCTCATTGTGCCATGCATCGCAGACGATGCGGTCCTCGATACCGTCGAGCGTGTCGCCAAGGTCACCGAGCTCCGTCGCCATACCGTCGAGCGACTGGCCCATAACAGCCTCGATCAGTTCGGCCGGAGAGCGGAACTTGCGCGAGCCGTTGTCAATCGCCTTGCGGACATTGTCGACCGACCGGAGCGGCTGCTTGCGGCCGCCGATCAGCATCGTGTCGTTGAAAGCGAAGCGGAAATGGCCGAGCCCGCGTGCCTCGGCCGAATAGTCGTGGCGCAGGTCCGGCAGATCGCCGTAGAGCCAGTCGCCCTCAAGGTCGATATGGCAGCCATGGCCGGCCGACAGGAAGGCATCGCGCACCGGCGGCGGCAAAGCCGGCTCGGCGGCGATCTCGTGGCGGGCCCGCATGTCGGAAAGCTGATAGCTGCGCCATGTCCAGTGTGCGGCGGCCGAATCTTTGGTTCGCGTGCCTTCGGCGGTGAAGTGATAGATGAAGAACAGCCCGTGCTCGTCGGGCAGGTACGGCGACAGGTCGGTGCCTTCCGGGTTGAGGGCGATGTTCATGGTCGCTTGGTCAGCTTTTTGAAAACAACGCCGCGCGGCAGCGGCTGGTGATTCTTAGCACGGGCGCTCCCGGTTTCGTGTGACGGTTTCTTGACACTTTGACCGTCATCCGAGGCGCGCATACGAATGCCGTCGTTTTGAGGCAATTGGAATAATACGCCGTTGACTGGCGTTTACACAAAGAGCACGACGCAAATCCATGCGGAGGACGTCCGATGCATGCCGGCTTCCCACGAAGCGTACTCATTGCGGTATTGGGAGCCGTCATGGCGAGTTGCGCAGGCTTTCCAGCGCAGAAAACAGGGGCAATAACCGGCTATGGCCCCAACCCCACCTTACCGAAACCAAGACCGACGCTGATCCCGACCGTCAACATCGCCGAGGCGAAAGGCTGGCAGAAAGGTGGTATGCCGACCCCGGCGAAGGGGCTGACGGTGAACGCCTTCGCCACCGGCCTTGACCACCCGCGTTGGCTGCATGTGCTTCCGAACGGCGACGTGCTGGTTGCCGAAACCAACGCCCCTGCCAAGCATGATGAAGGCTTCAGCCTTAGAAAGGTCTTCATGGACGTGGCTATGAAGCGGGCCGGCGCCGCGACCAAAAGCGCCAACCGCATCACCCTCCTGCGCGACACCAATGGCGACGGCGTTGCGGATGTGCGCAGGACGTTCGCGGAAGGCCTCAATTCACCCTTCGGTATGACGCTGTCCAAAGGCAAGCTCTACGTCGCGAATACCGACGCGCTCGTCGCTTTCCCCTACTCCACTGGCCAGACCCGAGTCACCACGCCGCCGGAAAAGATCATCGACTTGCCGGCCGGAGACCTCAACCATCATTGGACCAAGGACGTGATCGCAAGTCCGCATGGGCGCAAGCTCTATGCCACCGTCGGGTCCAACAGTAACGTCGGAGAAAACGGCATGGCCGCGGAGCAGAACCGCGCCGCCGTCCTTGAAGTGGATTTGTCCACCCGCCGCACCCGAGTCTTCGCGTCGGGGCTGCGCAACCCGAACGGGCTCTCCTGGAACCCTGAAACCGGCGAGCTTTGGGTCGCTGTGAACGAGCGTGACGAGATCGGCGACGATCTCGTGCCGGATTACATGACCTCGGTTCGTGACGGCGCGTTCTACGGCTGGCCCTACAGCTACTACGGACAGAACGTCGACGAACGCGTCAAGCCGCAGCGCCCCGATCTCGTGGCGAGGGCGGTCAAGCCCGACTATGCCCTGGGTTCCCATACCGCCTCGCTGGGACTGACCTTTTCCAAAGGCGCGTCGCTCGGTCCGGCCTACGGCAACGGCGCCTTCGTCGGCCAGCACGGCTCGTGGAACAGAAGCGTGCACAGCGGTTACAAGGTGATCTTCGTGCCGTTCCGCGGCGGTAAACCGAGCGGCCCCCCGAAAGATGTGCTCACTGGCTTCATCGGGCGTGATGGCAAGGCGATGGGCCGTCCGGTCGGCGTTGCTATCGATCAGACCGGCGCACTGCTCGTCGCCGACGATGTCGGCAATGTCATCTGGCGGGTAGGGCAGTAGGGCAGTAGGGCAGTAGGATAGCGCCTCATGAGCGCGGCATGCACCACATACTGCCCTACTCCCTTACTGCCTTACTCCCTTAAAGTTTGTCGATTACCGACTGCACACCCTCGGTCGGCGCATCGACCGACGATCCAGCGACCATGATGGCGGCGACGATCGCCTCTGGATCGTCGACCACCAACGGCTTGACCCGCTGCGCGGTGTGGATGAAGCCTTCGGCCATCATATGGTCGAGCAGCGCCAGCATCGGATCCCAGAATCCCCCAACGTTGCCGAAGACGATCGGCTTGCGATGATGGCCGAGCTGGCCCCAGGTCATGATCTCGATGATTTCCTCGACCGTGCCGATGCCGCCCGGCAGCGCCACAAAGGCGTCGGATTTCTCGAACATCGCGTGTTTGCGCTCGTGCATGTTGTCGGTGATGACGAGCTCATCGAGCCGGTCAAGCGCGGTTTCGGTGGCCTCCCTGTTGATCAGGAAACGCGGAATGATGCCCGTCACCTTGCCGCCGGCCCGCAACGCGCCGTCGGCAACGGCTCCCATGATGCCCCTGGTGCCGCCGCCATAGATCAGACGCAGGCCGGACTTGGCAATCGAGCGCCCAAGCAGGTGTCCGGCCTTGGCATAAGTCTCATCGCGGCCCGGCGATGAGCCGCAATAGACGCAGACGGATCGAATCGTGTTCATGAGATGATTGGTGATTGGGTCTTTATTCGTGGTCAAGCCCGGGTGGGCTTTTTCTTGTCGGCCCCGTTTTCGTGGCGGCCCGTTTTTCTTGTCGGTTTGGGCAAAACAGGCTAGACCGGCATTAGGTGGCTAAGGGCAGGGAAATATGGCAATTAATCCATTGAAGGCGTTTTTGTTCGCCGCCGGCGGCTCAGTCGCCGCGGCGGGAACCGCCTATGTGTCGGGCGCGCTCGATCCGTATCTCAATCGCACGCCACCGGCGGAAGTGGTATCGCTGACGCCACCGGTGCAGAAGCCGGCCGAACCAGGGACCGATGGACCGCTTCCGCCCGAGCCGGCCACAGACGCGATGGCACCGGCAGCGCCGGCCACGGCCGACGCGATCGCGCCGACCTTCGATATCGTTCGGGTCGAAATCAAGGGCTCCATCGTCGTCGCCGGCAATGCCGCACCCAACGCCAAGGTCGAGATCCTCAACGGTTCGACCGTTCTCGGGTCGACCGTCGCCGGTGCCGACGGCGCTTTTGCCATCGTTCTCGACGATCCGCTGAAACCCGGCGATTACACGATCGCGCTGCGTTCGATGACCGGCAATGTCGTGACCCCCTCTGTGCAGACAGCCGTCGTCTCCATTCCCCAGAATCCTGCTGGCCAAGTGCTGGCGATGATCGAAGAGCCCGGCAAGCCTTCCGAATTGCTCACCGTTCCTGCACCCGAGAAGAAGCCTGAAGCGCCGCCTGCCGGCGGCAAGGCGGCCGCTCCGGCTGCCGAGGACCCCGCTGCACCCACGGCACCGGCCACTGTCGAAGCCGCACCCGCGGCTCCGGAAGTGCCGGTCGCACCTGCAACACCAGCCGCAGGGCCAAAGATCGTCGTCGAAGCGATCGAGATCGACGGCAACAAGATCTTTGTCGCCGGGCTCGCCGATCCCGGCCGCAAGGTACGCGCCTATGCCAACGATATCTTGCTCGGCGACGCGAAGACATCGCCCAACGGCCATTTCCTGGTCGAAGCGACGCGCAACATTCCGGTCGGCACCTACACCATCCATGTCGACGCGCTCGATGCCGACGGGATCAAGGTGGTGGCCCGTGCCGCCGTGCCGTTCGAGCGCGAGCCGGGCGAGTCGGTCGCCGCCGTGGCGAAGCCGGCCGCGCCTGCAACCGACCCCGCCACGCCGCCTGCGGCTGCTGATGCGACGACGCCTGCGGCTCCTGCAGCCGAGGCTCCGGCCGGTGTGGCGGCTGCGACGCCCCCGGCTGTGCCCGAGACCGCGGCGCCGAAACTCGAACACGCCGACAGCGCCGTCATCATCCGCCGCCACGATACGCTGTGGCGGATTTCGCGGCGGGTCTACGGCCAAGGTGTTCGCTACTCGACCATCTACCTCGCCAATCAGGATCAGATCAGGAATCCCGACCGCATCTGGCCGGGGCAGGTCTTCAAGATCCCGGAAACGTCGAAGGAAGGCGAGGCCGCCGACTTCAAGGCGATGGGCGATCAGATGACGAAGGCCCCAAAAAAGGCCGATTAGAAATCCTTTTCTTCTTTCCGACCTCTTGCGGAAAGTTCGTTCATCGCCTATCGCCGATAGACGATGAGCGCTCCCCTGATTGAGAAGACCTGCGGCGTCGCCGATAGCCGCGCCGTGGCCGCGAAGCTCGCCGCGCTTTCGCACCCGGCGCGGATCGAGATCCTTAGGCATCTTTCGGCCAGCCGCTCCTGCTGCTGCCGGGAGGTCGTCGATCATCTCGACCTGGCACAATCCACCGTCTCCCAGCACTTGAAGATATTGGTCGACGCCGGGCTCGTCCGCTACGAACCTGATCGGCAACGCTCGCGCTATCAGGTCGACCGCGATGCGCTAGCCGATGTTTCCGCATCGCTGGCTGCGCTCGTCAACTCCTGCTGCTCCGGCCGCTAAGAAATACGAAAAGGCATAAAAATGGCCGAAAAAACCGTCTCTGCCGATTCCGGTTCGACCTTCAAGACATTGCGCAATCTGTGGCCCTACATGTGGCCGGCCGACCGTGCCGACCTTAGGGCGCGGGTGGTGTGGGCGACAGTGCTTCTGGTCGTCGCCAAGCTGACACTGGTTGCCGGTCCCTATTTCTTCAAATGGGCCACCGATGCGCTGGCCGGCGACGCCAAGTCGGTGCCGCCATTGCCGGCCTTCCTGCTGGCGCCGGTTATGCTGGTCGTCGCCTACAACGTCGTGCGGCTGGTGCAACTCGGTTTCAACCAATTGCGCGACGCGCTGTTTGCCCGAGTCGGACAGTATGCGGTGCGCCAGCTCGCCTTCCGCACCTTCATCCACATGCATCAGCTGTCGCTGCGCTTCCATCTCGAGCGCCGCACCGGCGGCCTGTCGCGCATCATCGAGCGCGGCACCAAGGGCATCGAGACGATCGTCCGCTTCACCGTGCTCAACACCTTACCGACCATCCTCGAATTCGCGCTGACAGCCGGCATCTTCGCCGTCACCTATGGTTGGAAATACGTGGCTGTGGTGGCGGTGACGGTCTGGCTCTACATCTGGTTCACCATCAGGGCGAGCGATTGGCGCATCGTCATTCGCCGCGACATGAACGACAGCGACACCGACGCGAGCACCAAGGCGATCGACTCGCTGCTCAATTTCGAGACGGTCAAATATTTCAACAACGAGAGCATGGAAGCCGAGCGTTTCGACCGGTCGATGGCGCGCTACGAGACCGCCGCCACCAGGATCTGGACCTCGCTCGGCTGGCTGAACTTCGGCCAGGGCGTCATCTTCGGTCTCGGTACGGTTGTCGTCATGTGCCTTTCGGCGCTAGAGGTGCAGGCCGGTACGCAGACAGTTGGCGACTTCGTCTTCATCAACGCCATGCTGGTGCAGCTTTCGGTGCCGCTCAACTTCATCGGCTTCATCTATCGCGAAATCCGCCAGGGCCTGACCGACATCGAGCAGATGTTCGACCTGCTCGATGTGCCGCAGGAGATCGTCGACAGACCGGGCGCCAAGCCGCTGGTCGTCGGCGCCGGCAAGGTCGAGTTCCACGACGTGTCCTTTTCCTACGATCCCAACCGCAAAATCCTGAAAGGCATCAGCTTCGAGGTGCCCGCCGGCAAGACGGTTGCCATTGTTGGGCCGTCGGGCGCCGGCAAATCGACCATTTCCCGGCTTCTGTTTCGCTTCTACGACATCCAGGGCGGCAAGATACTGATCGACGGCCAGGACATTCGCGACGTGACGCAGGAGAGCCTGCGCGCGGCGATCGGCATGGTGCCGCAGGACACAGTGCTGTTCAACGACACCATCGCCTATAACATCCGCTACGGCCGCGTCGATGCCAGCGAGGAGGATGTGCGAAAGGCGGCCGAACTCGCCCAGATCGGACCGTTCATCGAACGTCTGCCCGATGGCTACCGTTCGATGGTCGGCGAGCGCGGGCTGAAACTGTCCGGTGGCGAGAAGCAGCGCGTGGCGATCGCCCGCACCATTTTGAAGGCGCCGCCGATCCTGATGCTCGACGAGGCGACCTCGGCGCTCGACAGCCATACCGAACAGGAGATCCAGGCAGCGCTCGATCTGGTCAGCCAGGGCCGCACCACAATCGTCATAGCCCATCGGCTGTCGACGGTGATTTCGGCCGACGAGATCATCGTGCTGCAGGACGGCCAGATCGCCGAGCGCGGCACGCATGCGGCCTTGATGCGCAAGGCCGGTCTGTACGCCTCGATGTGGGACCGCCAGCGCGAGGCAACCGAGGCCGAGGAGCGGCTGCGCATTGCGCATGAGAGCGACGAGTTCGGCGTTGTCGTCCGTCGCCGCCCCTCGGAGGTGTCGTAGCCCTTACGGCCAGCCGGCGCCCGGTGCGGAAGTTTCGATGCTGAGCACCTGGCCGGTGCGGGCATCGCTGATCATGTGTTCGAAGCCGCGCC
The DNA here is from genome assembly GCF_004962925.1 of Mesorhizobium sp. Classification (GTDB taxonomy): domain Bacteria; phylum Pseudomonadota; class Alphaproteobacteria; order Rhizobiales; family Rhizobiaceae; genus Mesorhizobium. The sequence goes on along the minus strand of NZ_SUEO01000095.1, from coordinate 6,712 downwards.
ATTCGGCAGCGACGATGAACAGCGTCTTGCCGTCGGTGCCGCCGAGCATGCAGGCAAAGCAGCCGCGATCGGCGTCGACGCTCGCGAGCATTGCGCCGCCTTCGCGCACGCGCACGCAGTGCCGGTTGGGGACGTCGGCATACCAGATGGCGCCCTCGGCATCGAGGCAGATGCCGTCGGGAAAGCCGTTGCCGAGGTTGGCCCATCGCCGACGGTTGGCAAGGCTGCCATCGGCGGCGATGTCGAAGGCGGTCAGCCTGTTGGCGTGGGATTCGGCGACGATCAATGTCTTGTTGTCAGGCGTCACCGCCATCCCATTGGCGAAGGCAATCTTGTCCGCCACCTGCCGCACGGACCCGTCCGGCGCAATCAGCACGATGGTGCCGGGGCCGAAATGCTGGCCGGGAGCCGGCGCCGGCCCACCGCCATTGACGTAGATGTTGCCGCGCCCATCGACGACGATCTCGTTCCAGGGGTTCTCTGAGAGGTGTCGCAGATCGGCGTGGGTGACCAGCGTCCCGTCTGCTTCCTGCCGCAGCACCAGCCCTTCACGCCCGCAGACGACGAGCAGGCGCCCGTCCGGCAGCCAGTCGATCGAATAAGGCAGGGTGGCAGGCACGGTGAGCATGATCTCGCTGCTGCCGTCGGCATCGACGGCGACGATCTGGCCGGTTCCCCAGTTGCAGAACCAAAGCCTGCCGTCATGCCAGCGCGGCGACTCGCCGAACGCCAGGCCGTTCATCACTGCTCGCGCTTCCTTGGCTGCTGATTTCTGTGAGGGCATTTGTTGGCTCCAGTTTTTGTCCGCGGGCGCTTCAATAAAAGCACCGTATCTCCAAGGACGAGCGAGGCCGGGTCGCCCCGACAACAGTCACGTTTTTTTCGGACAGGCTCGTTGGGTCCCTCCAACGCCCGCGATCGACTAATGCTGACGAGAACCGTTCGCCGCCGGCCTTTCCCCATTGTTGCGTTGCGGCCACAGGGTGTTTCCGCTATTGAGGCCGAACCTGAAACAAGGGCTGCCCCCGTCCCATGGACCTCGTCGACACGATCAAGAAAACGTTGGTTCCAATCCATCGCGAAGGTTATCCGTTTATCGCCGCCTTCGCAGCGGTGACGCTTTTCCTCGGTTATTTCTCTTCGATCCTGTTCTGGATCTGCCTCATCCTGACAGCCTGGTGCGTCTATTTCTTCCGCGATCCCGAGCGCGTCACGCCTGTCGACGACCGGCTGGTGGTGAGCCCGGCCGACGGCATTATCACGGCGGTCGGCCCGGCCGTGCCGCCGCGCGAACTTGGTCTTGGCGGCGGTGAGATGACCCGCATCTCGGTGTTCATGGACGTCTTCTCCTGCCATGTGAACCGGGCCCCGGTGCGCGGCCGTATCACAAGGATCGAGCATCGGCCGGGCCAATTCCTCAACGCCGCACTCGACAAGGCGAGTGCCGACAACGAGCGCAACGGCCTGGTTATCGACAGCCCCAACGGCACGGTGGCTGCGGTGCAGATCGCCGGCCTGGTAGCGCGGCGCATCGTCTGCTGGGCCGAGACCGGCGGCACGATCGGCATCGGCGAGCGCTTTGGGCTGATCCGCTTCGGCTCGCGCGTCGATGTGTTCCTGCCCTCTGCCGCGACGCCGCGTGTCGCTGTCGGCCAGACGGCGGTTGGCGGTGAAACCATACTGGCCGAATTCGGCGGCATTGCCGCAACGCCGCTCGTGCGGGTGTCCTGAGCCGTGGGCGCGCCGTTCAAGAAATTCGAGGCGCATGGCAGCGGCGGTCCGCGCATCCATGAAATCCCGATGCGCATGGTGCTGCCCAACCTCGTCACCGTGCTCGCCATCTGCGCCGGCCTATCCGGCATCCGCTTCGGCTTCGAAGGCCGCTTCGAGCCGGCCGTGGTGATGGTGCTGCTCGCCGCCTTCCTTGACGGCATTGATGGCCGCCTGGCGCGGATGCTGAAGGCGACGTCCAAATTCGGCGCGCAGATGGATTCGCTGGCCGATATCGTCAATTTCGGCGTAGCGCCCGCGCTGGTGCTCTATGCCTTCCTGCTCGACCAAGCCGGCTCGCCGGGCTGGATCGCCGCGCTCTTGTTTGCCATCGCCTGCGGGCTCAGGCTTGCCCGCTTCAATGTGCTCGACGAGGACACGGACCGCCCGGTCTGGCAGACCGAATATTTCGTCGGCGTGCCGGCGCCGGCGGGCGCCGTGCTGGTGATGCTGCCGCTTTATCTGTACTTTCTGCGGCTTGGCGTGGAGCCATCCCGCCCTGCCGCCTTCGTTGCCACCGGATTCACCGTTCTGGTTGCCTTCCTGCTGGTCAGCCGGCTGCCGGTCTACTCCGGCAAAAGCCTGAAAGTCCCGGGCGACAGGGTGCTGCCGATCATCCTCGGCGTCGTCCTCTACATCCTGCTGTTGATGACCTACCCCTGGTACACGCTGACGGCGTCGGTCGCCGGCTATCTGATCTTCCTGCCGTTCAGCATCCGCGCCTATTCGAGGCGCGCCAAGCGCGAAGGCGAGAAGGTGCCGCCTTCAGACATCGGTTGACACACCTGTCGCCAATTCGCTCCGAAGGTCACCTGGCGCATTTTGCAGCCAAGTGGAATCACTTGGCGTCGCAGAAATGCGGCTAAAACAAATAGATAGAGCGGGATGCCCAGTTCAATTTGAACGCATCCCGTTCTAGCGGGAACCTGCCGGGCATCTTGACCGTTCTGTCTCAGCGGGCGAGGTGCGCGGCCTCGCGAAACGCCTTGCCACCGATCTCTCAAGCTGCTGTGCCAGGCGCGGCACCTGAAGAAGAGCGAGGAGGAGAAATTGGCTGTCGTCCTCACCGGTGCGTTGCTCATTGTCGCTGGCGTTGTGTACATGGCTGGCGCAGCCCTAAGGCGCGGGCGGCTGAGCGATCCGGCGCCTATTCGCACGGCGCCGGATCGCCCGACACCAAAGCTTGCAACGCCAGGTCCGACACTTGAGCCGCGGCAACGTGGCCTCGGCTTCCTTGGCCTGTCGCAGAACTGGCCGGGCCTGCTGATGATGGCGGTCGGCGTCATCCTGCTGTTGTCGGTGGTGGCCCTCTAGCCCTTAAGCTGCCGCGCTGAGCCCCAACCGGTCGATTGCCAGTTTGCGGGTCGAGACATAGTCGGTCTTGCCGGAACCCAGCACCGGGATCTCCTCCACCTTGACGATGTCGTTCGGCACCATCAGATCGGCGGCACCTGCTTGTTTACCGAATTTGCGCAATTCGTCGGGATCGGCGTCAGTGGCGGTGGTGACCAGCACGATGCGTTCGCCGCGGCGCCTGTCCGGCACCGCCACCACGGCGTGATGCTCTTCCGGCCATAGCGACTGCACCAGCATCTCGACGGCGCCCAGCGACACCATCTCGCCGGCGATCTTGGCAAAACGCTTGGCCCGCCCGCGAATGGTGAGGAAGCCTTCGCGGTCGACCGAAACGATGTCGCCGGTATCGTGCCAGCTGTCGAGCGGCTGCAATTCGCCGGGCCGATCTGACGTCATGTAGCCCATCATCAGGTTTGGCCCATCGAGCCACAACCGTCCGGCGCCGCTAATGCCCTCGATCGGTTCAAGTTTCATGCGCATGGCAGGCAACAGCCGCCCGACGGTGCCGTCGCGACCGTGGATGGCTGTATTGACGGCAACGACGGGCGCTGCCTCGGTCAGCCCGAAACCCTCGATGATCTCGGCCTGGAAGCGCTCACGGTAAACGCGGCGTGTCTCCGGTTTCACCGCCTCGGCGCCGGCGACGATGAAGCGCAGGCTGGAGAAATCGCCGTCCTTGGCGGTGCGCGCGTAATTGGCGAGGAACGTGTCGGTGCCGAACATGACGGTCGGCCTTGCCTTGCGGGCGACCTCGGGGATCAGCTTGTAGTGGAGCGGCGAGGGATAAAGGAACAGTTTTACCCCGGTGACCAGCGGCAGGATGGTGCCGCCCGTCAACCCGAACGAATGGAACACCGGCAGCACGTTGAGCAGGATATCGGCCGGCGAGATGGTGATCCGGGCCTCGGCCTGCATGGCGTTGGCGAGAAGGTTCCTATGCGACAGCACTACTGACTTGGGCGTGCCTTCCGAGCCTGAGGTGAACAGGATCACCGCCGGCTTGGCGGCATTCTGCGGCTGCAGCGGCCAGCGCCATAGCAAGGCGGCGGCAAGCTTGTCCAGCACGGTCGCGCTGGTCCGAACATCCTCCAGCCACAGCAGCTTCGCGCCGCCTTCTTCCACCGCTGCGACGATGTCTGCGAGGCTGGCCTTGTCGACAAAGGCGCGTGACGATACGACGGTGCGGATCTCCGCCGTGCGCACAGCGGCGGTGACGCTGGCCGGGCCCGCGGTGTAGTTGATCATCGCCGCCACCCGGCTCGCCGACAGCAGGCCAATCAGCGACAGCACAACGCCATTGGCGTTGGGCAGCAGCAATCCAACCGCTTCGCCCGGCGCCGTCACAGCCTCGAACCGGCGGCCCAGCACCCGCGCGCCGATGAACAGCTTTCTATAGCTCAGTGCGCCGCTGATCACGTCTTCGACGATAGGATGCGAGGCGCCGACACGGTCGGCGGCGTCGCGCATGGCGAGGAACAGGCTGCGATTAAGATCGCTGCCGAAAAGCCGGGCTTCAGCGAAACGGTCAAACATCGCATTGGTATTCGAGGACTGATCCGGATTTCGCGCCACCAACTCGGCGATGGTCATCGGCTCCAGCACGCTGATCGACAGGCGGGGAAACCAGCGCCGGGGCGCCTTGTCCGCAGGCGTCAGCGATACCGGCAGAGTTCGCGCGCCGGCGACGAAGATCGGCACGATGCGGGCGTCGGCCTGCATGGCGATGCGGGTGACGGCGCGAAACAGGCGAAATGTCTTGATATCAGGCTCGACCGCATCCGGCAGATAGACGGCAAGGCGGCCCTTGCCCTTCAGCACTCGCACCAGCCGACGGCTGACGAAGACATGCTCGGCATTGAAGGCGATGGTGCGGCCAAGCTCGCGCCATGGTTCCAGCCAGGGCGACCTGGCAGAGGCCTGGTCGAGGATATGCAGCGTGTCTTCCGGCAGCAGCGACAGCATCAGCGCCGGTTCGAAGCGCGACTGGTGCGAGATGACGTAGATGACCGGGACGGCTGCTTTGCGGGCGATCCTGATGCGATCATCGGCGACTCGGTAGGCGAGCTTGAAAGGCACGTAGAGCAACGCCTGGGTGAAGCGCAGGCCGAGGCGGAATTTTTCCACCACACCGATCAGCAGCCAGGCCACGACGAGGCCCGCAAGCAGCGCCAGTGTCAGGGTCATGCCGCGTCTCTCCCAACAGATTCTCACGTCGCGGTTCTTTCCTGACCGCTTCAATGAGAACCTAGACGAAGTGGGCTCAACGTCAATGCGGCTTCATTCTGCCTTCTCCATCGGGAGAAGCGAAGGCAGCGGCTCACGCCGCCTTCAATCTCCCGCTGATGAAACGGAATTCCTGGGTCTTGCCGCCATAGCCATAGGCGGCGGCCGGCACTTCATGCACGAAGGCGTAGCTTTCTTCGTGCACCTTGCCTAGCAGGCTGCCAAAGCCAGCGAAGATCGCCTTTAGATAGGCCTCCAGCTCAAGCTTGGTGTTGGTGCCGTCGACCACCTTGATGTCGAGCCAGAAACTGTTGGTGCCATGCTCGGCCAGCGACTTGCCGCCGGCGAACCAGTGCTCGGGGTCATGATAGGAAATGGCTACCGCTGTGATCGTCGCATCCTTGCGCAGATGCGTAGCGGTCAGTTCTGTCACCTGCTTGGCGATAGCGGCGGACAAAGCGGCATCGGGCTTGCCGGTGACGCTGACATTGATGATCGGCATAATTTCTCTCCTCGGGTTACGCGGCATCTCTCCGCCGTCGGAAATCTTTGCATCGCTCTCCCATTATGAAAATCGAATTGTTTTGAAATACACTTTGATATTATCGAATTATGCAAATGCTCGACCCGGACCTCCTCAAAACCTTTCTCGCCTTCGTCGATGGCGGCTCGTTGGCGCAGGCGGCGTCAATTGTCGGCCGCTCGGCGTCGGCGGTGACCACGCAGATGCAGCGGCTCGAGGATATTGTCGGCGAACCGCTTCTGGTGCCGCAGGGAAGAGGGCGCGGCCTGACGGCGGCGGGCGAAGATCTGGTCGGCCATGCG
>NZ_SUEO01000095.1:0-528 GCF_004962925.1 Mesorhizobium sp. | reverse complement strand
GCCATGCGCGGCGCATCCTTGCTGTGCATCGCGAGGCGTGGCTGGCTCTCAAGGGCGCGCGAGCCGATGGGCGCTTGGCCATAGGCACGACACAAGATTTCGCCGATAGCGGCCTGCCGGAGCTGCTCAGGGCCTTTGCCGTGAGCCACCCGCGCGTCAGGATCGAACTGCGCGTCGGCCGCTCCGCCGAATTGGCGCACGCGCTGCAAACCGGCATCCTTGATCTGATGATTGCCATGCGACAGGCTCCGGCGCCTGACGAAGTCGGCGTGCTCCGCGAGCCGCTGGCGCTGCTCGATCCGCAGTGCGGCTTTCGTGACGCGGCGATCGCGGCACTCGACACGGCCGGCCGTCGCTACCGCATCGCCGCCGGCAGTGCCAGCCTGGCCGGGCTGCGCACGGCGGTGAATGCCGGTATTGCTCTGACGCTGCGGACGGCGCGCTTTGCCCACTCCGGCATCGTCGAGGCACCGCGCGACCTTGGGCTGCCGCCGGTTCCAATCGCCGAGTTCGCCATCCGGCTGCGGC
>NZ_SUEO01000094.1:14787-22255 GCF_004962925.1 Mesorhizobium sp. | reverse complement strand
GAACCGGCCGAAGCAGCTTGCCGCTTAGCGGTCAAGATTGTTCACGGTCGACGAATTTATGCTCGAAACGAAGCGGGCGGTTCCCACATCTCCCGACGCGGTGACCGCCATTTGCGCGGGGCTTTTCTACGGGGCGGCGACAGTCACCCTGACCCGCAGCTCGGGCGACAGCAGCCTGCGCACATGAGGCCTCAAGCTTCGCGAGAGGATCGGCTTCAAACGCGCGCCACCGGGATCAGGCATGGACCATTCTGGGCACAGGTTGTCCCAACATTCGCGATGAGCCGGTTCGCAAGCGGGATGCTCCAGCAAAGCACAAGCGAACACGATTCCTTCCGTCCTACGGAGGCGATCGATCTCAGCCATTGGACAACTCCTGCGTCAGCGGAAGCGTTGCAGTTCGCTTGGCGAACTGTCGATATCCCTTCGCGCGCAACTCGCATGCCGGGCACAGGCCGCAGCCTCGTCCCCACTCGTGGATGTTCCGACTTCCCCATCGTAGCATGTCAAAGTGCTGGTGCGGATCAAGTTCACCAGGGCCATCCCACCTAGTTCTTCGGCAAGGGTCCACGTCTGTGCCTTGTCTATCCACATAAGCGGGGTCTCAAGAACGAAACGACTCTCCATGCCTAAGTTGAGGGCGACTTGAAGCGCTTTCACCGTATCGTCACGGCAATCCGGATATCCGGAAAAGTCTGTTTCGCAAACGCCAGTCACTACGTGCTTGAGACCGCGACGATAGGCGACAGCAGCGGCAAATGTGAGGAAGATGATGTTCCGCCCTGGCACGAAAGTATTCGGCAACCCCGATTCAGTCGCCGCGATCTCAACGTCGCGCGTTAACGCGGTTTCACTGATCTCGCCAAGCACAGATAGATCCAGCACCCGATCCTCACCGAGTTTGGCGGCCCATTTCGGAAAATCACGTTCCAAGCCCGCCCGGAATTCACTCCGAGCGTCGAGTTCGGCTCGATGCCGCTGCCGATAGTCGAATCCAATCGTCTCCACGCGCTCGAATCGATCGAGGGCCCAGGCAAGGGACGTCGCAGAGTCTTGGCCGCCGGAGAAAAGAACGAGCGCACCATCGGTAGCCTGTACTAGACCTTGCCGGTCAGCCATTGTATTCGGCCCAGCAGTTCGGGGTTTCGTAGACAACTACCGCGGTCAGTGGCAAAAGCGGCCTAACCCGGTTCCAGATCCAAACCGCAATGTTCTCGGCCGTCGGATTGTTCAACCCCTCGACTTCGTTAAGGCAATGATGGTCGAGTTGGGCGAGCAGTGGGGCAAATACGTCTTCAACATCAAAGAAATCGACGACGAAGCCGCTCTCGCGGTCGACTGGCCCCTCCAGTGTCAACTCTATCCGATAGGAATGTCCGTGCATGCGATGGCACCGATGGCTGGCGGGGACATTGGGCAGGCGATGCGCAGCTTCGAAGCTAAAGGCTTGAGTGACTTTCATCGAATTCCCATAAATTTGTGAGTCTGCAGAGACAGGCGCCAGCGTGGATGTTGCAGGCAATAAGCTATCGCCGCCGCTGTATTTGCTTCGAGCTGGGGGCCGTCGAGCGGCTGCAGAAGGAAGTGGTCGAATGCGAGCTTTTCGAAGCCCGCGGGATCTAGACCGGCTTGCGGAAATACTAGTTTCAGTTCATTTCCCGCGGTTTGTACCAAGGTTGTCGCGCCCTTGGGACTGACCGTGATCCAGTCAATCGTGTTGGGCGCCGCCAGAGTCCCGTTAGTTTCTAAGGCAATTTCGAACCCGAGGTCATGGAGTTCCGATAAAATCTCATCGCCAACCTTCAGAAGCGGTTCACCGCCTGTGAGAACGACGAATCGTTCGGACGCTCCACCGCCCCACATATTCTCAATCGCGATTGCCAAAGAAGTCGCATCGTTGAACCGTCCACCGCCAATGCCGTTAACGCCGACGAAATCGGTGTCACAAAAATTGCAGGCGGCTTTCGCTCGGTCGCGCTCCCGGCCACTCCAAAGGTTACAACCTGCAAATCGGCAGAAAACGGCCGGCCGCCCGGTGTGGCGACCTTCGCCCTGCAACGAATAGAACATCTCTTTTACTGCGTAACTCATGGCTTTTCACGCTGCCTAACGGATTCCGCCAGGCGCCGCTTGAGGACCTGGACTAGGTGAAGTGATAATTGGCTGACTCCGTTCCAACGTGGGCACTTAGCGCCGAACTCCCACCCGCCTCGCTCCAAGCGGTCTTTCTCTTTAACAGCCGCAAGCCGCTCGCGAATTCGTCGCGTATAGCAGCACCCGTAACGCTGTTGAGGAAGTCCATGACATGTCCAACCGCGATAATGCCCGCGCCATGCATCAACCGAGAGGTCTAAGGCGTCCTGCCGGCCCAATTATCTGTAAAGGCGTGTTGCAAGGCATGATAGAACTCGCGCTCAACATCGTGACACTCTTAACAGCGCTCCGTCGCTTAGAGAGTTCTTGATTACTCGCTGCCAAGCCTGTTCTCGATCGCTTTCTATCGTGAAGCACGCTCGACGATGGCTACTCCTACGAGCAGAGCTGGCCGAATGTAAAGCGGCAGAATCCGACTCGCCGGTGCGGGCAGGTTCTCCTGTTCCTCAGTAACGATCTAGTCGAGACCGGCAACGAGTGCACCGCACCCAGAGGCGCCAAAGCTCATGCTCACGGGAGGGGCGCTGGTGCTCGTCACATCAGGAAAAGCCGGGGATTTCGGCTGGCGATGTCCAGTTCGGATTGCGCGTCCAGCTTCCTGGTCGACCAGCGTTTCGCCCCCCGACGGGCTGTCCCGCAACATGGATGGAAAGGGGAGGGGAAGACGCTGGCCGATCATCGCCAAGAAAAAACCCGCCGGCAGGGAACCGGCGGGCGAGGCAGGAGGAAACTTTCGGGCCTGGAGATGTCAGGCGGCGAGAACCGCCTTCGGCTCGACTAGCTCGTAGCCGAGCGCTTCGGCGACGGCGCGGTTGGTGATCTTGCCCTTGTGGACGTTGAGGCCGTTGCGCAGATGGTGATCGTCGAGGATCCCTTCGCAGGATACACGAACAATGCCGCTCGACAGGATCGATATCGCCATTCTCGAGACATTGCAGAAGGATGGGCAGATATTCTAATGATGCGCGCACCCGGATGCAGTCTGGCTTGAATCGCCATTGCTATGAATGACGGCTTGGCGAAATATTCCTGAGGCGTCGCCGCTTATGTTGGCGAAGGGCAGGACGGAGATTTACGGCTTCGGCGGCGGATCCGTCGCCGACCGGCTTCTCGCAGATTCGGAGGTCGCAGTTGCCTTTGCCATGGCGGTGCCAACACGCAGAGAATACGCCCGGATTGGTTCGGTAATGTTCTTGGGTGCGTGCTGCCAAGATCGCTGACCGAGAGGTCAAGCTATTGATTTTCGCTGAGAAGTGACCCGGAATGTTTGCGGGCTTCTCCTTCCACTTAGCAGAAGGCGGCAGGGGCTATCTGTTCGGCTCCGCGAGTCCTGCTCACGTCGCTTTGCCGACGGCCGCGTCCATTCCCATCTCTTCCTCGGAAATGTCGTCGAACGAAGCGTAGTTCATGTTGTAGAGACGGGCGTAGAGGCCTTTTATTGCCATCAGCTGTTCGTGGTTGCCGCTTTCGACGATCTCGCCGTTCTGCAGCACGATGATTCGGTCGGCGCCGCGGATGGTGGCCAAGCGATGGGCAATAACCAGCCCTGTCCGGCCTTCCAGCAGTTTTATCAGCGCCTTCTGGATCAGCATCTCCGTATAGGAATCGATGCTGGCCGTGGCTTCGTCGAGCACAAGGATCTTGGCGTCGGCCACCAGCGCGCGCGCGAAACTGATCAGCTGGCGCTGGCCGAGCGAGAGATTGCCGCCACGCTGCTCGAGCTCGGTGTCGTAGCCATCGGGCAAGTTCTCGATGAAGTCGTGCGCGCCGACGGCCAGTGCGGCGCGCACCACCTCCTCGCGGTTGGCGCCGGTTTTATGATAGCGGATGTTCTCCAGCACCGTTCCTGAGAACAGGAACGGCTCCTGCAGCACCATTGCCACCTGCTCTCCGAGCGAATCCTGTGTCAGGTCGCGCACATCGTGCCCGCCGACCAGGACCTGACCGGACCAGACGTCGTAGAAGCGGTGCACCAGCGCCATCGAACTGGACTTGCCCGATCCGGTCGGGCCAACAAGTGCTACGGTCTCGCCCGGATTGACGCGGAAGGAGACGTTCTTCAGCACCGGCAGGTTCTGCCGGTAGCCGAAGGTGACGTTCCTGAACTCGACCGTGCCGTCCATGTCGCGCGACAGCTTAACAGCATTGTCCTTATCGCTGACGTCCACCGGCACGTCGAGCACTTCTGAGATGCGCTGGCCCGAAGCCATGGCGCGCTGCATCACGCTGTACTGCATGGTGAGCGAGCGGATCGGGTCGAAGAAGCGCTGGATGTAGAACAGGAACGCCACCATGATGCCGACGTCGAGGCTGTGCGACAGCACCATCGAGCCGCCCACGACGATGACTGTCGCCATGGCGAACCCGGTCAGCGTGTCGACGATCGGCACCATCACCTGCGCATACCTGGCCGACCTCAGATGGACATTGAGATTGGCCAGCACCTTCTCGTCATAAAGGTCGAAATTGACATGCTGGCGTTCCAGGCTCTGCACCGTGCGAACGCCATGGATGCCTTCGGCCAGCGCACCGTTGGCGATCGAGTTGGTTTCATGCGCCGCCATGAAGGCGACCTTGGCGCGCGGCAGCCAAAACAGGCGCACGATGAACAGCACCGGCATGGTCGACAGCGTCAGCAGCCCGAGCCGGAAATCGAGCCAGAGCAGGACGCTGACGATGCCGAACAACAGCACGATGTCGCCCACCGACATCACCGACGTTTCAAGGAATTCCTGCATTGAATTCACATCGCCCTGCAGGCGCGACATCAGCCGGCCGACCTCGGTCTTGTCCATGAAGCTCAGCGAGACCCGCTGCAGGTGGCTGAACATGGCGCGGCGCAGGTCGGAGAGCACGTTTTCGGCCACCTTGCCGACGACGCTCTCCTGCACATAGCTGGCGCCGTAGTTGATGAGGATGATCGTCGCGAAGGCGCCCGTCGCCCAGATCATCACCGACCGGTCGAGCCTGCCCGCCGCCATGCCGTGGTCGATGGCGTAGCGGATGACCAGCGGGATCGCCAGCTGCGTCAGCGTGAACACCAGGACCGCCGCGACCGAGATGTAAATCCGGCCCCGATAGGGTTTCACGAAGTTCCAGATGCGCCGCACGATGCGCGGATCATAGGCCTTGCCGAAGACTTCTTCCTCGTCGCGGTGCGAGCCGACGACCGCCTTTGTCGGCCGCCCGCTGGTGTCTTCCTTCTCGTCGCCGCTATGTGTCGACATCACGCGGCTCCCGTTACGACGGGTCGGTCATCGTCCGGCCGCAGCTGCAGGTCGTAAAGGGCGCGGTAGCGTCCGCCGAGCGCCAGCAGTTCCTCATGCGTGCCGCGCTCGACGATCCGGCCGCCCTCCACGAACAGGATCTGGTCGGCATGCATCAGTGAACTCAGCCGGTGCGAGATGATGAGCGTCACGCGGTCCTTGGCGAAGCGTTTCATCGCTGCCCGGATCCGCTGCTCGGTGCCGGCGTCGATGGCAGCAGTTGAATCGTCGAAGACCAGCACCGATGGCCGCAGCATCAGGCTGCGGGCGATGGTCAGGCGCTGGCGCTGGCCGCCGGAAAGCGACGCGCCGCGTTCGCCAACGACTGTGGTGTAGCCCGCCGGAAGCCCGATGATGTAGTTGTGCAATTGGGCATACTCGGCGGCTTGCCCGATGCGGGTCTCGCGCGCCCATGGATTGCCGTAGGCGATGTTGTTCTCGATCGAGGTGGTGAACAGGAATGCGTCCTGCTGCACCACGCCGACCGCCTTGCGCAGCGATTGCAGCGTGACCTTGCTGATGTCCTGGCCATCGATGGTGATGGCACCTGACGTCACATCGTAGAAGCGCGGGATCAGGTGCGCGATGGTCGACTTGCCGCTGCCGGGCGGACCGACAATGCCGATGGTTTGGCCGGATCTTGCCTCGAAGGAGATCCCGGATAGCGTCGGGCGGCCAGCGCCCGCGTAGCGGAAGCCGACATCCTCGAAGCGCAGCATACCGTCAGTGACGACAAGGTCCCTGGCGTCGGGTGCGTCCTCGATATCGAGTTCGGTGTCCAGCAGTTCGAACAGTCGCGTGCCGCAGGTCGAAGCGCGGGCGAATGAATTGACCATCAGGCCGAGCTGGCGCACTGGCATCTGCAAGATGGTCATGAAGGTGAGGAACTGGGCCAGCGTGCCGACGCTGATCTGGCCCGCAATCACCTTCTGGCCGCCGAACCAGAGCACCAAGCCCATGGCGGCGAGGAACGAGAAGTTCATGGCGCTGGTGTTGCTGACGCGGATGCCGACGCGCTGGTTGGCGAGGTCCAGCGCATCCTGCTTGGCGCGGTCGAACTTTTCCAGCTCATGCCGCTGCGCCGCAAAAGCACGCACGACACGGATGCCACCGAGGTTCTCATCCATCACCCGGCTCAGCACCGACAGCCGCTCTTGCAACGTCAGCCAGGTGCTGCGCAGCGCCAGCTGCGTGACCGAGGACCGCCAAGCGACGAACGGCACAAAGCTCAGGCTGAGCAGCCCGAGCACGAGATCGGTGCTGATCAGCAGATAAGCGCCGACGCCGATCAGCACGCCGAGCAGCACGACGCGCAGGATGCCGGTGGAGAAGAACATGCGCACGCCGTCGAGATCGAGCAGGCCGAGCGTGATGAGATCGCCGGTATGGACCCGGTCATGGAAGGAGAAGCTCAGGCGCTGGATCTTCTCATAGAAAGCCAGCCGCAATTCATAGCCGGTCCGGTGGCCGACGGCCTCGCCATAGTAGTTCTGCGCCATAGTGAAGAGGCCGCGCAGGATGCTGACGACGAGCAGCGTGAGCGCCGTGTTCCACAGCGCGTGCTCTGCCGCAGGACCAGCACCAGCAGTCAAGACGCCCTGCGCCTGATCGATGGCGCGTCCCAGCAAGCGTGGAATGAAAAGCTGCAGCGTGGCGGCAATGAAGGTCGAAATGATGGTGATGGCGACTTGCCAGGGATGGCGCAGCGTCAGTCGAACGATACGCAGCAGGGTGCTGAGGCCTTTGCCCCAGGAGGCTTCCGCCACATGGACAAACGATTTGCCGCGCTTCGCCGCGCCGCTGGTTGCATCCGTACGCAAGGGAAATACCCAGACCAATCCGGACATTAGCCCGGACGAATGAAGCAGACTCAATTCAGATGGCGATGTTACGCGTGTCCCACTTGACCGTTCAAGGGGCCAATGGCGGCATCGCACTATGCCTGAAAGGCGTGCAGCCATTGGTCGTCGCGATCGTCCGCGAAAGGCAGCCCGGCGCGGCGAGCGCCTCACATCTCGGCCACGAAATTCGTCCGCACATAGGCGTCG
>NZ_SUEO01000094.1:12340-14777 GCF_004962925.1 Mesorhizobium sp. | reverse complement strand
AGGTCGCATATTTCAAGCTCAGCCACTACCCTTGCGCGCGTTCCGAGACGTTTTGGCTCTCGCTATCGACGGGCGGCTTGCCTCGCGAACGCTTCCTTAGACGCGTCAGCCGGGAAAAACGCCCACAACCAGTATTCCGGCCTCCCGGGCGGCCTCGACGAAAGCCTGTCGCGCAAATTCGGGCGGCTGCTCGCCCTTGAGGACCGCGATGCAGGCTTCGCGGGCCTGCTTGTGGCGCGGACCCCATTCCGTCGGCCAGCTGCGGAGAAGACACTCGGCCGCCGCTCGGGTGGACGGAATGTTGATCCTTTTATCACGCCCGCCCAGTTCCACACGGACATAGCTCTTCCAACGCTTCGTGTCCAAATCGCCCGCCAAGAGCTTCCCTCAGTTCACCAACGGTCTTGAAAGAAATCGTCCGGATGGTCCGACCAAGCCGGGCCTGCCGAATCCGTGGCGAGGATGCCGAACTTTTTCGAAAAGGCAACAAATGGCTTACGGGCATTGTCGGCCGAATCTTCCCGGCGCTGTTTCGAGTTAAAGGTGGGGAACAAGAAGCAGCACGTTCATTGTTGACAACAGAAGTCATGTTATCTAGCAAACCCTCCTAGCCGACCAAACCCAGCTCCCTTCAGGGCAAGGCAAATAATCTTGGTCAACGCCGATGAGGGGGCTTTGTATGGAAAAGCGTGTTGGATTATCTGCCGCGTTGGTCGTGATGGTCGGGCACAGCGCAGCTGCGCAGGAAGCGACAGTGCTCGAACGCATCGTGGTTGAGGGGCTAGGTGGTGTGCCCCTGACCGCAACGATCGGCAATCTGCCGGAAGCGTATCCGGGCGGACAAGTCGCGCGAGGCGGGCGCCTGGGCCTGCTAGGCAACCGCGACATCATGGATACGCCGTTCAACATAGGCAGCTACACGGCGCAAATCATCGAGAATCAGGGTGCACGCACCGTGGCCGACGTGATGATCAATGATCCTTCCGTGCGGAGCACCCATTCAACCGGCGGGATAGTGGATTCCTTCTACATTCGCGGCTTTCCAATCAATGAAGGCAATTTTGGCGAGGTCGCGTTCGACGGCGTCTACGGGGTCGCGCCGACCTATCGCCTGTTCACCGACTATGCCGAGCGTATTGAGGTCCTCAAAGGACCGGCGGCGCTGCTTTACGGCATCGCGCCGAACAGCAGTGTCGGGGGCACCATCAATATCGTTCCCAAGCGCGCGGCCGAGGTCGATCTGACACAGTTTACGGCCGATTATGGCTCGAGCCTGCAGGGCGGCGGGCATGTCGAGGTGAGCCGGCGTTTCGGCGCCGAGCGTCAGTTCGGGGTCCGCCTTAACGGCAGCTATCACGGCGGTGACACGCCGATCGACGACCAAACGCGTGACGTGCCGGTGGGCGCCTTGGCGTTCGATTATCAGGGCGAGCGGCTCAGGGCGACACTCGATGTGATCGGCCAGCGGGAAGATTTCCAGGCGCCGCAACGCCCGTTCTTTCCGCTTTCCGGTCTCGCAATACCAGAGGCGCCCGACGGTCGGCTTAACGTTCAGCAGCCGTGGGAGTGGTCGAAGAGCGAAGATTTGTCAGTGCTGGGACGGGTCGAATATGACCTTACCGACCAGGTAACGGTGTTTGCCGCTGCCGGCGGGGGCAACTCGCGCATCGAGCGACTCTTCGGGACGCCAGTGATCTTGAACTCGGCGGGGGACGTCAGCATTACGCCGCAGAATTACGTCTTCGATGTTGACAGGACCACGGCGGAAACGGGCCTGCGCGCCGGCTTTGACACTGCCGAAATCGCGCATTCCGTCACGCTCCAGGCAAGTCATTTCAATCAGAGCCTCGGCCGGGGCTTCAATTCGGGAACGGCTCAGTTCACCAACATCTACGATCCTGTCGCCCGGCCCTGGCAGGACATACCGGCGCCGGCTTCGGCGCCGAAGGTATCGGAGAGCGAGTTGTACGGGTTTGCGCTCGCCGACACCTTGTCGATGTTTGATGAGCGGGTGCAGCTGACCGTCGGAGCGCGGTGGCAACATATCGCGTCGGAAAATTTCAACTCGACAACCGGCGCCGTCACATCGTCCTCCGACGAAGGCGCATTGACACCGTTGGTCGGCTTGGTCGTCAAGCCGTGGGAGAACGTGTCGCTTTATGCCAACTACGTCGAAGGGTTGAGCATCGGCGATACTGCGCCCACGACGGCCGTGAATGCGGGTGAAACGTTGGCGCCTTACAGGTCCAGGCAGATTGAGATTGGAACCAAGATCGATCTCGGCCGGCTGGCCGTGACAGTCAGCGCGTTCCAGATTGAAAAGCCCTTTGGGCAGCTTGAAACGCGCGGCAGCGATCTCGTGTTCGTGGAAGGCGGCGAGCAACGCAACCGCGGCCTGGAATTCAACGTCTTCGGGGAAGTGACGCCGGGTGTGCGG
>NZ_SUEO01000094.1:0-12330 GCF_004962925.1 Mesorhizobium sp. | reverse complement strand
GTGCGGCTGCTTGGCGGCGTCACGATGCTCAAAGGCGAGCTGACGAAGACAAACAGCGCCGCAACGCGCGGCAACACGCCCATCGGCGTGCCGTCGGTCCAGTTCAATCTTGGCGCGGAATGGGACACGCCCTTCCTGCAGGGGCTCACACTGGCGGCCAACGTCATTCACACGGGCAGGCAGTATGTCGACACGGCGAACACGCAGGAGATTCCTTCCTGGACAAGACTCGACCTGGGTGCCCGCTATCACACGGAGATTCAGGATCGTCCGGTCACTTTCCGGGCCGCCGTCGAGAATGTTTTCGACGATGACTACTGGGCTGGTGTCGCCAGTTATGGCACCCTGGCGCAGGGCGCGCCGCTTACGGTGAAGCTGTCAATGACAACGGATTTCTGATGCAGCGCGCTGGGCGAGGCGCCGCATGTCAAATCGCGTACGTCGAGATCAGCAATGGGCCTTGAGAGCAGGGTGCAACGCATGCCCTAAGTGGAAGGTGGCGGCAAATTGGGGAGCTGGGCCGCGCGGCCGAATCATGCAAGCTGTCCACCTGACAGAACTGTGACCTGGTCAACGAATTTCAGTGCGATTGAGGTCGTGCAGAGGGATCACCACGAGCATCCCCGCTGTCATAAGCAAGGCTGCACGCCGCGCATCTCCAACTGCCAGTGCATATCGAGCGCGTTGGTTGGTTCTTCGAGAAGCAGGACTTGCTGGTCGCGCACCAGATATTGGGCAAGGCCGACAAGCTGGCGACGACCCAATCTGTCCCTGAGCTAGGCGCTCTACAAACGCCGTACCCGAGCGGGAACCGTTTCGGGCCGGGTATCGGTCATCACGGGCTATCGGAGAGACTGACGCTATAGCCGGGCTGGTAATCGATGGGCAGGAATCGGCGGTGATATTCGGCAAAGGTTGCATCGGGGTCGAGATCGTCGAACAGGTTCGGGTGGAACCACTTCGCCAGCTGCTGGACTGCGACGAATTCGTAAGGGCTGTTGTAGAACTGGTGCCAGATGCCGTGGAAATTTCGCGTCTCTTGTGCCGCAATGCCGGTATAGGCGTTGCGGGTTGGGAACCATTCGAGCTTTTTGCGCGTCACCTGCGGGTCGGCGCCAGGACCGAGGGGGATCCAGTAACCGCCGGGGACATAGGCCTCCCAGTCAGCGCTGGTAATGACCACGTGGTCGGGGTTAGCGGCGATCACCTGTTCGGGGTTAAGCTGCCCGAATGTCGCCGGGATGATGTCGCTGCCGATATTGTGACCACCGGCAAGTTCGACGTAGTTGCCGAAGTTCTCGGCGCCGAATGACAGGCAGCAATCGTCGGAATAACCACCGATACGCTCAATGAAGACCTTTGGACGCGGCGGGTTGTGCTCGGCCAGGACGTCCCTTACCCGCGCCATGGCCTTGTGGCGAAACGCGATGATCTCCTCCGCGCGCGCCTCGCGCCCCATAATCTTGCCCAGGAGACGGATGGTTGGCTCTGTGTTTTCCAGCGGATGATGGCGGAAGTCGATGTAAAGAACGGGAATGTCCAGCGCCGCCAGCTTCTCGACAAATTTGGCGTCCTCATTGGTCCGCATCGTTTCAAGGTTGAGCAGAACCACGTCGGGCTTCTGGATGATGACTGACTCGATATCGACCAGGCTGTCTTCCGAACCCTTGAAAGCGGTGAGCTTTGCCAGTTCGGGAAAGGCTTTGAGATATTGCGCGTAAGTCGCCGGATCGGCCTCGATCAGGTCGTTGCGCCAGGCAACGATACGAGCCAGCGGATCTTCGGGCTCCAGAGACGCTACGAGATAGAGCTGACGGCCCTCGCCCAGAAGCATGCGCTTGACGGGCGCACTCAGCTTTACCTCGCGGCCGGCAATATCGGTGACGATGAGTGGCGCCTGCGCCTCCGCTATTGCCGTTTCCTCGGCAAATGCCGGCGCCGGGCCAGCCACGATCACTGCAAGAGCCGCGATCGCGGCATGCAACAGCGGACGATATCTCTTCACGATCAACTTCCTTCGTCAGGTGAATGGCGCGCTTTGAGCCATATGCCGAGCGCCACTAAGAATGATAAGGCGTAGAGGATTGAGACGAGCGGGAACGCGGCTTCGAGACCAATAAACTGAGTGACCGCAACGCCGGCCACGATGCCGACAACCGACGCGCCCTGCTGGCAGCTTTGCGCGAGACCCAGCACCGAACCTTGCCGGTCGTTTCGCGTTGCCGCGGAAATGAGCGACAGGAGAGCCGGCGTTGTTCCTCCCAGTAGAGCGCCCCAGACAAAATACAGCATTGCAAAAAAGCCTATGGACCCGGTGATCCCGGCCAGATGAGTGATTGCAAGGCAACCGGCTGAAATCAACACACTCCAGCCGAGCACGTAGGATTTCGCGCGCCCCTCGAAGAGCCGCGCCCACAAGGGCGCGCCCACGACAAAGCCCAGCGCCAGAAGTCCGTAGCTCAAGCCGGTGACCCAGTGCCGTGCGCCAAAAACTTGCGTCATGTACAGGGAAAACGGAATCTGCAGCACCATGCGGCTTGCGAGCAGCATCCCCATCAGCACAAGAAGCCCCGGCACCGGCGCACTCCCCGAGGGCGCATGGGCAGTAATTTTCGCCGTTGCTGACCGTACGGGAATAATCCCGTTTGGCGGCACGGGCAGACTTGCCCAGGCGGTGGCGGCGCACAGGGCACAGATCACGCCGGCCGTCAGATTGATGGCGGCAAAAGGCAATTCATCCAGGATCAGCCCGCCCAAAAACGCCCCGCCTAGCGAGCCGACATTGGTCGCCACCTGAAGCCACGCGAACAGGGCGGCGCGATCGCGTCCCCCGGTGACCTGCACGCCATAAGCCTGCGCCGGGGCGATGTAACCGGCAAAGGCGCCCTGCAGAAAGCGCAGGGCCAAAATCGTCCAGACATCTTGCGCAAAGGCGATGAGCAGTTGCGTGATCGCCAAACCGGCTAATGCGCGAACCATCATCAACCGGTTGCCGTAGCGATCCCCCAGGCGTCCCCAAAAGGCGCTGGTGAGCGATAAGCCGAGCATCGGACAGATATAGACGCCGATTCCGGCGAGACCGAAGACGCTGTCGGAGGGACTCAAGGTTTTGATATGGATTGGCCAGAAAGGGCCACTCATCTCCATCGCGCCCATGGAAACGAATTGCAGGGCGAACAAGAGCGCGAAAACAGGCCCGAAACCGCGAAGGGCGGCGGAAGCGTTTGTCATTTGGCTTACGTTAATGGATTGGGCAGTTGGTGTTCGACCCGATAGTCGCGATACCGCTCCAGATGCATCCGCAGCACCGAGCGTGTCGGCCACGGACTTTCGAGAAAGGCCGCGCGTTCCCGCAGCCAGAACTCATCGGACGACACGCGCGGCCGAAGCGCGTCGAATGCCTCATCGGTCTCCTCCCTCAGGATGCGCCACAGGCTCTTGCCCGCCAGTCCATAATGCTCCGTCAAGCACAGGGCGATCTCATGGAGGTGGCAGACGAAGCAGGCATCGATCACGAACGAGCGCACGAGGCTGATGTCTTCATCGAACGTCGTGGGCAAAATCCCTCTCTGGGTGAAAGGGGTTAGGCGGTGCCCGCGTTCCTCGAACAGGGGCGCAAAACTGCGACCGTCGCCGAAATCGCGGATCAGCAACTTTCGTGGGTGGCCGGCATGATTGAACAATACCAGGCTGTTTTGCTGATGCGCCTCAAAGGCGATCCCGTATAGCAGATACATGGCCAGGGTTGGCCGGATGACGGTGCTCGCATAGGCGCGGAAAAACGCCGCCACATCCGCCTCGGCCTTGTTGCCGTTTCTCGCGATCAATTCGCAAATGAGCGGGCGATCGTCCGTTGGACCTGCCGTCAGGAGCGCCGCGACGGTTACCGGCATCAGCCCGTCGGTGCGCGCCAGAGCGCCCGTATTGCGGAAGACCACCGACAGAAACCGGCCCGGATGCTCGTCACCGCTGTCGGGATGGCGCAGGATTGCACCTAACTCTTCGGTGAAAATCTCCAGCGTGTCGCGGAGATCCTCCTCCTTTGCCAGAATCTCGGAAATCAGGGTGCTGAGGCGGGGCCCCATATGGATCGACTTGGCCTGGAGGGTGCGCTGCTCACTGGTCAGCCAGATCGCCACCGGCAGTTTGATGAAGGGTCTGGGCTCCAGTGTGTCCGGCAGCATCGTGCGGAACGACATGGACGGCAGCGTCACGATCTCGGGGCCTTCCGGGTCGAAAACGCCGGAAGCAATCTCGGACTCGAATTCTCGGCAAACGAAATTGTCCAGATGCCACCCGTGGACTGGAAGGGGAATCCAGTCCCCGGGCGACTTTCCGCGCTCTTTCAAACCTTCAGCCCAGTCGCGCCAGAGATCGGGAAAGTTTTGCGAAAACCATTCCGAATAGCTGCCGACATGCGGCATCTTCTCGATATAGGCCCATTCCTTGCGCAGCGCCGTGATGCGCAGGCGCACGCGGGCGCCGAATTCGGGCGACAACGCGGTCACCTCTTGTGGCGGCAGGCCAGGTTTGGCCTTCCATGTCGGATAGAAGGGATGGCCTTCGAGCGCACCCCATTGATCGAGGGTCATGGCCGCCAAATGCGGCGGCAAACTCCGTTCGAGATAGGCGAGGAAGCCGGGCACACCTGCGGCGGCTATTTTCAGGCGCAGTTCTGCGCTCCAGCCCTCCCGGTGGCGACGCGCCAGGACGTCGTTGCGCATGCTGTTGTCCACGTCTCGCAACAGTTGCGCCAGACCATCCGGCGCGGCCGAAACCGCCAATGCCGGCGAGACCTCCGTTATCAGGGCGGACGGATCATCGAGCCGCTGCCGGGCACCGGTGCCGTCCAGCACTTCGATGTGCCCGAGACTTTGCAATGTTCCGGCAGGCGCACGGCGCAGATCGGTGAAATGCAGGACGCGGCGCGAAGGCCAGATGGGGAGCCACGCCTGCCTGCCGTCCCGCGTCCACAACAATGCGTTGGGTTCAAGGAGACGCTCGGCGAACAGGCAGCGGACCAGTCGATTGAGCGCATTGCGCGACGCGTTCTTCCAAAGCTGCACATCGCGCGCCTGGGTTTGAGCATCTGCCGCGGAAGAAGTCCTCTCGTCCATCAGGCAGCCTCCGGCCAGTCGGCAGGTACATAGGCTGGTGCACCCTCGGTTAGCCCTCCGTGAAAGCGGCACGCCCAGTGATAGGTTTTCGCAATGGCCGGAATAGCCAGATTCAGCCGCGCCGCCATCTCCACGAGCAGAGCCTGACCAACGGCGATATCTTCGTGGAAGGCGCGGCTCTCGCGATCGATGAGAAGACCGGGCCCGTGCGGATTGGGCACGAGCGGCGCGCGAATGCCAGCATAGGCGCGGTTCGTGCGCAGAAGCGTATACATGGTGCGGTCGTCCTCGATCTGGCTGCCATAAGCCTCGATCAGTTCCTGCCGGAGAGGCTTTACGGTGCTTAGATCAATGCCGAGACGCGCCTCGATCGCACCACGGATCGCCTGGTTTTCCGCGTCACAGGTCTCCAGTAGCTCGGCGCCAGCGCGCGGGCAGTCGCTCCACCAGCATATGGGTTCGTCAAACGGCTTGTCCTGCCAAGGGGCGCCCGGGCCAATCAGGCCATAGAGCACGGCTGGGTGCATCAGTGCGTTGCCCGGCGTCAGCGTGACTTCGAGATAATTCTGCAGCATAGCGACGGGCGCGTCGAAAAGCCGGGCGAGCATCTCGGCGAGCACAGCGCGGTCGGCGCTGCTCTCGCGCTGATGAAGTGCGGCAAAGAGCTGCGCCTTGGCGCCACCCATGCGCACGCGCCTGCCCGGAACCAGGTCAAAGGCCGTATGGGGAACGTCCTTCATACCCCAGATCACCACATTGTCGTGGCCCGAAAGGACCTTCGCCGCGAGCCAGTCAAAACCGCCAAAGCCGGGGATCGCGCCGAGAAACACCTTTTTGTTCTGGGGAAGGTGAGGAGCGATCTGGCGTAGAAGCGCGGGCCGCGTCTGGGCCGGCTGGGTCACGACCACCATATCCGCGTCTTCCAGCGCTTTGCCTGGATCGGTGCCGACATAGTCGGGCCGCGCGCTCAGGACGTTACCGTCCGGCGTGTGTGCCTGCCAGACATT
Organism: Mesorhizobium sp.; assembly: GCF_004962925.1. Taxonomy (GTDB): domain Bacteria; phylum Pseudomonadota; class Alphaproteobacteria; order Rhizobiales; family Rhizobiaceae; genus Mesorhizobium. The sequence goes on along the minus strand of NZ_SUEO01000094.1, from coordinate 6,206 downwards.
GTCGCCGCTTGCCCATCCTTCGGCAACCGCGGCAGAGGCAGTGAGGACAGAAACCGCAATGCCGGGACGCAGCTTGAAGAGCACTGCGTTCAAATGCCCGGTGCGGCCCGCGCCGCAGATCGTCACCTTCATGCTGCGCATGCCCTTGCGGCCAGCCAGGCATCCAACTGGTCGGCGATTGCCGGATCCAGCAAGCCGCGCTTTGCCATCCACTCATCGTCGAAAACTGAACCGAGATATTTTTCGCCGCCGTCGGCCACCGGCGTGACCACCGTGCCGAACAACTTGCCTGCGGCAATGAACTCCAGCGCCTTGTAGATGGTGCCGCCGGTGGAGCCACCCACCAGCAGGCCCTTGCGCCGGGCGATATAGCGTGCTGTCTCGAACGCTTGGGTGTCGGTGACCTGCACCCCCTCATCGATGCAGCCAAAGTCAAGCACCTTGCCGACTTCATCACCCGCCGGCGTTCCGGTTCCCGACTGGTAATAGGGATGTCCGGGCTTCCCGAACACGATCGAACCGGCCGGCTCTACCGCGATCGTGCGCACGGCCGGATTGTGGCGTTTGAGGCGCTGGGCGATCCCCGTCATCGAACCGCCGGTCCCGACACAGCCGACAAAGGCGTCGATGCCGTTCGGGAGCTGCGCCAGAAGCTCTTCGACAAAACCGGCGTAGCCTTCCGGATTTGCCGGATTGTCGGATTGATTCATGAAAAGCGCGCCGGGAAGTTGGGCGCCAAGCTGGGCTGCCAGGCGCTGCCGCTCGACCACCGCAACTTCGTCCTCTCGGAAATCGCCTTCGACATAGCGGATTTCGGCGCCCAGAGCGCGCATCGTGCGGATCTTGTCTGGCGCGGCATGATGATCGACTACGGCGATGAAGCGCAGGCCGAACTCCAGTGCGGCCAGCGCCAGCCCTATGCCGGTGTTGCCGGACGAAGATTCGACGATCGTGCCGCCGGCGGCAAGCCGCCCGTCCTCGAGCGCGGCACACACCATGCTGCGCGCCATACGATCCTTCATCGACCCGCCGGGATTGTTCTTCTCGATCTTCAGCACCAGTGTGGCGTCGCGGTTCGGCACGGCGATCGACATGATCGGTGTCTGGCCGATCAGCTGGGTTGTAGTCGTGCAGAGCATTTATGCCTCTCCAATTATGTCGGGGACGAGTGCTGGCTGCCCATGTGCATCCCGAACCACGCACAGGCGGCTCGGCATCGGGTGGCGATGGAATTCGTTTTCGAGAAGGTCCATCTGGTAACCGCCGGTGTTAGCGTAAACCAGGAGGTCTCCCGCGCGCGGGGCCACGGGAAATGTAAGCCACCGATTGCAGACCACATCCTCGTCCAGGCAGCTGTGGCCGGCCAGATAGCCCCGCACGGGTTTTGACATGGCGGACGGCGGTGTGGCGGGCACCAGGATGGGGTCGACCAGGAATTCGGATGCGAACCAGGTTTCGCAGGCGCTAAAACTGCTGCCTTCGACAAAAATGACGCAAGTGTCGGAACTGAGGGCCTTCACTCTTGAGATCCGGAAGATGGAAATGGCCGTCTGATCTGCCAATGCACGCCCCGGCTCCAGTCCCAAAACCAATCCCTCATCCGCAAAATACCCGGCGATGCTGCGGCCTTTGGGCATCGGCGCATGCAAGAACTGGCGCAGCCAGTCAGTCGCCGAAAGCGCGCCGCCATAGGGGTAGAAGGAGCCCGGGACCTTTCCGGTCCGGTAGTCCCCGGGGACCTGTGCCTTCAGATGCGCCTGATAGGCCAGCTGATCGACATACTGAACTGGCAGCCCGCCGCCGATGTCGATCATGCGCGGCGCAAATCCCCTTGCCCGGCTTTCGGTAATCAAGCTGGCGGCTTCCCTCAGCGCTGCCGCGCGGGATTCCCAGTGATAGCCGCTTACGTGGAAATGCAACCCGTCGAAGCGCAGCCTGCCTTCACCAGCGATGCGCGACAGACAATGCTGTATGGCGTCCGCTGGCATGCCGAAGCGGCTCATGCCCTGTTCCGTCGGGCGCAAGCGGAGCAGGATCGGTTGGACCACTTGGCCCACCGGCAAGCAGCTCACAAGATCGTCAAGCTCTTCCGGCGAGTCCACCGATATCAGAGCGCCGCAGCCAACGAGCTCGCTATGGAATGCCGCCGTCTTTGCCGGGCCTGTCGCCACAAGCCGTGCGCCATCGGCGCCAAGCCGCCTGGCGTCGCGCAATTCGTAAAGGCTCGAGACGTCGATACCGGCGCCGGCGCGGAGCGCCGCCTCCATCAGCCCCGGCGATTTGTTGACCTTCGCCCCGTAATAGACCGCATGCGCCACATCGCTTTCTGTCAACACGCCCATCAGTGCCGCAAGGTTCTTCTGCAGCTCATCGGGCCAGATCAGATTGACCGGCGAGCCGTGTCGCGCGACCCATACCGCAAGACGCTGTGCATCGCGGGCCAACAGTTCAGCCGCCGACGGCCGCAGAACCGGGGGCAGACCCGCGCCAGGCTTGTGGCAATGCAGCGTCATGACCACGCCCTTGGCGCGCTTGCCAGCATGTGGTCTACCGGATCGACGCGGCGCAAGCTTTCCAGCGGGACGTTGCAACTTGGAAGGCTTTGGCCAAAAATATGCCGCGTCGTCTTGCAGGGAAATTTTCGGCCGCTTCGGGCCATTGCGAAAATGCACGCGGGAGTGATTATCTCGCCTGCACGCCAGCTCTCCACCCGAACCGTGCCATAGTCCAAAAGGATCACCGGCACCGCCGCAAATCCCAGGCGATAGGCGACGGTCAGCCGGTGATGGCCGTCCATCACGAACAGCGCGTCTTTCTGTGCCGTGATCGGGACAGTCCAGCAGCCCGCCTGCAGGATCTGCGCCTGCAGCTCAGCAACCCTGGAAGGATTTACCTCCTCAGTGGGGGTTAAACGCGCCGGGGATAGGAGGCAATATTGCATCTTGGCCAGCCTGTTCTCGCAAAATGTCAGGGCTGGCTTTCTTGACTAATTGAGTCATGATTTAGCTGGCAGGGCCTCTATAGTCAGTTGAATGCCGGTCGTCAATGCGTCCCAAGCGCGTCGCGGAATGCTTACAGATCGACTCCGCGAAACGCATTAAGCTGAGGTGTTAAGCCGCCGCGCTCACCTCGAAATGAGCCGGGGCTCCAGATCGACATTCAAGGCGCCGTAGGGATTGGTGTGGGAATAAATCAATGGAGTAAGCCCACGATAGTCTGCTGGCGCCATGGGCGCCGACCAAGCCGGCTCGGTCAGCACTGCATCATCAAGGTGTTCACGTAGACAAGCGCGTTCTCAGTACGGGACGACTGCGCAGCCCGCGAACATTCGCGTCTCGCGATGCCAACACCAAGTCGACTCATGCCCATGCGAGTCCCTGCCGAACCGGGACGGAATCCACGCCAGGCCTACAGCGTTGGCCCGATAATGATATTTTTGCCGAGCGTGCGGAGGTCCTGAAGTGGTGTTGTTTCGGCGAGACGCTAGTGCATCAAGCCTGCCGATCGCAGGGCGTCGTCTATGACTTTTCGTCGCCCCGCGGCGGAGTTGGGCTTCTGAGAAGGCGGGATGTTTGCACGTTTCTCAGAGTGAGGGACATTGGGAACCCCAACCTTGGGCATCGAGAAAGCGCGTGCGAAACTGGGCGCGAGCGCCTCGTTGTTGGCCAGGTTGATCTTCGCATCTCGCTTTACGCACGGCTTCGCTATTCCCCAGAACCGCGCGATATGCCAGGTAGAGGAGATACCGACGTCCAGCATGAACGGACCCCCAACGCCCAGGGCGGCGTCGCCGGCCGTGTCAAGTGGCGTACCGTGGCCCATTCCGGCAATGCGATATTCCTCGATCAGCTCCTGCCCTTGGGCATTGCACCAGACACGTCGTGAATGACCATCCACAATTTCTGATCGGGTCGAACGTGCATCGAGTCCGTGAACGGCCCGCCATTGTCCGATGATCGCATCAGCGTTGGAAGATGCTACGGTTTGATCGGCGGAGCCGTGCCAGACGGATATTGAAGGCCAAGGACCTTGGTGCGACGAGGCATCGCGCAGTGCTTTCTGCAATTGCCGTTCCGAGGGCATGCCATGACCGCGCATGCGGTCGAAGGCTTCGGGGATTGTCTTTGCGCTTCCATACGGCAGGCCCGCGATGATCGCGCCGCCTGCAAAAACCTCCGGGTAGCAAGCCAGCATCACCGATGTCATGGCGCCTCCGGCGGAGAGGCCGGTGATAAAGATGCGCCGTCGGTCGAGGCCATGGGCGACGGCAACCGCCTCAATCATCTGGCGGATGGAAAGGGCCTCTCCGCCGTTCCGCTTTGTATCGCCGGGCACGAACCAGTTGAAGCAGAGGTTGGGATTGTTGGCGCGTTGCTGCTCGGGAAACAGCAGGGCAAAACCTTCCTGATCGGCCAGTTGCGACCAGCCGGAACCATGGTCGTAACCGGCCGCCGTCTGCGTGCAGCCATGCAGCACGACGACAAGAGGCGCCGCTTCAGTCAAATCGTCGGGCACGTGGATCCTCGCCCGCAAGGCGCCCGGATTAGACCCGAAATCGTCCAGATCCGACAACCGATCGCGGCCTTGGCCATTGCTCTGAAAACCCTGCCCGGCGCGGAATGCGGCAAGGCGGGTGATGGTGTCGGAGATTTTTCGCAAATCAGTATTCCTTGTGGTCGGCCGTTAAGATGGCCACGATGCTGCGCACAACGCACGCGCAGCAAGATCGTTGCTGCACTGCACAGCCTGAAATCGCGAGAGATTGGCAGCCAAGGCGGGAACCTGGCCTTCAAGAACGAGGAGGCCGGCTCCGACTACGGAAAGGCGACCGGAGGGCTGCGGCAAGTTGCTTCGAAGGCGGGCGGCGGACCGCCCAAGTCGCTGCGCGCAATAATATTCTCCCTGGCCGCGAACATTCGGATTTGTTTGACTTTCAAATCCGTGGCTTCGGCGGCATTGCGGACAGCGCAGACTTCCACTCGTTCCAAGGCTTAGCATGGGGTTTCGCCTCTTCGTCCCAATCCTCGCCGGCGCGACGCTTCGCGAGCGGCTGCTCGCCTGCATCGGCGCCACGATCGGCATTGCGCTGACCGGCGTGATCAGCGGGCTCGCAATGGGCGGCGGCCCACATGTGGCGCTGCTGGTGGCGCCGATGGGCGCCTCCGCCGTGCTGCTGTTTGCCGTGCCGTCGAGCCCGCTGGCCCAGCCCTGGTCGATCATCGGCGGCAATTCGATCTCCGCATTGGTCGGCGTGACGGTCGCGCTTGTCGTGCACGACCCGGTGATCGCGTCGGGCCTCGCTGTGGCGCTGGCGATCGCCGCCATGTCATTCACGCGTAGCCTGCACCCGCCGGGCGGTGCCGCGGCGCTGACGGCCGTGCTTGGCGGACCGGCCGTGCTCAGCTTCGGCTTCCTGTTCCCGTTGGTGCCGGTGGCGCTGAACTCGACAATTTTGGTGGCGCTTGGCTTGCTCTTCCACCGGCTATCACGGCGCACCTATCCGCATGTCCATGCACCCGCCGCCAACAGCCACGGCACCGCCGATGCGCCGCCCACGAAACGCGTCGGCTTCCGGCCCGAGGATGTCGATGCGGCACTCGCCGCTTTGGACGAAACCTTCGACATTGGCCGCGATGACCTCGAAAGGCTTCTCTGCCAAGTCGAGCTGCAGGCGATGGTGCGCTCGCACAGCACGCTGCTGTGCCGGGACATCATGTCCCGCGACGTGATCTCGGTGCCGGAAAACGCTCCCTTCGACGAAGCGCGAAAGCAGCTTCTCGACCACAACATCCGCACCTTGCCAGTGGTCGATTCGGACGGCCGGCTGGCCGGCGCCGTGGGCTTGCGTGAGCTGACTAAGGAGGCCGATGCGGTGAAGGGCGTTATGTCGAAGACCGGTACCGCCTCTCCCGACACGCCGGCGATGCGTTTGCTTCCCGTGCTCACCGACGGCCGCAGCCATGCCGTAGTCATCGTCGATGCCGAGCGGCACATCCTTGGCCTGATCACCCAGACCGACCTGTTGGCGGCGGCAGCGCGCATGCAGACCGCAGGCACAGAGCTGTCAGCGGCATAAAGAAGTAATCCGGATTTGCTCAGTCAGGGAGCCTTTGCAGAAAGACACATCCACCGTCTGCTCGGAGTCGCGATGCTACGGGCGTCTACGGCGCGCCCGACGATTTCGTCGATGGCGAAATCGTCGGCGC
>NZ_SUEO01000093.1:17091-22367 GCF_004962925.1 Mesorhizobium sp. | reverse complement strand
GCCGTTCGCGCGTCACCCGCAGCCCATTCTCGGCCAGCAATTGCTTGGCTTCCCGCTCTGTCAGGTTTCTGGCGGTCGCCACGGCGCAAGAGGCCAGCGAAGCTGCTGAGGCGATCGGTTTCCCGGTCGTGCTGAAGATCGAGTCCCCCGACATTGCCCATAAGACCGAGGCCGGCGGCGTGCGGCTCGGTATAGCCAATGCGGCTGAAGCGGTGGAAGCCTTCACGGCGATCATGGGAAGCGCCCGTGACCATGCGCCGGATGCGGAACTGCGCGGCGTGATGGTGCAGGAAATGGCTGGGCGCGGCGTCGAAGTGCTGGTCGGCCTCATCCGGCATGAGCCGTTCGGCCTGGGAATTGTCGTCGGCGTCGGCGGCGTTCTGGTCGAACTGATCAACGACGCCGCTTTCGACCTCTTGCCGGTCGACCGCGTGTCGGCCGAGGTGCTGATCGACCGGACACGATTAGGCGCTCTACTGAAGGGCTATCGCGGCGCGCCGCAAGCCGACAGGGAAGCACTGGTCGAAACGATTATGGCGCTGTCAAATTTTGCCGGCCGCTATGGCCATCTGATCGAGGCCGTCGACCTCAATCCGGTCGTCGTGTTCGAGAAGGGCGTCTGCGTTCTCGATGCACTGGTCATTCCGAGAGCGGAATAGTCACGCCGCCGTTTCCAACCGGTTTTCCCTGCCCAGTTTTCCAAGCAGCGCTTTCTTCCTTGCCTCGAAGCGTTCGACCGCCGCTATCTTGATGTGGCCGAAGCCGCGCACCTCTTCCGGTAGCCGGGCAAGCTCGGTCGCCACGGCATGATTGCCCTGTGTCAGCCGTGCCGAGAGATCTGTTATCAGGCTTTCATATTCCTCCATCAGGCGCCGTTCCATCCGCCGCTCCTGCGTGCGTCCGAACGGGTCCAAACGCGTTCCGCGCAGGCCTTTCAGCCGTGCCAGCATGGCGAAGACCGGGTTGATCCAGGCACCGAAGGCGATCTTGCCGGGATGGCCGGTGCGTGGATCGATGCGCGAGATCATCGGCGGCGCGAGATGATGCCTGATCTTGAAATCGCCCTCGAATTGTTCGGCCAGCTTTCTCCTGAAGGACGGATCACGATGCAGCCGCGCGACTTCATATTCGTCCTTGTAGGCCATCAGCTTGAAGGCCCCGACCGCCACGGCCTTGGCAAAATTCTCGGAGCCGGCTGAGAGCCCGGCTTCGGCAGCGCGGGCGATGTCCACCAGCTTGCGGTAGCGGTTTGCGTAGGCAGCATTCTGATAATCGGTCAGAAAGGCCATCCGACGGGCAACCATGTCGTCGAGCGTCTCTGACTTCGGCGCCTTGGCGCTGCCCGTCTGCGCCGCATTCAGCACCGCCGCAAGGTCGACCGCCGCGCGGCGGCCCCAGCCGAAGGCCGCGCGGTTCATGGCGACGCCGGCGCCGTTCATCTCGATCGCCCTGTCGATCGATGCGAGGCTGATCGGCACCAGGCCGCGCTGCCAGGCATTGCCGAGCAGGAACATGTTGGCGGCGATGGCGTCGCCCATCAGCGCGAGGCCGAGCCTGGTTGCCGGGATTAGCGTGATCGCCTCTTCGCCCGTCGCCCGGCGCAACTGCTTCAGTGTCGCTTCCTGGCGGAAGTCGATCGCGGTGTTCTGCACGAAGGAAGCGGTCGGCGCGAAATGATCGTCGAGAACGGCTGTTGTGCGGCCGCGCGCGAAGGTAGACATCGATGTCGCTGACGCCGACACGACGATGTCGAAGCCAAGCACTAGGTCGGCTTCGCCAGGGCCGATCCTGATCGTGTTGAGCATATCAGGGTCGCGCGCCAGCCTGATATGCGAGATCACCGCGCCATTCTTCTGCGCCAGCCCAGTCTGGTCGAGTGTCAGCAGGCCTAGCCCGTCGAGATGCGCCGCCTGGGACAGGATGGCGCTGACCGTGATGACGCCGGTGCCGCCAATGCCGGCCAGCAGCATGTTGTAGGGCCGGTCGAGCGCCGCCAGCGCCGGCATTGGCAATTGATCGGAACCAGCCGTTATCGCACGCGCCTTCGGCTTGCGGATCGTCCCGCCTTCCACCGTCACGAAGCTAGGGCAAAAGCCCTTGATGCAGGACAGGTCGGTGTTGCAGCTCGACTGGTTGATCCTGCGCTTGCGGCCGAACTCGGTCTCCTCAGGCTCGATCGAAATGCAGTTGGAAACGGCCGAGCAATCGCCGCAGCCTTCGCAGACCAGCTCGTTGATGAAGGCGCGTTTTGGCGAGACCGGATAGGCGCCGCGCTTGCGGCGGCGGCGCTTTTCGGCGGCGCAGACCTGATCGAAGACCAGCACCGTCACGCCCTCGATCTCCCTGAGCTCGCGCTGCACGGCGTCGAGCTCGTCGCGATGGTGGATGGTCACGGACCGCGGCAGGACGCCCGCCCAAGCCTCGGGCTTTTCGGACACGACCACGACACGCTTTGCCCCTTCCGCCAGCGTCTGTTCAACGATCGACGGCACGGAAACCTCGCCGTCATGGCGCTGGCCGCCGGTCATGGCGACCGCGTCATTGTAGAGGATCTTGTAGGTGGCGCTGACCTTGGCGGCGATGGCAGCTCGGATCGCCAGCAGTCCGGAATGGAAATAGGTGCCGTCGCCCATATTGACGAAAATGTGCTTCTCGTCGGTGAAGGGTGACAGGCCGATCCACGAGCCGCCTTCGCCGCCCATCTGGGTGAAGGTGGCGGTCTCACGCTCCATGCCGATGACCATCATGTGGCAGCCGATGCCGGTCGAGGCGCGGCTGCCGTCGGGCACGACGGTGGAGATCGAGTGGGGGCAGCCGGAACAGAAATAGGGTTCGCGCTTCAGCGCGATCACCTCGCCGGGCGTGGACGCAGCGGTCGCCTCGATCTTCTTCACGTGCATGCCAAGCTCCGCGTCCGGCGGGCCGAGCCGCGAGGCGATGGCGCGGGCGACCGAAACAGTGCTGATCTCGCCAATCGAAGGCAGCAGCGGCGCGCCGCGCTCGTCCGTCTTGCCAAAGACGCGCGGACGATCGGCCATATTGAACAGCAGCGCCTTGATCTGGTCCTCGAGCACCGGTCGTTTCTCCTCGACAACGAGGATTTCCTCCAGCCCTTGCGAGAAGGTCTTGAGCCCCTCCGGCTCGAGCGGCCAGACCATGCCGACCTTATACAGGCGGATGCCGAGTTCGGCCGCACGCCGCTCGTCGATGTCGAGCGCCGACAGCGCGCCAAGCAGGTCGAGCCATGACTTGCCGGTCGAGACGATGCCGAGCCGTGCCCTCTTGCCGCCATGCACGATGCGATCGATGCCGTTGGCGCGGGCAAAGGCGTGCACCGCCGCCATCTTGTGCTCTATGCGGCGCTCCATCGCATGCGGGCCATCGGGCCAGCGCAACGATAGACCGTCGACAGGCAGCGCCAGCTCCGGCATGACGATGCCGAGCCGCGCCGGGTCGACATCGACGGTCCCCGTGCACTCGACGATCTCGGTCTGGCACTTGAAGCCGATCCAGGCGCCGGAATAACGGCTCATCGCCCAGCCGAGCAGGCCATAGTCGATATATTCGCCGACGCCGCCCGGCGACAGCAGCGGCACCATGGCCGAGATCAGATTGTGCTCGCTCTGGTGCGGCAGCGTTGACGAGACGGCGCCGTGATCGTCGCCGACCAGAAGCAGCACGCCGCCATGCTGGTTGGTGCCGACGGCGTTGGCATGGCGGATGACGTCCATGGTCCGGTCGACACCGGGACCCTTGCCGTACCACATGGAAAACACGCCATCGTAGCGCGAACCAGCGAACATGCCGGTCTGCTGCGTGCCCCAGACCGCGGTCGCCGCCATGTCCTCGTTCAGGCCGGGATGGAAGACGACGTGGTTTGCCCTGAGATATTTGCCGGCGCGCTGCATCTCGCGATCGAAGCCGGCCAGCGGCGAGCCGCGATAGCCCGAGACATAGCCGGCCGTGTTGAGGCCGGCGGCAAGGTCGCGCTGGCGCTGGACCAGCGGCAGCCGCACCAGCGCTTGCGTGCCCGAGACCAGGATGCGACCGCGTTCGAGCGCATAGCGATCGTCGAGGCTGGCCGGAACCGCATTCGCCTGTCTGGCTTTCGGGAGAGCGGCAGCCGTCATCGGGGCACTCCTTCACGCAAGATATCCGCCGCGAGGTCGAAGACGCGACCGGCATTGAGGATATTGTTTGGGTCGAAGGCCACTTTCAAGCGCCGCATGGCGGCGATCTCGGCATCGCTGCGCACCAGATGCAGCCATTCCTTCTTGTCGAGGCCGATGCCGTGTTCGGCCGAGACGCCGCCGCCGGCCGCGGCCGCGCCCCTATAAACGATGTCGTATGCGGCAGCCGGATCCACGGTGCCGACCTGATAGTGCAGATTGCCATCGCCGAGATGGCCGAAGACATAGATGTCCGCGCTGGGGTCGATTGCCCGGATCGCGGCTTCCGCCGCTTGCAGGAAGGTGCCCATCCTCGCCAGCGGGATGCTGATGTCGACGCCGATCAGACCTTTTATCGAAAACAGGAAGCGGTTGGCGTCCTCTCGCACGGCCCAGAGCGCGCGGAATTCGCGCGGCGACTGCGAGACGACCACGTCGTCGATCACGCCGTCTTCAACCGCCTGCATCAGCACAGCGGCAAAGCGTTCGCCGTCGCGGTCGGGCTCGCTGCCCTGTATTTCGGCGAGCACGTAGACGGGCGAGCCGACGGGCAGCGGTGCCGGCGCATCCATGCCGGCGACCATGGCGCCGTAGAGCGGTGCGAAATTCACCTCATAGGCCGAGAGCAGAGGCCCGAGCTTCTGCCTGAGCAGCCCGAGCAGCGCGATTGCCGCCTCAAGCGAGGCAAGTGCGCAGAAGGCGTTGACCTCGGTGGCCGGCTTCGGGTGCAGCCGCAGGCAGGCGCGCGTGACGACGCCCAGCGTGCCTTCGCTGCCGATGAAGAGCTGGTTGAGGTCGTAACCGGAATTGTCCTTGGGCAAGCCCTTGAGCGAGGTCAGGATGCTGCCGTCCGCAAGCACCGCTTCCAGGCCGAGCACCTGCGCTCGATACATGCCGTAGCGCAGCACGCGGATGCCGCCGGCATTGGTGGCGACATTGCCGCCGACCGTGGCCGTGCCGCGCGCGCCGATGTCGACGCCGAACAGCAAGCCGGCCGCGTCGGCCGCGTCCTGCACCATCTGCAGCGGCGCGCCGGCCTCGGCGATGATCGTCGCCGCCTCACGGTCGGGAGCCGCGATCGCCGTCATGCGCTCCAATGACAGCACC
>NZ_SUEO01000093.1:10716-17081 GCF_004962925.1 Mesorhizobium sp. | reverse complement strand
GGATGCGAGCCGCACCGGCAAGCCCGGTCCGTCCTCCCTGGACAACAAGCCTCTGACCCGCCTCGTTGCACAGGCGCAATATGTCCGACACTTCGCCGGCCGTGCGTGGACGCAAGACGATTTCCGGCAGGGCACCGGTTTTGCCGTCGGGATCTTCCCTGTAACGCGGCCCGGCCTCGTCGGCCGAAACGATCGCTGACCTGTCCAGCCGCTTTTCCAGCCGCGACAGGAGCTCGGCAACCCTCTGGGACATGAGGCTCAAGGACGCAAATGGGCCGGACGCACCGGTGCGGCCGGAAGAGGCGAGGGCTGCGACCGATTTCTGTCGTCCGGTAAACGTGCGGAAACCCCGCCAAAAATACAGCCGGTTGTGTTCGCCATGCGTCGCTCCTGTAACAGGTCGACCATAGGCGCGGCCTGCTGTTTGTCAAACTGATGCGGGGCCGCCAAGCAGGTTGGCGACAACATCCGCTCGACCATTCTGGACGGCACGCTGAGATGGGGTCTTTGGCAAGAACCCCATTTGACTCATCTCTTGCTCTTCAGGAACTCGATCACCATTGCCGCCGTCCAGGTGAAACGGCCGCCGCCGAGCGGTTCGCCGCTGAGCGGGTCGTAATATTCGGCAAAGCCGCTATCGGCGATGAGGTCGAGGCTGGACTGGGTGATATGCCGGGCGACATCAGCAAAGCCGGCAGCGGCAAGGCCGTCGGCGATCATGTAGTTGACCACCAGCCAGACCGGCCCGCGCCAATAGCGCTTGGCGTCGAAGCGGGGATCGTCGAGGTCGTGCGACGGGACGATGTAGCGTGCCTTGCCGGCAATACGCTCGATGGTGGCGGCGATTACAGCGATACGGGGTTTCGGGATGGCCGAGAAGACCGGCAGGATGCCGCCCACCGAAGCGCTGTCGACGCGCTTTCCGGTGACGCGGTCGAGGCAGAGATATTGGCCGTGTGCATCGCTCCACAGCCGCTCCATCGCCGAAAGCCCTTTTTTGGCGCGGCTGCGGTTGGTGTCGGCGATCTCCATTTCACCCAGCGTCTCGGCGAGATCGGCCAGGTCGGCCGCTGAGCGGATCAGGATGGCGTTGAAGCCGGGGTCGACGATCTGGAAGGGTGAGGCATCGTGCAGCTTTGCATTGTCCCAGCCAAGTGCGCGAAAATGCTGCAGCAGCCAGAGGTAGCGGTCATATTGCGCCTTGGTCGGCCGGTGCTCCGGGTCGGCATGCAAGGTGTCGCGGCGCGTGTAGGGCTCGACGCCTTCGGTCGGCACCCGCTCGAAGGCGTCGTCCCAGTCGATGGAATTGTCGCGGCCGGACTCCCATGGGTGGATAATGGCGACCAGTCCTTCGTCCCTTGGATCACGATTTTCGTAGAACCAGCGATGCCAGGCGTCGATCTTCGGCAGCAGCGCGCGGGCGCGCTCGGCCGCCAGTTTCTTGTCCTTGGCCCGGTCGAACAGGCGGCGTACGGCAAAGCCCGCCACCGCCGGCTGGGTGATGCCGGAGGTGGCAGTCGGGCGGTTGGTTCTCCAGACCTCCGGCCCGGGGAAATAGCTGTCGTTCAGGACGTGGAAGACGATATGCGGCACCATGCCATCCGGCCATTGATGGGCGAAAAGCGTCTCGATCTCGGTCCAGGCACGCGCTTCGTCATAGTGGGCAAGACCGAGCGCGGTCAGGCAGGAATCCCAGTTCCACTGGAACGGATAGAGGCCCTTCGTCGGGATGGTGTAGTTGCCGTGGTCGTTTTCCCTGAGCACCTCGACGGCACGGGTGATGGTTTCGTTGACGGCAAGAGAGATCATTGAAGCGTTCGTACTTTCGGGATTGAAGGGCATTGGCGCGATTGAAGGGCGGGATCAAAGGGCGTTGGTGGTTTCAGGATCGAACCAGCGGATGCGATCGGCTTTGGGCGCAAGTCGCAGGTGGTCGCCGACGGCGATCGCGGCGTTCGATTCGAGGATGGCGCGAAACAGCCCACCCTCGACATCGCAGGTGACCAGCGTGTGCGGGCCGAGCGGCTCGACGACGCGCACGGTGGCATGCAGCCCCTCGTCACCTGCGTCGACATCTTCAGGGCGAATGGCGAACTCAATTTTGTGCTTGTCCGATTTGGGGCCGGGCAGCGTCAGGCCGGCGACGGTCCAGCTTCCGTTTGCAGTCTTCGTCGCGGGAATGAAATTCATCGGCGGATTGCCGATGAAGGAGCCGACGAAGCGGGCGGCCGGGTTGCGATAGACCTCGACCGGCGAGGCAGCCTGGACGATATGGCCCTGATGCATGACGGCGATGCGGTCGGCGAGGCTCATCGCCTCGACCTGGTCGTGAGTGACATAGATGGTGGTGGTCTTGGACGCGGCGAGCACGCCCTTGAGTTCGGCGCGCATTTCGAGCCTGAGCAGCGCGTCGAGATTGGACAGCGGCTCATCCATCAGGATGACGTCGGGCTCCATGGCGAGCGCGCGCGCCACCGCTACGCGCTGGCGCTGGCCGCCGGAAAGCTGGCCCGAATAGCGTTTCAGCAATTGCTCGATATGCATGAGTTCGGCGGTGCGGGTGACGCGGCGTTCGACCTCTTGCTGCGGCAATTTCTTCATGCGCAAGCCGAAAGCGATGTTTTCGAACACCGTCAAATGCGGAAAGACGGCATAGTTCTGGAACACCATGGCGATGCCGCGGTCGCGCGGCGGCAGATGATCGATGCGACGGCCGCCGATCCAGACCTCGCCCTGGCTCGGCGTTTCCAAACCGGCGACGATCCTGAGCAATGTCGTCTTGCCGCAGCCCGAGGCGCCGAGCAGTACCATGAATTCCTGGTCGGCGATGGTGAGGTCTATCGAATGCAGCGCGGTGAAGCCGCCGAAGCGTTTGGCCACATGTTTTATGGCGATCTCAGCCATCGGCTTTCTCCCTATCGCGCGTCATCGGTTGGCGATCCCCCACATGGCGAACAGGTATTTGCGGACGGCGAAGATGAAGATCAGCGCTGGGATGACCAGCGCCGCCCCACCGGCGAATTTGAGATAGAGCGGCGACTCGCCGAGGCTCTGCAGCAGGAAGGCGGTCAGCGTCCGGTTCTCTATGGTGAGCACGGCGGCGGCGAACACCTCGTTCCAGGAGATGGTGAAGGCAAAGACCGCCGAGGCCGCGATGCCGGGCAGTGCCAGCGGCAGGATGACCTTGCGAAACGCTTGCAGGCGGGTGCAGCCGAGCGTCCACGCCGCTTCCTCGAGCTCTACCGGAATGCCTGAGAAGAGCGAAAAGGTGATCAGCACCGCGAAGGGCAGAGCTAGCGTGGTGTGGACCAGCGCCAGCCCGATGGCGGTGTCGTCGAGGCCGGTGCGGATGAACATCACCGCAAGCGGCAGCGCCAGCAGCGGCAGCGGAAAGGCGCGGGTCATCAGCACCAGGAAGCGGAACGTGCCCTTGCCCGGAAAATCGAAGCGCGACAGCGCGTAGCCGGCGGGCGCGCCGAAGCCGATCGAGAGGATCATCGTCAGCGTGGCGACGAGGACCGAGTTCCATAGCGCTCGGCCGACGCCGGCGAAATTGATGAAGAAAGACAGGCTGCCGAAATCGAAGGAAGGCAAGAAGCGTTTCGGAAAGGCAGTGACCTCTTCCGGCGACGACAAGGCATTGACTATCAGGAGATAGATCGGCAGCAGCACCCAGACCGAAAGCAGGATTACGGTGGCGACCAGCAGCCAGTTGCCGGCCTTACGGGCCGCGGGCGCGGCGATTGGTATCTCTGCCACGACGCTCATATGCGCGCTTCCTTCGGCACACGCAGCACCCGCAGGAAGAACAGTGTGAGGCCGACCGAGATGGCGAGGATGAGCAGGGCAAAGGCGGCGGCAACGTTGCGGTCCTGCAACGAGAACTGCCAATTGTAGGTCTCACCCATCAGCACCGGCAAATTGGTGCCGCCGAGCGCCGCCACCACCGCGAAAACCTCGAAGGCGAGGATGACGCGCAGAATGATCGCCGTCTGCAGGCTGGGACGCAGCAAAGGGAGTGTGATCTTGACGAAGCGCTTCCACGGGCTCGCGCCAAAGACTTCGGCTGCCTCGTGGTATTCCCGGGGGATGAGTCCCATGCCAGCGACCAGGATGACCATCATGATCGCGGTCGCCCGCCAGATTTCGGCCAGCACCACGGCGATGAAGATGGTCAGCTTGCTCTGGTAGCCGAGAAACATGACAGGCCGGTCGACGAGGCCGAGGTTGGACAGCAGCGTGTTGAGGAAGCCGGACTGGTCGAAAATGGCGAGCCAGATCAGCCCGGCGGCGAGATCGGAGATGCCGAGCGGAATGGCGAAGATGTAGAGCGCCGCACCCCGCCCGGTTTCGAGCCTGGACACCACCGTGGCCATCAACAGCGCCATGACCAGCTGGATCGGCACGACGATGGCGGCGAGCAGGATGGTGTTCCAGAAGGCGACCGGGAACTTCCAGTTGCCGGTCATGGTGCGAAAATTGTCCAGCGTGAAGCCGCCATCGCGGGTGAAAGCCTCGAAGGCGACCAGCGCGAACGGGTAGAGGAAGAAGACGCAGAGGAACAGCGTCGCCGGCATCAGCAGCAGATAGGGCAGGGCTTTGCCGTGCATGGTGTGTTCTCTGTGCGGCATATGAAAGGGCGCCCGGAGCGCAACAGTTCCGGACGCCCCCTCGGGAGGATTCTAGTCGACCGGGCAGGCGCCTTCAGATGGCTTGTCGGGCGCCCAGCACGGTGCCTTGGACTGGTCGATGAGCGCCTTGAGCGCCGTCGCCTGTTCATCGAGCACGCCACGCACATCCTGGCCACCGAGCACGATGCGCTCGAAACTGTCGACATAGACCTGGTTGAACTTGCCGCCGAGATCGCCGAGTCCCATCGGCAGCAATGCCGGCAACGCATCCGGCGCGCCGGTCATGGTGGCGATCACCGGGCCGAAGGCTTTCACCGAGACCGGCATGTCGTCGGGCAGCTTGACGTCGATCACGGGGAAGAAGTTGGTGGCCTTGAGCGTCGCGATCTGCGTTTCCGGCTTCAGCATATACGCGACCAGTGCCTTGGCCTTGTCCATGTCCGGCGAGGTCTTGGGTATGGCGACGCCAGCGATCACCGGCATGTAGCCGCGCCCGGCAGGCCCAGCGGGCGCCGGGAAGGCGACGAACTCGTCGGGCTTCTGGTTGAACGCATCGGCAAGCCGCGCCACGTGGTCGAACGCCACCCACACTTCGCCGGTCAGCAGTGGCTCCTGCATGAAGGCATAGCTGGTCGAATTCGGGTTGGTGTACTGCCACAATTCCTTGAACTTGTTCCACGCGGTCTCGGCCTCCGCCGAGCGGAACTTCGTCACCATCGAACCGGTGTAGGACGGGTAGAGAAAACCTTCGAAGAACCGGTGCTTCAGCCCCTTCGGTCCGGCCGGGAAGCCGAATTTCGGCGAGCCGGTCTTCTCGGCGATATTCTTCGCCCATTCGATCAGCTGGTCATAGGTGATGGTGTTGAGATCGGTGCCTGCCGGCAGATATTGCAGCGCCTGCTTGTTGGCTGCCATCAGGAAGGTGGCCTGCATCCACGGCAGATATTTCTGTTCGCCCGTGCCGAGCATGCCCAGCTTCTTGTAGGCTTCGTTGAGCTTGACACCGCCGACATCGACGCCGGACAAATCGACAAGGTCCGCACCGACCGTGGAGAAGTCTCCGTGCAAGCCGCCGAGCACGCCGATGGTGCCGGAGCCGGCCTGCAGTTCGGCCTGGAGGCGAGTGAGCCAGGGCCCGTCCTCGGCGACCTGATAGTCGACCTCGCCGTCAAACGCTTTCAGCACTTCGCTGCGCATTTTCTGCGTCTCTTCCACAGGCCGCGCCTGCGTCGACCACAACAGCACCTGGGCTTGCGCTCCGCCGATCGCGATCGACAGCGCGAGTGCGGCGCCGGCCAATGTCTTCAACGCATTCATTGTGGTCTTCCTCCCTGGTTGTGCGCCGTCCCCGACGTCAGTTTTTTCCTGTGGATACTGGCCCATGGCTTGCCCGCGAAACCAATGTCGGCCGGATCAGCCGCGTCAGCGGCGCGGCGGACCTGTCGCCGATGACGGTCAGCAGCATCTCGCCGATCTCGCGCGCGCATTGGCGGATCGAGGCATCGAATGTGGTGAGGCCCGGCGGCGCATAGGCAGAGGCGGCGATGTTGTCGAAGCCGATGACGGAGAGGTCGCGAGGGATGGTCAGGCCGGCGCGGGCCGCCTCTTCCATGACGCTGAGCGCCAGCTCGTCGAATAGTGCCACGATGGCCGTCGGCCGCTCGGCAGCATGCAGCAGCCGGTTGATGGCGTGGATGCGGGCGCCGCGATCGAAGCGCGGCGCCGTCGCCACAT
>NZ_SUEO01000093.1:3425-10706 GCF_004962925.1 Mesorhizobium sp. | reverse complement strand
TCGGCGCGCGATCGCTGCGGCGAGCCCGTCTTGCCGCAGATGGCGAAACGTCATCGGCTCGGCGATCGTCACCAGGCCGAAATGGCGGTGCCCGAGATCGTAGAGCATATCGAAGGCTTCACCGAAGGCGTGCGCGCCATCGGTGTCGAGCCAGTTGTAAGCGAAGTCGGTGTCAAGCAGCCGGCCATGGGCGACGAACGGGAAATTGCGTTGGCGCAAATAGGCGAGCCGTTCGTCGACCTCGGCGATGCGGGTGACGACGACGCCATCGGCACGTCCGGATTCGACAACATGGCGAAGCACAGAAAGTTCCGACTGGCCTTGCGCCACGGCGGCGAGGATCAGGTCGGTGCCATGCGAAACCAGCCCTTCGCCAAGCCCGGTGACGAATTCACCGAGGAAGGAATCGACCAGATTGGGGCCGCGGATCGGCAGCACCATGCCGACAAAACCGCTGCGGCCGGAGACCAGCGTGCGGGCTGCCGTGTTGGGCACGTAGCCGGCCTGGCGCGCGGCTTCAGTGACGCGCTCGCGCGTCTTCAAGGCGATCTGCTGATGGCCGGCAAGCGCCCGCGACACCGTGGTGATCGACAGGTCGAGCTGCGCGGCAAGTTCCTTGAGCGTGGTGACGCGGGCCGGCACCGATCCTCCCGAACGAAGTGTTTGAAGCGTTTGTAATCGGTTTCAGCAAGATTGCAAACGTTTTAAATCCCGGCCGAGCCAATGAGGTGCCGATGGCTCTACAGCGGGCCGAACCCTGTTTTTTGCCTCCTTGGCGCAATTTGATTCACGCGGCGCTTGACTCCGACGACACCTTGTGAAAAATTTTGCATCAACTGATAAAAATATCTTAGGGCGGAAATGGTTGGTTTTGGAAACGGCCTCCTGCGCGACGATGAAACCAGTATGGCGACGCGTGCCGCCTGGCTTCATTATGCTGGCGGGCTGACCCAGTCGGAGGTCGCCAAGCGGCTTGGCTTGACCAGCCTCAAGGCGCATCGCCTCATCACCAAGGCCAATCAGGAAGGGCTGGTCAAAGTCTATATCGACGGCGAAGTGTCGGAATGCGTGGCGCTTGAAGACGATTTGTCCAGCCGCTACGGCCTCGACTATTGCGAGGTCGTTCCCGACTTCGATGGGGAAGACCTGCCGCTCAAGGCACTTGGCATTGCCGGCGCCCAGTTCCTCAAGCGTGAGATCGAACGCGGCGAGGATACGCTGATCGGCGTCGGTCATGGCCGCACGCTCGCCGCCTGCGTGGAGTATCTGCCGCGCATATCGGCCGAAAAGACCCGCTTCGTCTCGCTGCTTGGCGGCCTGACGCGCAAGTTCTCGGCCAATCCGCACGACGTCATTCACCGTCTGGCCGAACGGACCGGCGCCGAAGCCTATGTGATGCCGGTGCCGATGTTCGCCAACACGGTCGAGGATCGAACCGTGCTGCTCGGGCAGAAGGGCATCCGCGAAGTCTTCGATCTCGGCAAGGCCGCCGACCTGCTCATTGCCGGTATCGGCACTGCCGAGCGCGAGGCGTCGCTGGTCGCCACCGGCATGATCGAGAAGGGCGAAATGGAGGAGATCCGCCGCAAGGGGGGCGTCGGCGAATTGCTCGGCCATTTCTTCGACGATGTTGGAAAGGCGGTCGAGACGACCCTTTCCAACCGGGCGCTGGCGCTGGCGCGCGAAGACATCAGCAATCGCAGGATTGTCGCCGTTGCCGGCGGCAAGGTGAAGGTTCGTGCCATCAAATCGGTGTTGGAGGGCCGCTATCTCAAAGGTCTGGTCACCGATGAGCGGACGGCGCGATCACTCGTGGAGCAGACGTCGGTCGGGTAGCCGGCAACCATTCGATTGAAACTACCCTGTGGAGGAGAAGACAAATGCATGAGAAAGAAAAAGACCTGATCGATGCGTTCCTGCGCGGACAAGTCGATCGTCGTGGGCTGATCAAGGGCCTTGGCGCAATGGGCCTTGCCGCCAGCACGGCCGGCACGCTGCTCAATCTGGGGCAGACCCGCGCGCTGGCAGCGGATTTCGACTGGCAGGCGCACAAGGGCAAGACCATCAAGCTCTTGCTCAACAAGCATCCCTACGCGGACGCGATGATCGCCAACCTTGAAAACTTCAAGAAGTTGACCGGCATGGAAGTCGTCTATGACGTGTTTCCGGAAGACGTCTATTTCGACAAGGTCACCGCTGCGCTGTCGGCCAGCTCGCCCGAATACGATGCCTTCATGACCGGCGCCTACATGACCTGGACCTACGGCCCGGCCGGCTGGATCACCGACCTCAACGAATGGATCAAGAATCCGACCAAGACCAACGTGAACTATGCCTGGGACGACTTCCTGCCTGGTGTCAGGAAGTCCTGCGCCTGGAATGGCCAGCCCGGCGGCGTGCTCGGCTCCGACGACGCCAAGCAGTGGTGCATTCCATGGGGCTTCGAACAGAACAACATCACCTACAACAAGGGCATGTTCGACAAGGTCGGCGTCAGCGTTCCCGGCAATATGGACGAGATGGTCGCTACGGCGGCGAAGCTTACCAAGGATGTTGGTGGTGGCGTCTACGGCATCGGCGTGCGCGGCTCGCGCTCTTGGGCGACGATCCATCCCGGCTTCCTGTCGGCTTACGCCAACTTTGACCAGAAGGACCTGAATGTCTCGGCCGACGGCAAATTGTCGGCCGCGATGAACACCGCCGAATCCAAGGCCTTCCACAAGCAATGGGTCCAGATGATCCAGGAGAGCGGCCCCAAGGACTGGTCGACCTATACCTGGTATCAGGTCGGCACCGATCTCGGTGCGGGCGCCTCGGCAATGATCTTCGACGCCGACATCCTCGGCTACTTCATGAACGGCGGCGACAACAAGATGGCCGGCAAGCTCGCCTTTTCCGCCTTCAAGGCCAATCCCGCCGCCAAGGCGCCGACGCCCAATATTTGGATCTGGTCGCTGTCGATGTCCAATTTCTCGAAGGACAAGGACGCCACCTGGTACTTCATGCAATGGGCATCAGGTCCCGAGCATGCCCTGTTCGGCGCGACCAAGATGGATTTCGTCAATCCGGTCCGTCAGTCGGTTTGGAAGGACGAGATGTTCCGCGAGAAACTGAACAAGAGCTATCCGGGCTATGTCGAGATGTTCGACGTCTCGGCGCCCGGCGCCAGCATCAAGTTCACGCCGCAGCCGTTGTTCTTCGATCTCACCACCGAATGGGCGGCGACGCTGCAGAAGATGGTGGCCAAGGAAGTGCCGGTCGACGAAGGCCTCGACATGCTGGCCACCAGCGTCGACGGCCAGCTCAAGGAAGCCGGGCTCGGCTGAGTCCTGGCGAACGGCTGGCCCGTTTTTGCGGGCCAGCCGGCCATTCCAATGCGAAGCGGCGCCTGGAGCATCGGACCCAAAAGTGGAAACCGGTTTTGGGAAAATCCGATACTCAACCACTGACGGTGCCGCCACTCGCCCAACCGGCCGCCTAGCTCCCTGGGCGGCCGGCAGGGCGAAGCAACAGAGATGACGGGTGAGCCACGATGACTGCGGCGACAATGCAAAGAAACAGGCCTTCCGGCTTCAGGATCAGCAAGAGGGTGCTGCCCTATGTGCTCAGCCTGCCAGCCTTGCTCGTCTGCATCGGTATCCTGATCCCGTTCTTCACATCGGTCGTCTATTCGTTCCAGCGCTACCGGCTGAGCCAGCCCTGGGCGCGGCAGTTCAACTGGGGCGACAATTATATTTCCTTTTTCACTGACCCGAGGTTCTGGAACACGCTGGAGATATCGCTGCTCTATGCCGGTATCACCGTCCTGCTCGAACTGCTTCTCGGCCTCGGCATCGCCATGCTGCTGCAGAAGCGCTCGACGCTGAACAACTTCATCTCGATCATGCTGTTGATGCCGCTGATGACGGCGCCCGCACTTGCCGCGCTGATGTGGAAGCTGATGACCAATCCCGGCTTTGGCGTGCTGAGCTATCTCGCCAGCCTGATTGGACTGCATGATTTCCGCTGGGCCTCGTCTCCGTCGACCGCACTTTTCACCGTGGTTCTTGTCGACATCTGGGTCTACACGCCCTTCATCATGATCCTGCTGCTTGCCGGCCTGCGCAGCCTGCCGACGCAGCCCTTCGAGGCGGCAGCACTTGACGGCGTGCCGAGGAGTTTCGTGTTCTTTCGCATCACCTTGCCGATGCTGACGCCCTACATCCTGACGGCGACATTGTTCCGGCTGCTCGATTCCATCCAGCAGTTCGACATCATCTATGCCATGACGCAGGGCGGTCCGGGCGACACGCTGACCGTCTTCCAGGTCGAGGCCTACCTCAACTTCTTCCAGTCTACCAATGTAGGCCGCTCGGCGGCGCTGATGATCATCCTGTGGGCGATCACCTACTTCCTGTCGAATATTTTCATCAAAAACTGGCTGCGCCTGCGCGAACGCGCCCGCGGCCAGGCATAGGAGGCTGAGATGGAACACACCTCGCTTCTCGAACGCATCCTGCGAGGCATAGCGCTGACGCTGGTCGTGATCTTCTTCATGTTCCCGATCGTCTGGATCTTCATGATGTCGTTCCAGACGAACGAGACCATCCTGCGGATTCCGCCGCAGCTTGTCTTCAAGCCGACGCTGGCCAACTACACCGCGCTCATCACCGGAAAGCTGACGACGGCGGCGGGCACGCTCGACATCGCCTTCATGCGCAACCTCTGGAATTCGGTGTTCCTGTCGGTCACCTCGGTCGCTGTCGCGCTGCTGCTCGGCGTTCCCGCGGCCTACGCCTTTGCGCGGCATAAGTTTCGCGGCTCGGAAGACATCGCCTTCACGCTGCTGTCATTCAGGTTTGCGCCGGCGCTGCTGGTGCTCCTGCCGCTCACCCTCTATTTCCAGAAGCTTGGACTGGCCAACACCTATATCGGGCTGATCTGGGTCTATCAGCTGATCTGCCTGCCGCTGATCCTGTGGATCGTGCGCGGCTATTTCGAGGACATCCCGGCCGACATCGAATATGCCTATCGCATCGCCGGTCATTCCTGGTTCGCCACCTTCCGCAAGATCGCGCTGCCGCTTGCCGGTCCCGGCATCGCGGCTGCCGGCCTGCTCGCTTTCATCTTCGCCTGGAACAATTTCGTCTTCGCGCTGGTGCTCGCCTCGGCCGACAAGCAGCCGGTGACGGTCGGCGCGCTGGCTTTCATCACCTCCTCCGGCATCCAGTATGGCCAGATCTCGGCGGCGATCGTGCTGTCGATCACGCCGACGCTGGCACTTGCCCTCTATGCACAGCGCTATCTCGTCGAAGGCCTGTCGCTTGGCGCCGTGAAAGGATAGCTCCAATGGCCAGCCTCGAACTGCGAAATGTCGTCAAACGCTACAAGAGCCAGACTGTTCTCGACAATCTGTCGCTGACCGTCGCCGACGGCGAAACCCTTGTGTTGTTCGGACCGTCCGGCGCCGGCAAGACGGTGCTGCTGCGGCTCGTCGCCGGCGTCATCGACCCCGATGAGGGAAAGATCTTCATTGGCGGCGAGGATATGACCGATCTTGACGCGGAGTTCCGCGGCGTCGGCATGGCGTTTCAGAATTTCGCGCTGTTTCCGCACATGACCGCCTTCGACAACATTGCCACACCGCTGGAAGCCAGCCGCTCGTCGCAAAGTGCGATCAAGGCGGGCGTCCAGAACGTCGCCAAGCTGCTCAAGATCGGCCATGTGCTCAGCCATAAGCCACGGGCGCTGTCCAACGGGCAGAAGCAGCGCACTGCGCTCGCCCGCGCTCTGGTCGGCTCGCCGCCGGTGCTCCTGCTCGACGATCCCCTGCGCAATGTCGACGCCAAACTGCGCTTCGAAATGCGGCTCGAACTGCCGAGGCTGCTGGCCGACCGTGGCGCGACCGTCGTCTACGTCACCCAGGACTATAAGGAGGCCATGGCGCTCGGCGATCGCATCGCGGTGATGTCGCAAGGTGTCATCAAGCAGCTCGGCACGCCCGAGCAGATCTATCGTGAGCCGGCGAACATCGAGATCGCGCGGCTGTTTGGCGACCCGACCATCAATCTGCTCGACGTAAAGCCGTCACGCGATGCCAAGGGCATCTATGTCGGCCTGTCGAACGTCCAGGTCCATCTGACGGGCGCCTATGACGCGACGGTCGGCCGCGATTGCGTGATCGGCTTGCGGCCGGAGGCGCTGAGCTTCGTCGATGAAAGCACGCCGGCCGCCATTCCGGTGACGGTCGAGGCCGAGACGCCGCTCAACGAAAAGATCGTCACGCTGGTGCGCACCGTGCGCGGCCGCGAAATCCTGGTCTCGCGTCCAGCCGGAACACCGGGTCAAAGCGAAGGCAGGGCCCATATCGCCGTCGACGGCAAAAGCGCCTTGCTGTTCGATCGTGCGAGCGGCGACCGCATCGGCTCGAAGAACGTCATCAATTTGCGCAGTGGAGAAGCGGCATGAGCCAGAGCGCACTCGCCATTTCAGGCGTCGACAAGTTCTATGGTCCGATCGACAGGGGCGTGCATGCCGTCCAGAATCTGACGATCGAAATCGACAAGGGCGAGATCGTCGCACTGCTCGGCTCGTCCGGTTGCGGTAAGACCTCGACATTGCGCATGATCGCCGGCTTCGAGGAGGTCTCGCGCGGCGCCATCTCGGTTGCCGGCCGCAAGGTGCACACGCTGCCGCCGGTCAAGCGCAATGTGGCGATGGCGTTCGAGGGCTACTCGCTCTACCCGCCGCTGACGGTGCGCGAGAACATGGCGTTTGCGCTGAAGGCAGCCAAGTTGCCGAAAAGCGAGGTTGAGGCGAAGGTTGTCAGCATCGCCAAGCTGCTCGAGATCGAGGACATTCTTGAGCGCTATCCGAGCTCCATCTCCGGCGGCCAGCAGCAGCGCGCCAGCCTCGGCCGGGCGCTGATCCGCAAGGCCGATCTGCATTTGCTGGACGAACCGATGGGCCAGCTCGAGCCGCAGCTTCGCGCCGTGCTGCGCGGCCGCATCAAGCACTTCATCAAGGAGCGCGGCCTGACCGCGATCCTGGTCACTCACGACCAGACCGAAGCCAATGCGCTTGCTGACCGGATCGCGGTGATGGAAGGCGGCGTGCTGCAGCAGTTCGACACGCCCGACATGCTCAAGCAGCGGCCGGCCAACCTGTTCACCGGCACCTTCGTCGGCGAGCCGCCGATGAATGTCTTCGAGGCCTATGTCGGCACGGCTGCCGACAAGATCAATCTGCGGCTGCCCGACGGACTTTCGCTCGACTATGACAAGGACGCGTTCAGCGGCTCGG
>NZ_SUEO01000093.1:2765-3415 GCF_004962925.1 Mesorhizobium sp. | reverse complement strand
AGCGGGAGCGGGTCGTCATCGGCATCAGGCCCTATGCGGTTCGTCGCTCGAAGGACGGTGTGCCGGCCACGGTTTCGGCCAACCAGTGGCTCGGCGACCAGACGCATATCGCGGCGGATTTTGCCGGCGGCTCGCTCGTCCTGGTCGAACACGACCGGACCCGGCTCGAGCTTGGCGCACCGATCAATATCAGCATCGATCCGAAAAACCTGCACGTCTTCGATCAGTCCAGCGGCATGGCCATTTCGCACGGCATGGAGCTTGCCTGATGCGGGATGTGCTGATCGGCATCGATGCCGGCACGTCTGTCATCAAATCCGTCGCCTTCGACACGGCGGGCCGGCAGCTCGCGGCTGCGGCGGTGCCGAATCGGTATGACACCTTGCCGGGCGGCGGCGCCGAGCAGGATCTGGCGCGCACCTGGGCCGATACCGCGACCACCTTGCGCCAGCTTGCCGACAAGGTGCCGGACCTCGCCAGCCGCACCATCGCCATCGCGGTGACCGGGCAGGGCGATGGCACCTGGCTGATCGACAAGGACGGTGAGCCGGTCGCGAAGGGTTGGCTGTGGCTCGACGCGCGCGCTGCAGGGGTCGTCGAGGAGATCCGGGCGCGACCGGAGGATCGGCTGCGCTTCGAAAAGACCGGCA
>NZ_SUEO01000093.1:0-2755 GCF_004962925.1 Mesorhizobium sp. | reverse complement strand
GCTGTCGCCGCCTTGCCACGCATTTCGGGCATGTTGCGCTTCGAAAAGACCGGCAGCGGTCTCGCCGCCTGCCAGCAGGGATCGCAGTTCGCCTTCATGAAGCGCAACATGCCCGAAATGCTTGGCAAGGCGGCGACAGCATTCCATTGCAAGGACTGGCTCTATTTCAGGCTGACCGGCGAACGCGCCACCGATCCGTCGGAGGGAACCTTCACCTTCGGCGACTTCCGCACCCGTGGCTATTGCGACGATGTGCTTGAGGTGCTCGGCGTTACCGATCTCAGGCATCTGCTGCCGCCGATCGTCGACGGCACCAGGCATAGCGCCGGCCTGTCGGCAGCTGCTGCCGAAGCGACCGGGCTGCTTTCCGGCACGCCGGTGGTGCTGGCCTATGTCGACGTGGCCTGCACCGCGCTTGGCGCCGGCCTGCTCGATCGCGAGCGCAAGCCCGGCTGCTCCATCATCGGCTCCACGGGCATGCATATGCGGCTTGCGCAGACGCCGGACGAGGTGCTGCTCAACGAGGCGGCAACCGGCTACACCATGACGATGCCGGTGCCCGGCGTCTTTGCGCAGATGCAGTCGAACATGGCGGCGACACTCAACATCGATTGGGTTCTGGGTCTGGCCTCCGGCATACTCGCCTCGCAAGGCATCACGCGCACCAATGGCGAGATGATCGCGCTGGTCGATGAATGGATATCGTCATCGGAGCCAGCCTCGCTTCTCTATCAGCCCTATGTGTCGGAGGCCGGCGAGCGCGGGCCGTTCGTCGATGCCAATGCCAGGGCCGGTTTCGTCGGCATTTCGTCGCGGCACGGTTATGCCGACATGGTTCGTGCGGTTTTCGAGGGACTGGCATTCGCGGCACGCGATTGCTATGCCGCCATGGGGCCGCTGCCGGGCGAAATTCGGCTGACCGGCGGTGCGGCCAGAAGTCCGGCTCTGCGCAAGATCCTGGGTGCTGTCGTCGGCGCCGCCATTCGCACCAGCGAGCGTGAGGAAGCCGGTGCTGCGGGCGCCGCGATGATCGCTGCGGTCTGCGTCGGCCAATACAAGTCGATGGATGAATGCGTCGGCGAATGGGTCACGCCGCTGCTTGGCGCGGCGGAACCGAGCGACCCAAAGCTTGCCGCGATCTATGAGCGGGCGGTTCCGTCCTACACATTGGCGCATGAGGCGCTGCGGCCGGTCTGGCGTTCGATGGCCGCATCCAGGGCAAACTGAGAAGTCGAGCATGCGTAAGAAGATTGCAATCATTGGCGACCGCTTCATGCTTCCCGAAGTGTTTCGCGAGAAAATCGAGAAGGCCTGCGGCGGCAATCTCGACATCCGTACGCTTGAGGCGGCCTGGCCCGACGAGCCGATGGAATTCGGCAATGCGGCGCTCGGCCTCGACAAGGTCAAGGAGTATTTTGGCGATCCGGACGAGGTGGTCGATTTCGTCGGCGACGCCGAGATCTTCGTCACCCAGCTTGCGCCGCTCTCCGAGACCATGATGCAGCGCCTGCCCACACTCAAACTGGTTGCGGTATCACGCGGCGGCCCGATCAACATCGACATGGCCGCCGCCAAGGCCCACGGCATCACCGTCGTCAACGTGCCTGGCCGCAATGCGAGTGCGGTTGCCGAGTTCACCATCGGTGCCATCCTTGCCGAGACGCGGCTGATCCGGGTCGGGCACGAAGCCTTGCGCAAGGGGGAATGGCGCGGCGATCTTTACCGGGCTGATCGCACTGGCCGCGAGCTCAACGAAATGACTGTCGGCGTCATCGGCTATGGCAACATCGGCACCCGGCTGGTCCGCCTTTTGCGCGCCTTCGGCTGCCGAATCCTGGTCTCCGACCCCTATGTGCAGTTGAGCGCCGAAGACCGCAATGCCGGCGTTGAACTGGTCGCGCTCGACGATCTCCTGTCCCGCTCCGATGTGGTCACGCTTCATTCCCGGGTAACCGAAGAGACCCGCAGACTGATCAACAAGGACACCATCGCCCGGATGAAGCCGGGGGTGATCTTCATCAACACCGCGCGCGGGCCGCTGGTCGACTATGACGCGCTTTACGATGCTCTCGTCTCAGGCCATATCGGCAGCGCCATGCTGGAGACCTTCGCGGTCGAGCCGGTGCCTGCCGACTGGCCGCTGCTGCAGCTTCCGAACGTCACGCTGACGCCGCATATCGCAGGTGCCTCCGTGCGCACGGTGACCTATGCGGCCGAGCAGGCCGCCGAAGAGGTGCGTCGCTTTATCGCCGGTCTGCCGCCTATCAATCCATGCTGAAAGCGCAGCAGCCATGAAGCCCCTTTTACGCATAGAGGACCCGGCGAGATGAGCGGCGCCACTGAAATCGTCGATCTCTTCGTCATCGGCGGTGGCGTCAACGGCGCCGGCATCGCGCGCGACGCTGCCGGCCGCGGCCTTTCCGTCATTCTGTGCGAAAAAGACGATCTTGCCGAAGGCACCAGTTCGCGATCGGGAAAGCTCGTCCATGGCGGCCTGCGCTATCTCGAATACTACGAGTTCCGGTTGGTGCGCGAGGCGTTGATCGAGCGCGAAGTGCTGCTTGAATCGGCGCCCCACATCATCTGGCCGATGCGCTTCGTGCTGCCGCATAGCCCGGACGACCGGCCGGCCTGGCTGGTCCGGCTCGGCTTGTTCCTCTACGATCATCTCGGCGGCCGCAAGCGGCTGCCGGGCACCCGAACGCTCAACCTGCGCACCGCGCCCGAAGGCGCGCCAATCAAGGACGCGTTCAAG
>NZ_SUEO01000092.1:19110-22438 GCF_004962925.1 Mesorhizobium sp. | reverse complement strand
GTGCCGGGGGGCGCCATGGTAATTTGCCAGTGTGCGCTATTATCGGCGGAGGTCGATGATTTGGAAATCCGCTTCCAAGCCGTCCCCTTCGGCCGAAACAGCGAATGGGCTCACAATTACTCGAGATGGATCATATAAGTCGACAAACAGCCGCTTTGCAGCCTCAAAGTCGGGGGCGGAAAGCTCCTCATCGTTGACTTCAACTGCCCAGTCGCCATAGGGCGTGCACCAAGTTTGGCCAACCGGATGCCGCCAAGCTTGGTGTCGACGAAATAGTGACCGCAATCGTTTATCCAAAGTTGCAGAGCCATTCCCTGCCCCCAAAAATCAAAGAGATTGTCGCATGGCTACCAGCGCGAACCAAGCGGTGTCCGCATTCCGGGATCCGCAGTCTCGGTCATATCGTCCTTGAGCTCGGCAGCAACTGGGTCAAGGGGCGAAGACAATGATCTTGCCTCGCCCTTGAGTTGCTTCGCACGCTTACTTCCTGTGGATGCCAGCATTCTCGAGGCCTGGCTGGCACGCAAGATCCGACGCGGTTATGCGCCGGTGGTTTCAAACGTAGAACTTCTGCTGGAGGGTCCATAGTCACAGTGGATAACCCGTGGAGGGAGCGGCGCTGGAAAGTATGCCCGACGTCCTCCTTCGGAAGAGGAAGGAGACTACTCAGCGGCTATCTCGTCTGGCCCACATCTGAGCGCCATGCAGGACCCGAAGGGTGCGAACCGTGCCGGGCGTCACGACGTAAGCGGCGATATGGGGCCTGGCGAGACCACGAATTCGCGCTTTTCGTCAGCAGCCGGATTCCGGTTCGGTCCGTCTGCCATTTCTTATCCTTGCATAAGACTTGAGCGCCAGGGGCCCGCAACTATCAGAACGGCCAAAAGCCGGCCAAAAAGGCTAGCATTTCGCTGCCCCACTGCACGAAGTTTTCGTACCAGCCAGACACCGTTTCATAAGCAACCTGCAGTGCGCCCAGGAAGAAAACGAAACAGATGATGATAGCAAATAACTTGCCAAACCCCTCGTCACCCTTCGGGTCGCTGCTCTGGTAAACGTAATCCTGTCGATTAAACATGATCCTCTAACGGTCCCGGTCGTCGCGGTCGCGTTCCCTTCTTTCCAATTCCTCGCGCTCCAACTCCCAGGCGAGGAATATGCTGTTGCGCCGGATCGGTCCGCGTTGTCTCGCCGCCGCGTTGTGCGGCCTCCTTGTCGCTGTTTAACTTATCCTGCAGCCGATTTGTAGGATCTACGGTCGACGCCAGTTCGTGAGCCTCGCGCTCGGCGGGTTCGTCCGGCCGGCTCTCGGCCTCCTCGGGGCGAGGATCTCGCTGGTGTTCGGTCACGGCATCGACATTTGCAGGGGTTTTGCCCTGCTCTTCTGCCGACCGCTCTTGGGACTGCTCTGCCGCCTCGATAGGCCGCTTGAGGTCCGGATCCTTCTCGGCTACCTCGCGCATATAGGTGTTGCCCTGGACGGCAAGCTCCGCCGCGCGAGCCAGTCCGCGCTCAATATCAGCTCGGAATCCTCTTGGATCGTTGGAAAGCTCACCGGCCTCAATTCTATCCAAACCCTCGCGACTGGTTTCGATGTCCATAAGAACGTCATTTGCAGCCTCGACAACCGCCTCGCCGTGTTTGGCGACTGCCGCATCTAACTGTTCATTCGCATCGTCTCGACGCTCCCGGCTTTCGTTTCGCTCGGTCGCAGTTCCCTGCTCCGCCTGACCCTTCATCTCGTAAAGCTCCATCAGCTCGCGTCGCCCGTTCACATGCTCGCGAGCAACAGACGCGACTTCATCAAAATCGTCTCGCTCGCCGGGACCGACGCTCCGCTCCAGCCGGAACAAGGCGGTCTCGACCTTCTTTTCATAGGCTTCAAACTCTGCCCGCGTTGTCTCGCGCATTTCCTGACCCTCCAAAACGACTTTCTGCAAGGTTACCAGATTGGCGCGGAATTTTGACCCGAAATCTGCATGGACGACATTTACGCTCGCTTCCGCCTGACCTGCCGAAAGGCTTGCTGTCAAATGATCTCGCTGCTGTTCTGCATAAGCAACAACACGCCTATCACCGCTGGCGAGCGCGATTTTCTGCCAACTCTGCGTTGCCTTTATGGCATACTGCCGGCTCCTTTCGGCCTTCGCCAGACTGCGTCGTCCGCCCCGCTTGGCATCGTACCGGCCCTGCGCCGCCTCGCTGGTCCCGACGTGCTCGGTCCGCCCTTCACTGCTCACCGGCCTCACCTGATTGCGGGTAAAGGCGGGCGGACTGGCGAACTCGCGACGATCGGTCATCTCCATCGCTATCCCCCGCGCGCGGGCCTTCTCAGCCATTGTGGCCCGCCACTCCCGAAACACCTGCGGGGTCGTCTCGATCCGATCGCCCGATTCCGATCGCATCGTGATGATCGCGTGAGCATGGACATGTGGCCGCTTGCCCCCCTCGCCTTCTTCCTTCGGATCATTGGCCGGATCATGCATGGCAAACCCGTAGCGATGGCCGGCGAACTGCTCGGCAAGGAAGTCGTGTGCAGCGTTTTCAAACGCCTCGACGTTCGTGCCGGCCCGGGCCGACATGATCAGGTGCATCACGTCGCGGCCTTTGCGGCTGTGCAGATCACCGCGCCATTCCTTTTGCACCAGATCGCCAGCGAGCTTTTCGTCACCAACGATTTGGCCGCGGTCGTCGCGAACGTTGCCGTCATGACGTTCAACCAGACTTCGCAATTTGCTGGCGCCATACTCGACACCGTTGCCGTAGCCTTGGAACGAGAACCGTGCTGCCCCTTGCGCGGCTGCACTGGCGTCATATCGCGCTTGAATGATGCTGGCGGCCTTGTCGTCGCCAGTCAGCCGCTCGCCCTGCCCGCTTCTGAGCACGACCGCACCTTGAACCGTCAGCGCGCCGTCGGCCTGGTCGCGTGACCGCATAAGCATAGCGGCGATCGCCGAACGCGCTCGTCAAACTGTTCCTGACCAGCTCATGCATCGCTTCGTCTGACGAAACCGCCGCAGTCGCAATCTCTACGGTGAAGCTTCCGATATCGCGGCTCTCTGCGCGGTTCTGGAAGAGATGGTTCCAGTCTCCCCGCAACCGCGCTAGATCCTCGCGGCTCCTGATGCGCTCGCCGTTCTCGTTCTCGACGGCGATCTCGCCGCCGCGCGACACATAATTCAGCATCGCCCCCACCCTCGCGCCGGCGCCATAGGATGCCATTTTGACAACCGCGGACTGGCTGCCCTGGGCAACCGCCGCTAGCCGCGCTTCTAATGGACGGGACACCGCTGCTGCCCGCGTCTCGGCCGCCAAGATCGGCTTGGCG
>NZ_SUEO01000092.1:0-19100 GCF_004962925.1 Mesorhizobium sp. | reverse complement strand
CCGCCGCATTTTCGGCCGGCTGCCACCAGCACCACCTCCGCCGCCAAGCTCGGCCATCGCTTTCAATCGACGCCTCATTTCGTCTTCGGCCGACGAACGGCGCCTCTCGCCAAGCGATAGCTCATGCAGCAACGCCGCACGGCGATGCTCCCATTCGCTCGTGAATGCGCCGAAGAAGATTTCCACGCCTTACCCCTCCCCTCGCCGCTTGTGGCCGGCGCGCTTCGCCAGCGATCGCAACTCCGTCATAACGGCCGCTTGGACGCGTTGCACGTTCCCGAGATTGAATATCGACGTCGCTCGGATGAACGCCCTTGCCGCTGTTGAGCGCCCGCGCGACCTGATTGAGGTTCACGCCGATCGCGCGCATATCCTCCAGCAGCAATGCCATCACGAGGCGGTCTTCCTCAGTAAGGAATGGCCGAGCGCCCGCCCCCTCGATGACCAGCGACCGGAAGAATCCGGAAACCGTCATGTCTGCCGCCTTGGCGGCCTTTTCGATCGCCGCATATTCGTCCGCGCTGACGCGGGCATGCACCATTCGACCCTTCCGGTCCGGCTCGAGCCGGACCTCGAATTTCGCGTCGTCCATTTAGCCTTAGGCCCCTCTCTCTGGCGCTTGCGGCAGGCATCGAGGGCTTGTTCCTCGATCGTCGGGAAAAATGTCGCACATTTTTCCGTACCCTGCCACCACCATCAATAGGCGTGAAATTTGCACTCAATCAAACCAAACTTTTCGAGCGGCCCACTCTTCGCTCATCCACATCGAAACCTTGGGCAGGGACGGACGCCCTGCCCAATCAAACGCTAAAACGCTCTCCAGGGTTCACACCTCCAGGACCGCTTTTGTCGGCCTTTGTGTGCCCCTCGTACTCGCCCGCAAGGGGCGCTCCGCTCTTCGCCCTGGCGGACTGCGAGCGTCACAGACGGCCTTCGCGCGGCTCCGGGGTTCACCACAAAAGGAGCGGGAAGGCCGGGTGCTGACTTCATCGGTCTACAGGACAAATTGGGCGACCGTGGAGACTTCCAGGATGGTCAAACGGCAGCACACGGCCGATCCATTTCACACGAATTGTTCACACGATGTGTTCACATGCCGCGACGTATGATGTGAAAATAAGATGCGATTGAAGTATCACACGCTAGGATAGTGAAGGTGTGATCGCGTGGTGTAAAAACGCCATGCGAAACGAAGCACTCACTTCGTTTGGAAATGCTGCCCAAGAGGACGCATGAAGGTGGCGACGGCCAGCCGCGTTCGGCTTTGGGGACGGCAAAAGAGGGACCAGACATGCCTCGAAGGATTTGCGCGATCAGCGGAAAAGGCGGCGCCGGGAAGACGACGGTCATTATCCTCGTTGCCGGCGAGTACGCTATTCAGGGAAAGAAGATTCTTCTGATCGACGCCGATCCGCGCCAGAACCTCGCCGAATGGTGGAAGCGATGTGAGGCCAAGGACAATCTTCCGGCCAACGTCGAACTGCACAGCGCGGCAACGCAGCGAAGCATTGAAACCTGCTTGCCGAACAAGACGGCGTCTACGACGTAATCCTGATGGACTCACCGGGCGTCGACAGCGTCATCTGCGATACGATCATCCGCAACTCCGACCTGGTGCTGACGCCAATTCAGCCAAACCAGGATGAAATCAAGGCGGCCGGCGAAGCCGCCACCATCACGGCGGATATTGGCGACAGGGAGGGGCGCGCGATTCCCCACGTCAACGTGGTGACGCGCATCGCCCTGCCGGGGCGCGTTCTCGAGGCTTACAGGCTGATCCGTCCGTTCATCGCCAATCTTCGCGACGGCTATGAATCGACGCTGATGGAAACCGAGCTCACCGAACGCAATTGCTACCGCGAAATCCGTAACGGCCTCGGCACCTTGCAGATGCTCGAGCTGACCGACCCGGTCATGAAGGGTCGCGCGGAGGTCGCGGCGTTTGTGGAGGAGCTCGATCGCCATCTCGCGGCAAGCCAAGAAAAGGTGGGAAATGTCTAAACCAGGCAAACTGTCCGTCTCTGACTTTCCAATCGCACCGCGACGGCCGAAGCCAGCCACATCCAAAGCCACAACGAAACCAGCCTCTGTGTCGGAAGAGGCAGAGGCGCGAACGGCTGCGCGGGAACCAACAGCGGCGCCGGTTTCAGTAGCGGATGCGACAAGGGAACGGCCGCGGCGCGGTCTGCCGAACCCGAGCGGTGAAGAGCGCAAGAGCAAGGCGATCGAACGTGCTCTGGCTCAGGAGGAGGGACGCTACCGCCTGCGCGACCTCAAACGAGCGCACGCGCGGGAAGCCAAGCACTACGTCAATTGCCCGCTGGACTACGACACGAAGATGCGGCTGCAAAAGGCCGCCTTCGACAACGACATCAAGATGACGATGATTATAAAGGCAGCCATCGACCAGTTTCTCCGAGACAACGGCTATTGATCCATGGGCGGTCGAAGCCTCCTGCTCAAGACGACGATTGGTATCCTTATTGGCATCTATGCCGCACCGTGGGTCGGTCGCCAAGGCATCCACTTTAGTGAAAGCTCAAAAGCCGCTTCCTCATTGAACGGGCTTACGGAATCCGCTCTCGATGCGTCCATCCGGCCATCTGACGAAACCGCCAAGGGCGAGCTGTTTCGCTTATCCAATTGGGATATCTGAATGCACGGGACTGGATCGACGGTTACCGTGAAGCGATGTATTAGTATTGGCAAAGATTCTGTCGCGTGCGAACTCCTGGCGCGTCTGGGGTGGGTCGATGGGGAAAAACTTGTCGAAGCTGTGTTCGAGGGAAAGCCGGGTACTTGGCGAATGGTTGCAGCCAAGGCGCGCTGATTTTCTCTCAGTGGGCGGTGCCTATCTCCGCGCCAGCTCAAAGGCGTTATGAATGCAGGCTTCCGCTGGAAAGAACCCTACAAGGCGAGGGCAGCACGGCCCTGATGGTTGCTTATTGCGAGTAGCGGAAAGCACTATCCTCATTTCCCGCTTCTGGAAAATTGCTGTGCAAGCGAGTGCCGGGGCGTGCTTGGGGCAATCCCGTTTTCAAATGTTGATTGAGGTCGTCGCCCTGTCCGCGACTGGAAAAAAACAAGAAGGGAGAGGACGTGGCTAAGGATATGGACGCCTATAAAAACAAAATGGAATTGGTTGAGACGACCGATCCCGAGATCGACAAGGCTGTTTTCCGTCGCCCGGGGTTCGAAGGCATCAAAACCCTCGGCGAAATCGATGAAAGAATTGCCGCCTTCATCCGCAAGGCGCGCGAGGACAAGGATCTGACGCGCGCCGAGCTCGCGCCCTTGCTTGGCCTTTCGATGCAGGTTTATGGCCGCTATGAACGCGCATTCTCAAAAATGCACGTCACGCGCATGATCCACCTGTGCGAGATCCTCGGGTTCATGCCGATGGAAATGCTGTTCAGCGCTGCCCCGCATCTATGGGGCCGCACGCCGGAGGAAGCCCGCGACACCATGGAACTCGCGCAACAGGTCGTGTCTCTACCGCACGGTACCAAGCGAGATCTGCTGGCTCTGGTAAAGAAGATGGTCGCCTTGGAACGTGCCGCAGACGGAGCGGCGGCGGAAATACAGCAGGCCGAATAAGGACGCTCCTCGGCGCCTCGCGCTGCGATGAATCTGCGCGGGTTCTCCGATTCGCTGCCCAACCTATGATTCCTAGGCCAGGCGCCTTTTTGCCTGAATACATCCTGAGCTTCCCTTCTGAATTCTGAGAGGTGGTGGTGACGTGGCATTAATTCGCCGCGTCCAGTGGCAATTCGCGGAAACTTCCACCGAGCTTGGGCGCTGTTAACCGAATTTTTTAGCCCGCCAACGCTTATTCGCGAGACTGAACGGGTGAGGTGATCCATGTGTGATTCAAACATAAGCGCATTTCCGCTGCATCGGCGGCGGAAATTGGTTGAAGGTATCGCCCGGGTCCTCGAATCCAAGAATGGGGAGGACGCGAATGCCTTCTGGCGCAGCACCGCCAAGACGATTCTCATTCAACTGTCCAAATCAGGAATTGCACCCCGCATCGCCGAACAGGAAGTTGGAACACTTCTTCATGCTGTCTTAGGCGATATAGCCACCCGCAGTGCTGCGAAACTTGCACAATAGCATCGGCTCACGACGAAGGACTGCCGTCTGGAGACACCCCGGGACTCCGCAGGCATGCCACCACTGTATCCCGTCAAATGCAACGTTTCTCAATGCAGATGAATCGTGGGTGTCGAAACTGCGCGAATATGCCCTCGGGCGGCGATGCGGAAATTGTTCAATCTTTACAAACGTCAGACTTCACCACTAAGCCGGCATCACTTCATTGGATGTATATGCTTTTTTGTCTTCGATGAACGCACCTATCGCGGCGAGGGGTCAGCGAAGCCGGCAACGAACCGCATGACCTTTAACGGAATGAAGCGGCTCGATGGGTAGACGCATGCACGTGGTGCGGCGCGTAGTGCCGGTCCGGCAGCACATGTTCGAGCCGGCCTTCAGCGATGAGGGGATCGAGTATCATCTTGTGCCCGAGGCCGATGCCAACGCCGGACAGCAACGCTTGATGATTGAGCAGTGAATTTTCGGAGCGCGAGGCTGGCCGGATTCGCACCTCGGCCTTTTCGCCGCCTGTGCCGGTGAGCGGCACGACATCGCGCCTCCTGATGTGGGCGTAAAGCAGATAATAGTGGTCGGCGAGATGCTCCGGGCGCCGCGGCCGGTCCTCTGCGGTCGAGATAGTCTGGCGTCGCCGCGAGGCAGCGCCCGATCACGCCGAGCTTGCGCACGATCAGCCGGTCGTCATCGATGTTCCCCGAGGGCGAAGCACTCACAAAGGCAATCATTGAGACCGTCGAAAGGCTCACACTATCGCCGGCTGCAGAGAGCAGCGAATAGCGGCGTGATCGCCGAGTGCGGCCGCCCGGAGCTCGTGCCGGCCGCCCCAGCGAGCGGACATCTCAAATGGAGTGAAATCCTTAGCCATTCCTTCATCCATCTTTCCTTAAATACCGGCATGGAATGGGGCGCCCGTATCTTGAGGCAGTTTGTCCGCTGTCGGCGACGAGGCATCGACACGAGCGGCAACGTTGCCATTATTTTTGCCCTGTCCTTGCCGATTGTTGTTGGCGGTGCGGGTCTCGGGGTCGAGACCTCCTATTGGTATTATAGTAGCTTGAAATTACAGGCGGTGGCCGACGCGGCAGCTTACGCTGGCGCTTTGGAAAAGGTTTCGGGATCCGACAAGCCCGCGATTGTCTCCGCCGCGACGCTTTCAGCAGCCTCGAACGGTTTTGCAGCGTCAACAGGCATCATTGAAGTTTTCACACCCCCGTCGTCCGGCCCAAACGTGGCGAAAAAGGCTGTCGAGGTCATCGTTCACCAAAACCTCGATCGGTTTTTTACATCGATATTCACGCAGAACGAGGTTGGCGCACAGGCAAGGGCGGTGGCTCTTATCACGGATGCTTCAAAGGCCTGCGTTCTGGCGCTCAATCCTTCTGCTTCGAAAGCGGCCCTCTTTTCCGGCAGTTCGACCACAAAATTGACGGGCTGCTCCGTCATGTCGAATTCAATAGCTGCGGACGCCATCAAACTTCAGGGATCGGCAAGCCTTGATGTCGACTGCCTGATATCGGCCGGTGGGTTGTCATTGGCCAATCCTGTGAAGACCGTCTGCACCAGCCTGATAACCCAGGCGTTGCCCGCTGCCGATCCTTTTGCCGACCTTCCGGCGCCGCCGGCCACGAACCCCTGTCAAAACGGCAACCAGTCGACGTTGCAACCTGGAACATACTGCAGGGGACTCAGCTTGAGCGGCAGTGTAACGCTCTCGCCCGGGGTATACGTCATTCAGGGAGGCGATTTCAAAGCGAACTCGAATGCAAACATTTCCGGCGAGGGAGTTATCATCTATCTGGCCGGCAGCTCCGGCGTCACCATGAACGGCACTGCCACCGTCAAGCTTAGCGCACCAACATCAGGCACCTATTCGGGTGTGCTGTTTTACGCCGACAGAGCAAACCTGGCGGGATCGAACACGTTCAATGGCACGGCGGATTCGCTTTTGACCGGCGCCCTGTATTTTCCAACGCAGGCGGTCAATTACCTGGGCAATTTCTCGGGCAAAAATGGTTGCACGCAAGTCGTCGGCAGCACCGTGCAGTGGTCCGGCAACACAAGCATCAATCAGGATTGCACCAGCCTCGGGATGCGT
Source organism: Mesorhizobium sp. (assembly GCF_004962925.1). Taxonomy (GTDB): domain Bacteria; phylum Pseudomonadota; class Alphaproteobacteria; order Rhizobiales; family Rhizobiaceae; genus Mesorhizobium. Next base: position 12,892 of record NZ_SUEO01000092.1, on the reverse strand, counting down.
GAGATTCCTGCGACGCAGTCCGTTCGGCTTGTCGAGTAATCCTCCGTGGAATGGCGACCAGTTCGGATTCTTCGGAGCGATTCGGGTGTTGCGGCGGTAGAGTTTGCGCTGGTTGTGCCGATCCTTTGCCTGGTACTTCTTGGCGTCATTAACGGCTGGTCTTTCGTATCAAGCTCGTTGTCGATGCGTGCAGGCGTCAAAACGGCAGCAAATCTTGTGATGCAAGGAGAAGCCAACGACGCGGCAACCCAAGCCGTCGCCCTTTCGAGCTGGGAAAATCGTCCCGACGACGCGCAAGTTGTATTAAGGCGCACATACATGTGTGGGAGCACCATGGCCGATCCATCGATCCTGTGCGACGGTTTGAAAGCTCCCTCGGTCTTCGTTGAAATACAGGCGACAGCCACCTGGTCCCCGCCCTTCGGCTTTGACGTGTTTTCCTTCTCGCGCGAGCTTAGGCATCAACAGGTGATTCGTGTCCGCTAAGGGAAGAGCATTTAAGCGTGATCCGTCAGGCGGAGCTGCGTTGGAATTCGCGCTGCTCGCGCCATTTCTGATGATGCTTTTGTTCGGGATTTTCGCATTCGGCTGGGCTCTGAACGCCATGTCAAGTGTTCGGTACACGCTGGAAACGTCCTCGCGTGCGCTGCAGATGAAGAACTCGCTGACGCAGGCTCAGATACAAGCCATTGCCACAGAGAAATTACTGGCTTTAGGGTTGAAAGACGTCAAAGTGACGATTGGGATCGATCCCCCCAACGGCGGTTTCCGCATGGCGCATCTGACCGCCACCTATGCTTTCGTCATCGAGTTCCCATATTTCGATCGGTATCCGATAGATTACGCAACGACAGTCACAGTCCCGTTGATTGGAACATAAGAGCCTCATTCGAGTCGGGCACCGCGGCTAGTTCTCCATCAAAAACCCTACAGCGAAGCTCTTCCTTTCCGCTTAGATGCAAAGTCGCAGCAGCAGCTGACGATAACGCTATGTTCATCAGGCAGCCTAATTATCTGGCAGACAAAACCCCCATGAAGCTACGGTCGCCGGGGATTAGACGAAATGGCTGAAGACGAACAGAGGGGCCAACGCAGGCAGCGCGTCTTCAAGGGCGCAACAATCCTGACCGGCATGACCCGTTCCGAGGTCACATGCACGGTGCGCAACATGCATGACGACGGCGCCGAACTGAAGGTCTCGATCGACGCACGCGTGCCCGACGAGTTCCTGCTCTATGTGCCGACCGACGGCATTGCCTACAAGGCAGTGGTCCGCTGGCGTCGCGAGGACCGCATCGGCGTCATGTTCACCGGCACCGAGCCAAAGCCTCATTGGCACTACGGCTAAATCTGAACTGCGCTCTAGTCGTCGACGAAGTCCGGCCTTCTTAGGCCCGTCCTTTCGGCGCCTTAATTCCTCGTCCAGAATTTTGTGATGCCGGCCCGCGCACAAAGTGGCCGCCCAGCAAGCATTGGTTCGTCGCTAGTCCCAGCGTGAAGAGTCACCGGGGATCTGGGCGCAGCCGGCTCCGGATACGGTCTGGGGCGCCAATTCGGTTGGACGGACCAGCGCGGCCGTCGCTCCCCTTCATTTCCTTAATCGTGCCTGTATCTCACTTTGCGTGAAATGCTTCGGGGTGGTGGCAGGCTTCAGGAACTCAACCCCAGCATAAGATTCATTGATGGCTACGCATCCGCGCAATGGATTCATCACTGCCTTCGACCTGCAAGGGCGAAGATCGAAGGGTCCCTTCCTGGCGCTCAAGTCTTATGCGAGAAAAAAGAAATTGGCCGAGAGACGCCCCTGCTGGGATCACCGTCAGAAGACGTGATACCTGTCGCCGCTTGGGGCGGCTGCACCACTATCCCGCTTGCGGCGGCAGGGCCCAGAAGGCGAGACCCGCCTTTTGATACGGCATTCCAGCCAGCTGGGATCTCGGTCCGCTCTCCTGGATCCACCGAGGCTGTGGTCTCGTCAGGCAGCCTTCATGACGGCACTTTCGATGACGACCCCTGCGGTCACGTACTTCCACAGTTCCACGAGCAGCTTCCTTGCAAAAGGCGACCCGGGCACAGGTCACCGTTGAGTTCCGCACTGCAATCTTAAGCGACTTTCGAAGCACAGAGTGTGAACATCGAACCCGAAGGCGGCGTTGCTACCCGACCCTGGAGGCCAGTTTCGCGCCCCAAGGGACAGCGATCAGCAGCGTGGTATTGGAGGTCTCGGTTGGGCCGTTAGCGGACTGGCCGCTTCCGGATGGGCTAGGGACGGAAGCAGACACTGACGCCGGACAAGCGCGGGGCAGCTATCGGTCCGAAGCGGACGATCCTACCGCTCGGCCAGCCTCTCATAACTCAAGAACCATGAGCGGCTGCCTGACGTGAGCGGGCATTCTCTGGCCAGCCAGCCAAGGGCTTGCTCGGCCACCTCCTGGAGAACGTCACGACGGAAACCCGCTTTTGCCTGCACGGCCAGGCCGTGTGTCACCGCCATGACATACGCGGCCAGGGTTGCGCAGTCGGCAGTTTCCGGAAGATCACCCTCTGCCTTTGCCCTCTCGAACCGCTCGCGAAGCATCGCTTCGCCGGTGGCCCGATACTCAATCAGGGCCTGGCGGATAGTTTCGGCGTCGTCCGAGCCCGCCAAGACGCCGTTGACGCCCAAGCAGCCTGTGCGGTCGGGATAGCGCCTGTTGAGTTCAACCGCGCCACGCAGGAAGTGTGCAGCAACCTGGCGCGCTGTGGGCAGCTGAAGCGCCTCTGGAAGATGGCCCAGGTATCGCTCGTGATCGCGAGCCAGGGCTCGGCGAGAGTCTGCTCGGCATCATTCGACAAGACTCGGCGAATTGGTTTTCGGGCTATAACATCACGCTGCCCCGCCAAAAGAGTCACATATGGCATACGCTAAGTTCCAGATTTGATCTCGCACAACGTGTGCGGTGAGTTCGATCGTTATGATCCGCCCATGATTGTAAATCTGCTCATCGGCACCGTCGTCATAAGTCTGACGATCCTGGTCCATACATTTGGTCTGATCGCCGTCACGCATGCAATGGGATATCTAGCCGCCCGGTTTCGCATGCATGGGCGCCGCAGCCGGATCGTCGCAATGATCAGCGTGGTGATGGGGCTCTTTGCCGTTATAACCACAGAGGTCTGGCTCTGGGCCGGGCTTTACCGATTGCTCGACATCTTCGCCGATTTCGAAACCGCCTTGTACTTTTCGACTATCACTTTCTCAACCGTTGGCTACGGCGACATCGTACCCGCTCATGGATGGCGCGTGCTGGCGGCGCTCGAGGGCGTGAACGGCTTCCTGCTCATAGGCTGGTCGACCGCTTACCTGATCGCGGCGGGAACCCGCATCGGCCCGTTCAAGGCCGGGGAGCATTTCTGACCGGTGTTCAAACTGCGACCGAATGCCTGCTCTTGCCGCTTTCGAAATATGTGTCGAAACTCGCCGCGATGCTGCGGACAAACGGGCGACTTTCCGCAGGGACGACGAAATTGTCGCCATCGAGTTCGAGCAACCGGGCAGGATCGTTAAGGGCCACGGAACTTGCCTTGAGGAGGAGCCGCTGGCCCTGCTCGCCAAAGCGCTCCACCAAATCGATCGCGGAGAAGGCGAAGTCGCACATCAGCCGCTCGATGATCCAGCCGCGAACGCGGTCGTCGTCGGAAAACGCAATGCCACGGACCGCAGCCAGACCACCGTCTGCGACCACGCGTCCATACTCGGCGGTCGACGGCATGTTCTGTGCATAGCCTTGGCGAAATTGGCTGATGGACGACGGGCCGAGGCCGATCAACGTTTCGCAGCGATCCTCGGTGTAGCCTTGAAAGTTCCGGTGCAAAGCCCCGGCGCGTGCCGCAATTGCCAGCGCATCGCCCGGTCTGGCAAAATGGTCGAGCCCGATTGCCTCGTACCCATTGTCCACGATCGCCTGCGCGGCCAGTTGCGATTGAGCAAGGCGCTCCGCCGGACCGGGCAGCCAGGCTTCGTCGATCATCGTCTGATGTTTCTTGAACCACGGTACATGCGCGTAGCCAAAAAGCGCGATCCGGTCCGGTTCCAGGGTCAGTGCCTGCGCGACCGTAGAAGCGACGCTGTCCCGGGTCTGATGCGGCAAGCCGTAGAGCAGGTCGAGATTGACGGATTCGACGCCGCGCGAACGAACGCCCTCGACTACCGCTTTGGTCTGCAGAAAGCTCTGCTCGCGGTTGATCGCCTTCTGCACCTTCGGATCGAAATCCTGGACGCCGAGGCTCGCCCTCGTCATGCCGATTTCGGCAAGTGCGTCGAGGCGGGCTTCGTCCATATCGTTGGGTTCGATTTCGACGCTGATCTTGGCGCCGGGAAGGAATGCAAAGCTGTTGCGCAGCACTGTTGCCAGCGCCACCATATCCTGCGGTTCGAGCATCGTCGGTGAACCGCCGCCGAAATGGACGGCACGCACTCGGCCCTTGCCTCCAACAAGTCTGGCAACGGTAGAGATCTCGGCATGCAGTGAGCGAAGATAGGCCCTCACCGGCTCGTAGTGGCGTGTCTGCTTGGTATGGCAGGCACAGAACCAGCAAAGCTTGTCGCAATAGGGGATGTGCAGATAGAGCGAGATCTCGTCGCCCTCGTTGAGCGCCTGCAGCCAGCCACGACAAACGGCGGCATCAACGCCTGGATGGAAATGCGGCGCCGTCGGGTAGCTCGTATAGCGTGGGACGTTCTCACCAAGCCTGGCGATTAAATCTGCCCGCATGTCGCTGTCCGCTCCGATTTGTACCACACGATACTGCTCACATCGGACAACGGCGAACCTTGATCTCGGTCAACGATAACTCGCTGCGGACAAACTGCCGCAAGAGATTTCTCGGGCCGATGCTATATCCTGCCGGTACTTTTGGTTCCTCGGACGACCACGATGACAGTGCGTCAGGATGTTCACAGCGCCGGCATTCCCGTGCTTTGCCAATCATGCGAAGCGCGGCACCATGGCGTTTGCGGTGCGCTCGATCCTGAACAATTGGTGGGCCTCGCCAAGACCTCATCGAAGCATACCGTTGAACCGGGCGTGGAATTGATTGGCGACGCCGAGACCGTCGACAGCTATTCGAACGTGCTTTCCGGCGTGGTGAAGCTGACGAAGAGCCTCTCGGACGGACGCCAGCAGATCGTCGGCCTGCAGTTCGCACCCGATTTTCTGGGACGGCCTTTCAAGGTAGAAAGCGCGATCAACGCTGAAGCCGCAACCACAGTCTCCCTGTGCTCGTTCCCAAAGGCCGCCATTGAACGGATGATGAAGGAGTCGCCGGGATTGGAGCATCGTCTCTTCAAGCAGACGCTGAACGAACTCGATGACGCCCGCGAGTGGATGGTGACGCTGGGCCGCAAGAGTGCTTCGGAAAAGGTGGCGAGCTTTCTTCTCATGATCGCCAGAAACATCGATCCCACGCTTGACCCGGCCGCCGTGTCGACAAGTTTCGATCTGCCATTGACCCGCGCCGACATCGCCGATTTCCTTGGTCTGACGATCGAGACGGTTAGCCGCCAGCTGACGAGGCTGCGATCAGACGGCGTGATCCGGATCGAGAACAATCGGCATGTTACAGTCGACAGCTTGATCCGGCTGCAGCGACGCTCCGGCGCCTAGGATCAATCGACGATTCCAATCATGGGCAACACGTGTTCGCGTTCGAACGCGATATGCCGGCGCAGACCTTCGAAAAAGCCGCGCAGCATGAAGCCGACAGCCTCGGCATTCTCGACTGTCTCGCCATGGCCAATCGCCAGCAGAATTTCAGTAACCTCGCCGGCAAAGCATTCGTCTTCGACGTGTTCGGCGCGCAATCGCCGGGTGGAAGCCAGGTTAGCGTCGCGGCTGGTCAAAGCAGCCTCGTAGGCCGGAAAGATCATCGTCTCTTCGTATTGATGAATGTTTCGCAACAGCGGGACGATCGCGTTTGCCGTGCTCAGGCATTTCAAACGATCAACCTTCGGCAACGTGTCTGCGATCCTTTCCAGAGCTTCACAGAGCTGCAGCTTTTCCAGATGCGCACGTTTCATCACCGCCGCGGGAACCGCCTCTCTCCCAGATCGAACTGCCAGTATCGAACTTTCGCGGCTTGTTTCGAGCAACGACGATTCCAGCTCCCTCTTCCTGTTCAATGACAGCCTCCTGATCGTTTGCGAAACCGACGCTGCCCAATCCAAAAGCAAATGGCTTTGACATGGATCAAGGCGGCGACGAGCCGACTGCTGAATTGGTGTTCACGCGGATTAGCGTCCGCGCATCGGAATCCGAGGTCGGGGACATGTTATGAAGTTCGGCACTCAAATCTTTGCTTTGGGCCTTTTCACATTTGCGGCTCTGGTGGCCGCAGGCTTCGGTGTGGATGAGCCTTTCCGGCAGCATATGTGGGTGTTGTTTTTCGTGTTGCTCGGTTTTGTTGCCATCCTCATCCGCACCGCGAACTTCGAAATGGCCGCTCCGATCGACCCATCCGCTTACATGGACGGTCCAATCCGCTACGGCGCCATTGCCACCATGTTCTGGGGTGTCGTCGGCATGCTGGTCGGCGTGGTCATCGCGCTGCAGCTCGCCTACCCCGATCTCAACATCCAGCCCTGGTTCAATTTCGGCCGTTTGCGGCCGCTGCATACGTCGGGCGTGGTCTTCGCATTCGGCGGCAACGCATTGCTTTGCACGTCATTATACGTCGTGCAACGCACCTGCCGCGCGCGCCTGTTCGGCGGCGATCTCGCCTGGTTCGTGTTCTGGGGCTACCAGCTTTTCATCGTCATGGCCGCGACCGGCTATCTGCTCGGCATCACCGAGAGCCGAGAATACGCCGAACCCGAATGGTATGTGGACATCTGGCTGACCATCGTCTGGGTCGCCTATCTCATCCTGTTCCTCGGCACGATCTTCAAGCGCAAGGAACCGCACATCTACGTCGCCAACTGGTTCTACCTGTCCTTCATCGTGACCATCGCGATGCTGCACGTGGTCAACAACCTGTCGATGCCGGCCTCCTTCATGGGCTCCAAGAGCTATTCCGCCTTTTCCGGTGTCCAGGACGCCCTGACGCAATGGTGGTATGGCCACAACGCCGTCGGCTTCTTCCTGACCGCCGGCTTCCTCGGCATGATGTATTACTTCGTGCCCAAGCAGGCGAACCGGCCGGTCTATTCCTACCGGCTATCGATCATCCATTTCTGGGCGATCATCTTTCTCTACATCTGGGCCGGGCCGCATCACCTGCACTACACCGCCCTGCCCGATTGGGCGCAGACGCTCGGCATGGTGTTCTCGATCATGCTGTGGATGCCGTCATGGGGTGGCATGATCAACGGCCTGATGACGCTGTCAGGCGCCTGGGACAAGCTGCGCACCGATCCGATCATCCGCATGATGGTAATGGCCATCGCCTTCTACGGCATGTCGACCTTCGAGGGGCCGATGATGTCGATCAAGGCGGTCAACTCGCTGTCGCACTATACGGACTGGACCATTGGCCACGTGCACTCCGGTGCGCTCGGCTGGGTCGGCATGATCTCGTTCGGCGCGATCTACTACATGGTGCCGAAGCTCTGGAACCGTCAACGGCTCTACTCGCTGAGGCTCGTCACCTGGCACTTCTGGCTGGCAACGCTCGGGATCGTCGTCTACGCCGCGGTGATGTGGGTATCCGGCGTCATGCAGGGCCTGATGTGGCGCGAATACGACGAGCAAGGCTTCCTGGTCTACTCTTTCGCTGAAACCGTCGCCGCCATGCACCCCTACTATGTCATGCGCGCCATCGGCGGGGCGATGTACCTCTCCGGCGCCCTGATCATGGCCTGGAACATCACCATGACCATCCTCGGATACCAGCGTGAGGAGGAGCCGATGCCCGGCTCGGTTCCCGCCCTTCAGCCTGCCGAATAAGGAGCCAGACAATGGGCTTGATGGATAGACACGCAATCATCGAGAAGAACGCCACGCTTCTTCTCGTTGGCTCTCTTCTTGTGGTGACCGTCGGCGGCATCGTCGAGATCGCACCGCTCTTCTATCTCGACAACACGATCGAGAAGGTGGAAGGCATGCGCCCCTACTCGCCGCTCGAACTTGTCGGGCGCAACATCTATGTGCGCGAGGGTTGTTACCTCTGCCATAGCCAGATGATCAGGCCGTTCCGCGACGAAGTCGAGCGCTACGGCCACTACAGTCTGGCTGCCGAGTCGATGTACGATCATCCTTTCCAGTGGGGATCGAAGCGCACCGGGCCGGATCTCGCCCGCGTTGGCGACCGCTACTCGAATGTATGGCACGTCGAGCACCTTGCGGACCCACGTTCGGTGGTGCCGGAATCGATCATGCCGAGCTACGCGTTCCTCAAAGACGCGCCGATCGAAGTGAAGGATTTCTCGACGCATCTGGTCGCCAACAGCCGTGTCGGTGTCCCCTACAACGATGACATGATCGCCCACGCCAATGTCGACCTGATGGCGCAAGCCGATCCCAACGCCGATACATCCGGCCTCGAAGCCCGCTACCCCAAAGCCAAGATCGGCGACTTCGACGGCAACCCGCAACAGGTCACCGAAATGGATGCCCTCGTCGCCTACCTCCAGATGCTCGGCACGCTGGTCGATTTCAAGAACTACGACGAAGCCGCCGGCTACCGCTGAGGAGTTTTATCCATGGATTACAATTTGATGCGAGAGTTTGCGGACAGCTGGGGTCTGGTCGCCATGGCGCTTTTCTTTGTCGGCGCAGTTGCCTTCGCGCTCCGCCCCGGCAGCCGCAAGCTGGCCGACGAAGCTGCCCGGATTCCCCTTGAGGACGAGTGATCATGAGCGACGAGCACATTGATGAAATCTCTGGCGTCGAGACCACCGGCCACGAATGGGATGGCATCCGGGAGCTGAACAACCCGCTCCCGCGCTGGTGGGTCGTGACCTTTTACGTCACTATTGTCTGGGCGATCGGCTACACCATCGCCTATCCGGCATGGCCTATGCTGCACTCGGCGACGAAGGGTGTGCTCGGCTATTCAAGCCGCAACGAGGTCAGGGACGAGCTGACTGCGGCTGAAGCCGCCAAGGGCAAATATGTCGCGGCGGTAGAGTCCAAAAGCGTCTCGGAGATTGCCGCGGACGATGGCTTGCGTGAATTCGCGGTCGCTGCCGGTGGCGCCGCTTTCAAGGTCAATTGCGTACAATGTCATGGCTCCGGCGCCCAGGGCTCCAAGGGCTTTCCCAATCTCAACGATGACGATTGGTTGTGGGGCGGCAAGGCCGAGCAGATCCAGCAGACGATCACGCATGGCATCCGCTTCGCGTCCGATCCGGACACGCGCCTGTCGGAAATGCCTGCCTTTGGCGACATCATATCCGATGACCAGATCGCTCAGGTCAGCGCTTACGTCGCCAGCCTGTCGGGAAAGATCCAGGATGTCAGCCTCGTCGAGCCCGGCGCCAAGGTCTTTGCCGACAATTGCGTGGCCTGTCATGGCGACAATGCAAAGGGCAACAAGGAACTCGGCGCTCCCGACCTGACCGATGCGATCTGGCTCTATGGATCCGGCGAGACAGCCATCGCCGTCCAGGTCCGTGCACCGAAACAGGGCGTCATGCCGGCCTGGGGCGGGCGCCTGGGCGAGACCAAAGTCAAGGAACTCGCCATCTACATCCATTCGCTTGGTGGCGGGGAATAGGAAGCGGGGGCCCTATTCCCGGCCCTCCGCCAACCAAGCGACGAGGCCCGGCAATGCCGGGCCTCGACTTGCATCCGGCAACCGGTTTGACCTGCATCAACGCGCCTTGCCCCGACCTGCGGCAAAGACTCCTTACGCTGGCAGCCCAGGCCTGGGCGGATTACCGGCGGCGCGAGTGGAGATTCATGTGCTGGACAATACGCAGGTAGAACGGCTCGAAGCCGAGGCGGTCAACTCCGCCAAAGTGCGCCAGCCAATGTATGCCGCGCGCAAGAAGATCTTCCCGAAGCGGGCCTCGGGCAGCTTTCGGCAGTTCAAATGGCTGGTGATGGCGATCACGCTCGGCATCTACTACCTGACACCGTGGTTGCGATGGGACCGTGGCCCGTTTGCCCCGGACCAGGCCGTGCTGCTCGATCTCGCCAACCGCCGCTTCTACTTCTTCTTCATCGAGATATGGCCGCAGGAATTCTTCTATGTGGCTGGCCTCCTGGTCATGGCCGGCGTCGGTCTTTTCCTGATCACCTCGACTGTCGGCCGCGCCTGGTGCGGCTATACATGCCCTCAGACGGTGTGGGTCGATCTGTTCCTCGTCGTCGAACGCGCGATCGAGGGCGACCGCAACGCCCGCATGAAGCTCGATGCCGGTCCCTGGACCGCCCGCAAACTGATGCTGCGCATATCGAAGCACGCGATCTGGCTGGTCATCGGTGTGGCGACCGGCGGCGCCTGGATCTTCTATTTCGCCGATGCACCGATGCTGGTTGGCGAGCTCTTCACCGGCACCGCCGCACCCGTCGCCTACATCACCATCGCCGTCTTGACGGCAACCACCTACACGTTCGGCGGCCTGATGCGTGAGCAGGTCTGCACCTACATGTGCCCATGGCCGCGCATCCAGGCGGCCATGCTTGACGAGAATTCCCTCACTGTCACCTACAATGACTGGCGCGGCGAACCGCGCTCGCGTCACGCCAAGAAGGTGCAGACCGCAGGGCAGTCCGTCGGCCACTGCATCGACTGCAATGCCTGCGTCGCGGTCTGCCCGATGGGGATCGACATTCGCGACGGCCAGCAGCTCGAATGCATCACCTGCGCGCTTTGCATCGATGCCTGCGACGGCGTCATGGACAAGCTCGGCAGGGAGCGCGGGCTGATCTCCTACGCGACGCTCTCCGACTACAATACCAATATGATGCTGGCGACCGCGGGCGGCTCCTGTTCCGTCAATCCGTCGCTGGTCAGGACCGCTGATGGCCCGTTCTCCGACAAGGTGGCGCATTTCCATATTCGCAAGATCTTTCGGCCACGCACCTATGTCTACATGGGTTTGTGGTCGCTGATCGGCCTGGGTCTGCTCTATTCGCTGCTGACGCGCGACCGGCTCGAAATCAACGTGCTGCACGACCGCAATCCGCAATTCGTCACGCTGTCCGACGGCTCGATCCGCAACGGCTACACCGTCAAGCTGCTCAACATGATCCCCGAGCCAAGGACGATCATCGTCACGATGCAGGGCTTACCGGGCGCCGAGATGAGCGTGGTCGGTGACGACATACCGGCAGGCCGTTCTTTCGCCATTCCGGTCGAACCCGACCGCCTGAAAATGCTGAAGGTCTTCGTGCGCCAGCCGGCGGATCAAATCCACGGCACAGCGCAGACCTTCAAGTTCCGTGTCGAGGATAAGGCGAGCTTCGAGTCGGATGAATACACCGCCACCTTCAACGCGCCGGAGACTGCCAAATGAGCGCCAACGCTCAAAAACCTCGCGAATTCACCGGCAGGCACATGTTGGCCATCATCCTTGCCTTTTTCGGGGTGGTCATCGGGGTCAATCTGACCATGGCGACGCTCGCCAGCACAAGCTGGACTGGCCTCGTCGTCGAAAACACCTATGTGGCGAGCCAGCAATTCAACAAGAAGGCCGAGGAAGGTCGCGCGCAGGCAGCGCTCGGCTGGACCGGCAAGCTGACCATCGCCTGGGGCGAAGTCCGCTACGGCCTCACCGATGTCGCCGGCAAGCCGGTTGCCTTGCATGGCGTCAAGGTGCTGTTTCGCCATCCCGCCTACGAGAAAGAGGATAAGGCCGTCATCCTCGCCCTCGCCTCGGGCCAGGAATTTGCCGCGCAGCATATGCCGAAGGACGGTGTCTGGATCGTCGAGGTCGACGCCGATGCCGGTCTGGCAGAGCCCTACCGCGACGTCCGCAGGATCATCATTTCCCATGGAGCGCTGAAATGAGCTGTTGTGCACCAGGCGCTGAAATGGCGCTGGATTTGGGCAGCACCACATCGGTCCTGCCATCCAGCCAGGAGATCAGGCTGGCGAGCCGCTCGCTTGGCGATGGTCTTCGCCAGACCGATCTTTCAGCACCGACGGTTCATTGCGCAGCCTGCATCCAGACGATCGAGACGGCGCTGGGAAAGCTCGATCGCGTCGAGAGCGCCCGCGTCAACCTGTCGACGAAACGGGTCTCGGTCCGGTGGCGTGGTGACGAGGTGCCACCGTTCGTCGTCGCGCTTGGGCGGCTAGGCTACCAGGCGCATCTCTTCCCTTCCGAGGTCGGCGACAAGGACAGGACGTTATCGGATTTGATCCGCGCGGTCGCGGTTGCCGGGTTCGCGGCGGGCAACATCATGCTGCTTTCGGTCTCTGTCTGGTCCGGTGCTGAAGGCGCTACCCGCGACCTGTTCCACTGGGTCTCGGCGCTTATCGCCATCCCTGCACTTGCCTTCGCCGGCGGCATCTTCTTCCGCTCGGCCTGGAATGCGTTGCGCCACGGCCGCATGAACATGGACGTGCCGATCGCGGTCGGGGTGTCGCTTGCCTACGCCATGAGCCTCTACGAGACGATCAATCATGGCGATCACGCGTATTTCGACGCGTCGGTATCGCTACTGTTCTTCCTGTTGATCGGCCGCACGCTGGATCATTTCATGCGGGAGCGTGCCCGGACCGCCGTGAAAGGCCTATCGCAGCTTGCGGCGCGTGGTGCCATGGTGCTGCGCGGCGACGGCGCACGCGACTATCTGCCGGTTGGCGAGATCGAACCAGGGATGCAACTGCTGATTGCTGCCGGCGAAAGGATACCCGTCGACGGTAAAATCTTTCAAGGGGCATCGGATCTGGACTGTTCGCTTGTCTCGGGCGAGAGCACGCCCCGAAGCGTTGCAGCAGGCGAGCCCGTGCAGGCTGGTGT
>NZ_SUEO01000091.1 GCF_004962925.1 Mesorhizobium sp. | reverse complement strand
GCGCTATCGCTGACCGAGCCGCTTAGATCGCAAGGGCTTCGCCCTCGCGTTGCGTCTGATGCAAGGCAGGCATTGTCCCATCTCAATTTGACAACGCGAAGTCGCGGACTGTTTATCGATTGCGGCTCAAACATAGGCCAAGGGTTTAAATACTTTTCTGCATACTACACGCCCGATAGATACGATTACGTTTTGATCGAACCCAACAAGAATTGCCTTGCGCAGCTTAATGCTTTGCGCGCAGAAAATTTGACTATGGAGATTGTCGCAAAGGCGGCGAGCGTGAAAGATGGCTACGCTGAATTGTTTGGCCCGCCTCCAGAACGGTCGGAGGCCACCCACCAAAGTTGCTCGATAGTCTTGGACCACAACGGAAGCCTGTATCAATCGCAGCGATTTGCGCCGGACCTCGTCGAAACGTTTTCGCTCTCACAGATGATCCGGACAAAGCGCAGGCTGTATGACGTGATCGTTCTCAAGCTCGATGTCGAAGGGGCAGAGTACGAAATTCTTGATGATTTGATCAGGGCTGGGACCCATCGTGATCTATATGCCGCCTATGTGGAATTCCACTCTCTTAAATTAAGGAATCCCGCGAGACGGGAGAAGCGCGCCCTGGAAGCCCGAATGGTGCGCGCGTTCAATGAAGCCGGCATTCGATTTAGAAGATGGATATAGCGTCCTGACGGGCACGTCCGGCTCCGACACAGCGCTAGATTGAAGAACAGTGGGGCGGGCGTCTATCGCCTCGGCGTGTATACGCTGTCCATCTTTTCGCTGCCTATCGGCAGCGCCATGTCGTCATCCAACAGCCGGGTGATCCGGGCAAAGCCCGCAAAAGCCTTTCTTGCTTCCTCGGCAGACATCTGACCTGCCAGAGCCGCAGCGCAGCAGTTCAGCGCGCATTGATACACCGGCCCGCGCCGTCCTCTCGGCCATTTCCGCAAAAACGCCATCGCTTCATTAACGCCCTCAATGTCTTCCACAGGCTGTCCCCGCCCGTGCGAGATCCGCACTGGCGAAAAGAATTGTAGGCGATCCATTTGTTCCTCCCGGTCGATCGCGATGCGTTCGATCGAACCTAACTAAATTCACGGCCAGCCAATTGGTTCCAGGCAAAAATGCGCACGGCCTTGATAAATGGCTGCGGACCAGCTGAGTGAATCGCCAGTCATCGCCCGACTTCTTGCCGTTGCGGGAACGTTCGGGGGGTTGATGCATTTCGACTTCAGCGATGATCTTTGAGGGAAACGCCAGACTATGAGAATAGCCCATGTGGCGCCGCTCCATGAATCCGTGCCGCCTCGGCTCTATGGAGGTACGGAGCGCATTGTCTCCTATCTGACCGAAGGATTGGTCGAGCTTGGCCATGACGTAACCTTGTTCGCCAGTGGCGATACAAGGACGTCGGCAAAATTGGTGCCGTGTCGCGAACGAGCCCTGCGTCTCGATCCACGTCCGCTGAAATCCGAGACAGCCGCGCATCTTTCGATGCTTTCCAAGGTGAGGAAACAAGCTCAAAAATTTGATATCATTCACTTCCATCTCAGCCATTTTCTGCACTTTTCCTTCTTTGATCACATGCCCGAGCGGACGGTGACGACGCCGCATGGCCGACTCGACTATGTCGATCTGGCGCCCGCCTATGAGCGTTTTCCACGCTTTCCGATGATCTCCGTTTCCCATAGCCAAAGAACGGGGCTCGCCAACGCGAACTGGTTGGCGACGATCCACCACGGGCTGCCGACCGATATCTACGAACCGGTTTTCGAGACGAGCCCAGGGGAGCCATATCTCGCCTTCCTTGGCCGGATGTCGCGCGACAAGCGTCCGGATCGTGCCATCGAGATCGCATTGCGCTCGGGCGTGAAACTGAAGTTAGCGGCAAAGATCGGCGATGACGACCGCGCCTATTTCCGCAAGATGGTCGAGCCGCTGGTCGACGGTAACCGTGTCGACTATGTCGGCGAGATCGAGGAGGACGAGAAGGCGGAGTTCCTCGGCAAGGCAGCAGGCCTAATATTCCCGATCGACTGGCCTGAGCCGTTCGGTCTTGCCGTCATAGAGGCGATGGCCTGCGGCACCCCGGTGATCGCCTGGAACTGCGGCGCCATGCCGGAGATCGTCGATCAGGGCGTGACCGGTTTTATCGTGGATTCCATGGAGCGCGCGGTTGCGTCTGTGCCCGACATGCTGCGGCTCGACAGGCGGGAGGTGCGAGCTGTCTTCGAAAGGCGGTTTTCCGCCAAAAGAATGACCCGCGACTATGTTTCCGCCTATGCGCGCCTGATCGGTGCCTCAGCCGAAGCAAGAGCGTCGTAAGCGGCGTTACCTCGGGGGCGCAGAGCGAAACGAGAGAGATGTATAGCGAATGACCCAACTCGACGAGCGCAAGCTTGATCCCGCGGTGGCACTTGCCTCCCTGGACGCCACCGCACCTCGGGAGCCGCACCGGCTGTTCGCCCTCAAGCAAGGCGACTGTTTTGCCGTGGCCGACGCCTACGGCGATATCCGCGGCGCCGGTGACGGTTTCTTCCGTGACGACACGCGAGTGCTTTCCGAATTCCGGCTGACCGTCGGCGGCCGGCAGACATCGCTGCTCGGCGCGTCGCTCAGTCAGGACAATGTGCTCTTCACCTCCAACCTGACCAATCTGCCGATGCAGAGCGTCCGCGGCCGGGACATTCCGCAGGGCGCGATCCATATCGAACGTGTCAGACTGCTTTGGCAGGACCGGCTGTTTGAACGCATCACCCTTTCCAATTACAGCCAGGAACACTCCACCATCCGCGTTTCGCTGCATTTTGCCGCCGATTTCCGCGACATGTTCGAAGTGCGCGGCTCGACAAGGCTGAAGCGCGGCATGGCCCATGCTGCCGAGACGGATGCGACCTCCGTCCTGCTTCGCTACGACGGGTTGGACGGGCTGGCGCGGATGTCGGCGATATCGTTCTCGCAGGCGCCGGAACATCTGACGGCCGACCGTGCGGATTTCCTGATTGCCGTGACGAGGCGCAGCAGCAAGATGCTGTATGTCGAAGTTGGTCCCGAGGCGGCGGAAACGCCGAACCGTGATCGCTTCCGCGCCGCTGCCGCCCGGGCTCGCTTCGGCATGCGGGCCAAGCGCCGCCACGGTGCCACGGTGCACAGTTCCGGGCGCGTCTTCAACGATTGGGTCGAGCGCGCTCGCGCGGATGTGGCGCTGCTGACCACCGAGCTTACGACCGGACCCTACCCCTATGCTGGCATTCCTTGGTTTTCGACGGCGTTCGGCCGCGATGGCGTGATCTCCGCGTTACAGATGCTATGGCTTAACCCGGGCTTGGCGCGAGGCGTGCTGGCCTTCCTTGCCCAGCACCAGGCGACGGAAACATCGCCGTTCAGCGATTCGCAGCCGGGCAAGATCATGCACGAGACCCGCAAAGGCGAAATGGCGGCGCTGCGGGAGCTCCCCTTCGGCCGCTACTATGGCGGTGTCGACACGACGCCGCTCTACATCCATCTCGCCTGCGCCTATGCGGACCGCACCGGAGACATGGCGTTCGTCGACAGCCTGTGGCCGTCGCTCTGCGCGGCGGCTGAATGGACCGAGGACGCAAGCCGGCCGACCGGCTTCGTTACCTATCAGCGTGCCGCCGCGTCCGGCCTCACCAACCAGGGATGGAAGGACAGTATCGATTCCGTCTTCCATGCAGATGGCCGAATCCCCAAGGGACCGATCGCCCTGGTGGAGGTGCAAGGCTATGTCTTTGCCGCGTTCCGGGGACTGGCGGCGCTCGCCCGCCGCCGCGGCGAGGATGACAGGGCCGATCATTGGGACAGCCGCGCCGAAGCCATGCGCACCGCTGTGGAACGCCATTTCTGGCTGGACGATCTCGGCTTCTATGCCTTGGCGATCGACGGCGCCGGAGAGCCCTGCAAGGTGCGGACGTCTAATGTCGGGCATCTTCTCTATGTCGGGCTCCCCGAGCCGACGCGGGCGCAGATGGTCGCCGACCAGCTGCTTTCGGCGTCCTTCCATTCGGGCTGGGGGCTGAGGACGCTCGCCGACGATGCTGTGTTCTTCAACCCAATGTCGTACCACAACGGTTCGATCTGGCCACATGACACCGCCATGTGCGGCGCCGGCCTGGCACGCTTTGGCGAGCGTGAAAGCGTGGTCCGGCTGATGAGCAGCACCTTCGAATCGGCGGTCCATTTCAACATGCGGCTGCCCGAACTGTTCTGCGGTTTTACCCGTGCGCCTGGCGAAGCGCCGATCGCCTATCCCGTCGCCTGCTTGCCGCAGGCGTGGTCGGCCGGGTCCGCCTTCATGCTGATGCAGGCCTGCCTCGGCCTGGAGATCGACGGCTGGGAGGGCGAAATCCACGTCACCCGGCCCAGGCTGCCGATTGGTATCGACATGCTCACGCTGAGGCATCTGGGCGTTGGCGCAAGGGCGGTGGATCTGACATTTCAGCGCGTCGGCGACAGGGTCGTCGCCTATCTCGCCGACCGGCACGAGGGCTTGGTGCCGCTCATCGTGCGCACCTAGTTTGGCTTTGCACATCGAATTGCCGCCTCGCTCCAACTACCGGAACCGATGACCCATCCGTGCGTTGCAAATCATGCCGGCGCACAGCGGCATGTCACCAGTGGCCGGCTTCGAAAAACAAAGAAAAATGGCCACCGACCGGCCGAAGGGAAAACGCTGTTCGAATGTCAGACTATGGCATAGAGGTCCTCTTGCTTCTGATCCTTGCAAGCCTCGGCCTTTCCGCTGTTGCCGTGTTGTTCTCGGCGTTCCAACGACGCCACAGCCACACGCCAGCTGTCGCATACGCTTCAGGCGACGACGTGGCTTCGGAAGCGGCTCGCAAAGTGCTGCGAGAGTTTGAAAAGAACGGCCACTCGGCCGATGCAGCGCTGGTCACATGGTCACCCGACACCTTGCGCAAGATTCTGGCCGACGATCTGCCGGAAACGCAGGTGATCGTGGTATCCAACCGCGAGCCCTACATCCACAACATCAGGGATGATGGCGTCGAGCTCTTGGTACCGGCCAGCGGGTTGGTTTCGGCGCTCGAGCCGATCACCCGCGCCTGCGCCGGCACCTGGATCGCCTATGGCGGTGGAACGGCGGACCGCCTCACGGTCGACAAGAACGACCGGGTTGAGGTGCCGCCTGGCAATCCGTCCTACACGCTGCGCAGGGTCTGGCTGACGGAGGAAGAATACCAGGGCTATTATCTGGGCTTCGCCAATGAAGGTCTGTGGCCGCTTTGCCATATCGCTTTCACCCGCCCGATTTTTCGCGCGTCGGATTGGGAAGCCTATGAGTCCGTCAACCGGAAGTTCGCTGATACGGTGGTTGCTGAAGCGCGCAACGCGCGGCCGATTGTGCTGGTCCAGGATTACCATTTCGCGCTCTTGCCGCGCATGATCCGCGAGCGCCTGCCCGAGGCGATCGTCATCACTTTCTGGCATATCCCGTGGCCCAACCCGGAAGTGTACAGCATCTGTCCTTGGCGTGAACGGATACTTGAAGGCCTGCTCGGCAGCTCTATCATCGGCTTCCATACCCAGTTCCATGCCAACAATTTCGCCGAAAGCGTCGATCGCTTCCTGGAAAGCCGTATAGAGCGGGCCGATGCGGCAATCTCCTACGGCGGACAGACGACTCTGGTGCACGCCTATCCCATCTCAATAGAATGGCCGGCCGAGCTTTTGGCAAAACTGCCTGATGTCGACGAATGCCGAGCCCGCCTGAGCGAGAGGTTCGGACTGAAAGCGGATGTCAAACTGTGCGTCGGCGTCGAGCGTCTCGACTACACGAAGGGCATTCTCGACCGTTTCTGGGCGCTGGAAGAATTGTTCACGAGACATCCCGAATGGATCGGGAAACTGGTGCTGCTTCAGATCGCGGCACCCAGCCGGGGCACGCTCCCAGCTTACAGGCAACTCCATAATGAATGCCACCGCTACATCGAAGAGCTCAACCAGCGCTACGGCAGCGAGGATTATAGTCCTGTCCTGATGGTAGACAAACATCACGCGCAGGAACAGGTCTACGAGATCTATCGAGCCGCCGACATATGCATGGTCACCAGCCTGCATGACGGCATGAACTTGGTGGCCAAGGAATTCGTCGCGGCGCGCGACGACGAACAAGGCGTGCTGTTGCTCAGCACCTTTGCCGGCGCTTCGCGCGAACTTCTGGAGGCA
The DNA here is from genome assembly GCF_004962925.1 of Mesorhizobium sp. GTDB lineage: Bacteria > Pseudomonadota > Alphaproteobacteria > Rhizobiales > Rhizobiaceae > Mesorhizobium. Next base: position 16,282 of record NZ_SUEO01000091.1, on the reverse strand, counting down.
CTGATCGTCAATCCCTACGATACTGCCATGACGAGCGAGGCGCTGCTGCAGGCGCTGACCATGACGCCGGACGAACAGCGCGAGCGTATGCGGCCCATGCGCGAGATGGTCCGCGACAACAATGTCTATCGCTGGGCCGGCAGCATGCTTCTGGATGCAGCCCGCCTTCGCAAGCGCGGCGACCTCGACCGGGTGATGGGTAACGGCGAGCGGCCATCGAACAACAACAACGTCATTCCCATATTCGAGCGGGCAAGAAAGGCAGTGTCGTGACGATCCTTCGCTGACACCGGCGCCGAAGCTCTCGGAAAGGATGCCCTCGATCGCATCAACGCGCCCTGCGCCATGGCCCCGGCAACCGGAGAAGCTGATCAGCCGATCTTCCCGTCGACGATGTGAATGCGGCGATCCATGCGCGCCGCCATGTCGAGATCATGCGTAACCGCCACGACGGTCTTACCGCGCTCGCGCACCAGATTCTCCAGAATTGCGAAGACCTGCTCGGAGCTCTTGCTGTCGAGGCTCCCTGTCGGCTCATCGGCCAGGATAAGCGGCGGGTCGTTGGCGAGCGAGCGTGCCACCGCGACGCGCTGACGCTGGCCGCCCGAGAGTTGGTCAGGCCGCTTGTCGAGATGTTCGCTAAGCCCCAGCGACGAAAGCAGCTCCCCTGCCCGTTCGCGCATCTGAGGCCGCGCCAGTTGGCCCAGCTTGCGCATTGGGATTTCGACATTTTCGCGCGCCGTGAACTCCGGCAGCAGAAAATGAAACTGGAACACGAAGCCCAGCATCGAAAGCCTGGTCCGCGCGCGCTCCCTTTCATTCATCGGCTCGGTGTCGCGGCCGCCTATTCTCAACGTCCCAGCGGTCGGCCGGTCGAGCAGCCCGAGCAGGTAGAGCAATGAGGATTTGCCGGAGCCGGAGGGACCGGTGACGGCGACGAATTCTCTCTCGTCGATCGCGAGCGTGATGTCCTTGACCAGCGTGACGGGAACCGTCTCGGGCAACACGCGCGTCAGTTTCTCAGTCTCGATGAGTGCGCTCATGACGCGCCTCTGATGATCTCGACGGGGTTCAGGCGCGCCGCACGGCGCGCCGGCAGGTAGCCGGCCACTGCGGCCGAACCCAGCGCGAAAGCCGACGCGATGACGTAGTGCATCAAGCTCCAGGCGATCGGTAGCCGGGTCATCTCCTGGCCGGTCGCGGCGATCTCGAAGCGCACCAGCGACAGCGCATAGGTCATGGAGAAGCCGAGCAGCGCGCCGAGCACGGAGCCGGCCGCGCCGATAGCCACACCTTCCAGCAGAAAGAGCCGGCGCATGTCGGACTCCGGGAAGCCAAGCGATTTCATAATGGCGATATCGCGCGCCTTCTCATGCGTGATGGTGGAGATGATGTTGTAGATGCCGAAGCCAGCGACCAGCATGATCGCGCCGACGACGGTGTACATGATGACGTTGCGTACGACGAGCGCCTCGAGAATCGATTCATTCGCCTCCTGCCATGCCACTGCCTTGTAGCCCAGTTCCGCCTCGGCACGGTGCGCCACCGCCGGCGCGCGGTTGGGATCGTCGAGCTTGATGCGGATCTCGTTGATAGCGTTCGGACGCGCGGAGAGGATCTGCGCGTTCTTCAGCAGCACATAGGCCTCACCTTCGTCGCGCGCGGTGGTGCCGGTGTGGAACAGGCCAGCGATCTTGAAGTTGCGCGTCAGCCCCTCGGAGGAAACCGCCGTTATCGTGTCGCCGAACCCGGCGCCGAGCCGGCTCGCCATCGTGTCGCCGATGAGCACGTTGTTACCGCCCGCGGCAAGTGCCGAAAAGCTGCCTTCGACGAAGTCTCCGACGATCGGCGACACGCCGGACTCGCGCTCCGGTTCGATCCCAATGATCGCCGCGCCCACTTCGCGGCTGGAATAGCGGATCACCCCCTGCGTTTTGAGGCTTGCCGCGAACCGGCCGGGAATCCAGCTCTCGAGCCAGGAGGTTGCGGCGGTCGGATTGATGATGCCGCGGCGATCGTCGCGCGGCCTGAGCCCGGAGATCGCAACTGTCGCGAAGGCATCCTCGGCTGGCTGGCGGCGGGCGGTGCGCTGCTCGTCGGTGATGTCGACATGCGGCATCGTGTCGACGAGTTGCCTGACGAAATCGTCCTGCCCGCCCTGCATCAGCGCCGCCATGGCGATGGAGAATCCGACACCGACAGCAACGCCGATCACGGCAACCAGCGTCTGGCGACCGCGGCCGGCAATATGCGTGATGGCGATGTCGAAGATAAGCGGCATCGTTGCTTCATCTCTCCTGGGCGGCGGTGATGCCCACGCGGCCCCCGTCGGCGAGGTCGGCGGGATAGGGCGAGATGACGCGAGCCTTCTCGTCGACGCCCGACAGAACCTCGACGCCATTGGTGCCGCGAATGCCCGTTCGGATTTCACGCCGCCGGGCGTTGTCGCCTTCGACTACGAACAGCTTGTTCGCATCCATCGCAGCGGGCGGGATCAGCAGCGCATTTTTCGCAACGCGGATGACGATGTTCACGTCGGTCGACATGCCTATACGAAGCGGCGTATCGTCCGGCAGGCGGAAACGGACGCGATAGGTCTTCGTCACCGGATCGCCCTTGGGCGTGATGCTGTCGACCACCGCTTCCAGGTTCTGGCTGAGGAACGCATCGGATTTAAGCAGCGCGCGCTGGCCGACCTCGACCCGGGGTATGTCCTCCTCGTTAACTTCGGCGACCACCAGGAGCGGCTTCGGCTCGCCGACCCAGAATAACACCGTGCCGAGCTCGGCGACCTCACCCACCTCGCCGTCCTGCCTGAGGACGACACCGGCGCTCGGCGCTCGTAACACGTAGGTGTCGAGTCGCGCTTTCTGTCCGGCAACCAGCGCTTCGATCTGGCCGAGCTCGCTCTGCGCACGATCGAACGCCTGCTGACTCGCCGCACGCCTTTCAGCAAGCACCGTCAGCCGCCGAAGCTCTTCCTGGGCAAGCGCTTGACGCGCTTCGAGCTCGCCAAGCACGGCCCTGGCCTCGCTGTCGTCGAGCTTGGCGAGCACGTCGCCTTGCGCAACCCTCGACCCTTCGCAATTACATTGCTGGACGATCCTCTCGCGGACCACGGGAGTCACCTTGGCCCAGGTTCGCGGCTCGACGGAGCCACTCGCGTAAACGATTTCCGCCGCGTCGCCGCGTTGTGGCGTGACGACCGAAACCTTGGCCGGCTGCCACAGATACCAAGCGCCGAAAGCAGCAGCCGCCGCGACCAAACCGATGCCAACAGTCCAGCGTATCCGTCGCAAGAAACTCTCCCTCCATCATCGAATCCGAACGTCGGGCGGGGTGGCAGACATAGCACTAGACCGACCGTCGGTCTATAAAAGTTGCATAAAGAAACGGTTCGTGCTCCTCTTGCTCCCAACCTGTACTTTGCGAGGTCGATTTTGCCCCGAGTGATAAAGCCGCCGGAGATACGATCCGCCGAGCTCCTCGACTGTGCCCAGCGGCTTTTCTTCGAGCAAGGCTACGACAACACGACGGTGAACGACATCATCCGCGAGGCTGGACTGTCGAAGGGCGCGTTCTACCACTATTTCGCATCGAAAGAGGCTCTGCTGGAGGCGCTCGCCACACGTCTCGCGCGCGACAGTTTCACCGAGTTGCAGCCCGTGCTCAACGATCCGTCACTCGATGGGCTTGGCCGGCTCAATGCGCTCTTTGCCGGCTCGCGGCGGCTGAACGTCGAGCTTGCCCCGCAATTGCGCAAGACTTTTTTCGTCCTGTTCCGGCCCGAGAACCTTGCCCTCTTCCATCGGGTCGACCAGGCGGCCAGGGAATTGGCCATGCCGATAATCACCGATCTGCTCAGGAAAGGAAGCGAGGAAGGCATCTTCGACGTGCCCGACCCGGAAGCTTTCGCCGAGATGTATTTGCAGCTGCGGCTGATCTTTCGAGATGTGATGCACCGCGCCCTGCTGAAGGCGGAACAGGGCAATATCGACGAAGCGGCGCGGCTGCTCGACGACCGGCTGCGGCTCTATGGCGTCGCAATCGACCGGCTTTTGAAGCTGCCCGACGGAACGATAGAAGCAGCGCAACCCGGGTTTGCCCGGGCTTTCCTCGAAGCAGACCCGTGAGCCGCCGAGCCCGCCAGGCCGTGGAGCAGCAATTCACCCGGTGCTGTCCAAATCAAGGGGCGTCAGTGAAAGACCGACACTCGCATTCTCTTCCGGCGTCGCGTTCCAGTAGCCGTATGCCGCGGCGGTCTTCAGGAAATGCTGGATCGCATCGGCTGAGGGAGGATCCGAATGCCTGCTTGCCCCGGCGATCGGCTTTCCGACTTCCCGGAAGAACCTGCCTATCTTTGACGTACTGACGAGGATCATCACGGCCGCTTCGTCCGACAGGTTTCGAAAGGCGTGCTTCGCCCCGCCCGGCACGTGGAAAACGTCGCCCGGCCGGATGGATACCCAGACGAAGCCTTCCGGCGACAGCGAAAGCCCTTCGATCTCGCCGGAAATCTGGATGAAGGTCTCCAGATCGGCGTGGCTGTGCAGCGGCACGGTAACACCAGGCGGGATGGTGCCGCGCATGATGCAAGGCTCGCCATCGCGCGGCGGCGTCAGAAACTGGACCACGGGGCCCAGCACGTCGAGCGTCTCGGCATTGCGCGGGTCGACGAGATGCCCCGTGCGCTCGCTGCTGGCACTATCGAGCATCCGATGCCTCCGTTCGGGTCGTTATCCCGGCGTATTAGCCCATGCGCCGACTAAGGGCGGCAGCATGATACACATCTGCCGTTCGATAGCCTCGCTGCGCAGCCGCTCGGCGAGCGTATCGACCTTCATTTCGGCGGCGGTCGCGACACCGACGGCCTCGGCCATCGGCAGCAGGCTGCGCAAGGTGCCGGCAATATAGTCGTAGATCGGCGAGTCGGGCCCGCTGCCGGCAAGACCGGCGGAATTCATGTGCGGCGCAGGCAGCCCTACGCCGGCGAAGACCATGGGCAGCCTGCTACCCATATCGACCTCGAAACCCGCCCGCTCGATCGTCTCGATGATCCAGCCGCGGCATTTGCTGAACAGCGGCGCCTCTGGAAAACTGCGGGCGAGCGGCATCGCCATTTCCTGGAAGGCGATGACGCCGCCCGGCCGCAGAAAACCAGCAAGCCTGCGCAGGGTTGTGGCCGGATCGGGCAGATACATCAGGACGAGCCTGCCGATCACCGCATCGAAGGTCTCCTCGGGCGAGAATGTATCAAGCTCGCCCACAGTGAAACATGTCCAGTAACACTGGCCGGATTCGGTGGCGCGCCGCTCGGCAATGTCTACAGCCTCTGCCGAGCGATCGACGCCGAGCACTCTTCCCGAGGGTCCGACCAGCTTCCCGGCCAGCAAGGAGACGTCGCCGACGCCGCAGCCAATGTCGAGCACGCGCATGCCCGGTCCTATGCCTGCGCTGCGCAGGATATGCTCCGTAAGGTCGTGAATGAGCGCTCCCTGTAGCTCCAGGCGCTTGAATTCGCCTTCCGTGTACCCCAAGGCATAGGGACGCGGATCCGTAGTGCGCTGATCGCAGTCGATCTTCGGCGCGTGTTCGGCAAGCAGATTGTCCATTATTTGACTCCATGATCGATTTATCTGGATTTGACTCCCGATTACCTGATCGCTGGGCAGCCCATATGGCCGCTCTGAGCTGAACCGTCACGATCGGAGATCAGTGCTACAAGGTGATTTCCGGAATCGGGAATTGCGTTACGACTGAAACAGGCGGCCGAGTGACGGGCCGCACAGGCGGAGAACCCTCGGCCGGGCCCTTCGGGCACGACTATGACTTTGGAGCCTGCGGTACGAACACAATGTGCGGTGTCTTCGGCGGACGATCGGGCGGCACATAATCCGGAACTGGCGTATCGTCTGCCGGTAGCGAAAGCACATATCGATGGATCGCGCGCAGGTCGGCCTCGGTCATGGCACGCAGGTTGAACCACGGCATAGGGGGGCGCGTCTCAATTGTACGCGCTAACTGTACCCAGTCGTCCTCGTCCATGGTGCGCAAAAGGTAGCGAAGATTCGTTGGATAAGTCGTGCCCCACGGCCCATTGAAGCCGAGAGCGCCGCCGATCAGCCATCGATCCTCGGGGACGTTGCCGGCCTTCTCCAAGTACCCTGGCGTATGGCAGTCGTTACAGCCGCCGATTTTCACCAGGTACCGACCCCGCTCGATCGAGTCGGCCGCTGTCGCCGCACCCAGCCCATTTTGGTCGAGCGTCGCGACTGTGAGCACTCCGCCCAGGCCAAGGGCGGCAATCCCGATGAGAGCCCATCGTACCATCAGCTTCTCCGGTTTCGCTGGCATTTGACGCCGACGAGACCATGATCCTTTCCGAAAACCGGTTTCCGCTTTCGGGATCATGGCCTGGGCGCGGATGGAACATCGAACAGCCCTGCTACGCGTTGATTTCAGCCAGGTGTAATTTTGGTTACGGTTGTAACGAAGAGTCCGGCCGACCGTGATCAGCCTGAATGCAGATGGCGGGCAAGGCATTGTGCGACGGCAGCCGACATCAGCGGCTTCTTGATGACTTCGCTTATGCCGGCGGCCGTCAGTTGACGCGATCGGAGCGGGCGGCCGTAACCGGTCATCAGGACAATTGGAAGGTCCGACCGTATCTCATGCAACTGGCCGGAGAACTCGATTCCTGTCATATCAGGCATGACCTCGTCCGTTAACACCAGGTCGAAGCGCTCCGGATCGGTACGGAATGCGCTGAGAGCCGCAGGGCTTCGGTCGAACCCGACTGGCTCGTAGCCAAGCGCGGCGAGCATTTCCTCGGCAAGTTGCATCAGCGGCGTGTCGTCGTCCACGACCAAGATCGTCTCGCCGTTGCCATACTGGATCGGAACCTCGGTGCCCTCGCCCTCATCCACATCCTGGATTGCAGCGGACTCGATCTGCGGAAAATAGATCTCGAAGGTCGTGCCTTCGCCAAGTTGGCTCTTCACGTCGACTGCGCCTCTATGCGCCGCGACGATGCCATGCACCGTCGACAGGCCGAGCCCGGTGCCTTGCCCCGCCGGTTTGGTCGTGAAGAACGGCTCGAAGATGCGCTCGAGCGTTGCCTGATCCATGCCGCTGCCGTTGTCCCTGACGGCAAGGCGGAGATGGCGGCCGGCGGGCAGGTTGCCGTGCGACAGCATCCGCGCCTCCGCCATCTCCGTCGTGTCGAGAGCGATCTCCAATACGCCGCGGTTGTTCATCGCCTGCGCCGCGTTGGTGCCGAGATTCATCACCACCTGCTGAAGTTCGGTCGGATCGCCCATCATCGCGGCATCCGCGACTGCAAGATGCGTCTCCACTGAAAGTGTTGTGGGAAACGAGGCGCGCAGCAGGTCGACCGCCTCCGCAACCACGGGCTGCGCCCGCAGTGCGTGGTGCTGCCGCTCGCGGCGACGGCCGAAGGCAAGTATCTGCTCCGTGACGTCCTGCGCCCGCCTCCCGGCCTTCATGATCTGCTGGACGTAACGCCGCGCGCGAGACTCTTTCAGCAGCACCGCCAGCGCCATCTCGCCATAGCCGAGGACGGCGCCTAGGATGTTGTTGAACTCGTGCGCTATGCCACCGGCGAGTGTTCCGATTGCTTCCAGCCGCTGTGCCTGATTGAGCCGCGCCTGCAGCGCCTCGCGTTCACGTTCATTGTGCTCGCGCGCGATGGCATTGGCGAAAATCTCGGCGGCGGTGCGCAGCAGGGCGATGTCATCGTCGGTCCAGTGCTTTTCGTGCGTGACGGTATCGAGAGCCAGAAAACCCAGCCGCTCGCCGGCATGTGACAATGGTATGCACAGCCAGGATTGAAACCGGTGCGCCTGCAGGCGTGCCTTCTCTCGCCCCTCGGGAAGCTCGCCGACGCGGGGAACATCGATGCAGCCTTGCCGCTCGTGGTTCGCGAGCGTCCAGCGTGAAGCCAGCTCGATCATGTCTTTCGACAGGCGGGCCGGCGTGTTCCCGCTCGGATGGCGATAGAAGTAGCCTCCGGAAGATCCGGCATCGTGCGTGCGGCTTACGACAATCTGAGCGCCGTCCAGCCCGGCATGTTCCACCAAGCGCGCGAGGCCCTTGCTGATGCCGGCCCGGATGCGGTCGCGCGGCAGATTGATGAACTGGGTGGAGATCGAGGCGATCAGACCCTCGAATTCCAGCCGCTCGCGCAGGATCCGCGCGTTGTAGCGCAGCCGGGCGAACAGATAGGCCACATAGCCCACGAGGACCAGCGCGGCGATGTAGAGCAGCGCCTGAAACCGCGCGGCACGCGCCGCAGCGCGCCCATGCGCATCGAGATAAAGGTCCTGCAGCGCGCGAGCCCGTTCGCTCGTTGGCGCAGTCTGTAGACGGGCGACGAGGTCGTCGACCGCCGGAAGCCTGGTCACGATAAGCCGGCCGTGGGAGACGAGCGAGTGGACGTCGCTTGGCTGCACGGCATCGACGGACGGCCTGGCCAACCGGTCGAGCGCAGCGGTCACTGCCTTTGCCGCCTCCGGCTGGGGATCGCTGATGAACCGCGACATTGTGATCATGAGGGCTCCGATCTCGACCGCTCGAAGGCCGTCGCCCTGGCTCGTAAGCCGACCGCTCAAGTAGTTGAAATAGTTCAGCGAGTTCTGCAGCAGCGCGTTGTCCGACTTGAACGCCTCGACAAGCGTTTCCTCGTCGCGCACTGCGGCGACGACATCGGCGATCCCCTGGTCAATCTCCGCCCGAGCTCCGCCGCTGGCGATGTCCCGGGCGGCTGGCAGCGTCTGCGTCGCAGCGTTCAGGTTCTCGATCGACCGCACAAGCGGATCGTAGCTGCGCAGCAGTCCCGCGCGTGCCCGCAACACATCGCGCTGCAGGGCCGCGTTATAGAGGATGACGGTCCTGAGAGCGTCGAGCGTGCGTTCGTGGCGCGCGCCATCAGGGGCCGCGCCCTGCACCAGAAAATAGGTCAGGACGATGAGCAGGCAGGCGACGACCGGCGCCAGGACGCGTAGCGACTTCATTGCTGCAGACGATCGGCTGCGCTGGTCAACGGCCGGCCGCGATACTCGCCCGTCAGCGTCCCGAGGAATTCGACGATGAGATCGGCATCGCGCTGGTCAAGCTCCCGGCCGAGTTGGTTCCGCGCCATGATCCTCACTGCCTGTCCAAGCGATGCGGTACGGCCGTCGTGAAAATACGGCGCCGTCACCGCGACGTTGCGCAGGCTGGGAACGCGGAACACATGGCGATCGCTCTCGGCGCCGGTAATGGCGAAACGGCCGAGATCCGCCTGGGTCAGGGTTTTCTGGCCGGCAAAGGGATCCTGGAAGATGCCGAACTTCTGAAACAAATTGCCGCCTACATTGGCGCCTTGATGGCAAGCGATGCAGCCATACGCCTTGAACAGCTGATAGCCATGTTCCTCGTCCGCCGTGATGGCGCCGCGCTCGCCCTTGAGATAGCGATCGAAACGGGCATTGGGCGTGATCAGCGAGCGTTGAAAGATGGCTAGGGCGTCGAGCACTTCCGTCCGGCCGGGGGCGGCGCCGTAGACGTCTACGAATCGCTGCGAATAGTCCGGATCGGAGCGCAATTTCGGCAGCAATTCCTCCCAACTTGTGTTCATCAGCCTGTCATCGAGCAGGGCTGCCTCGTTCTGCTCCTCGAGAGTGCGGAAATTGCCCCGCCAGTTCAGCCGGAAATCGAGTGCTGCGTTGAAGACGGTCGGCGCGTTGAAATCGAGCGGCTCGCCATCCGCCGCCGTGGAACGAGCCCTGCCGTCGTCGCCGCTGAGATCGAGCCTGTGGCAGCCGCTGCAGGCGATGGCATCATCCTGCGACAGCCGGACATCGTTGAACAGGCTCTCGCCAAGTGCGGTCTTCGGCTGGTCGGAAGAACCAATGCCCATTATCGGAGCAATCGGCTCGCCGATCGGAGGGGCCGGCTGATTGACCAAGGCCAACGCAAATGGTGCCGCCGCTGCCAAGCAAAGCGGAACAAAAAGCCCCGCTCGAACCTTACCGATCTGCTCATGCGCCATCGAGTGAGCCTGTGGTATCCGATCACGAAGATCATCGGCGCATACCAACAAATCGCCGAAAATCAACGGTAAGTCTAATAAAGCAACGGCTCGGTCATGGGTTCCATACGTGCGGACGGTCTGAGATGTCAGTCGAACAGAACACTCGCTACGAAGAGCAGTCGAAAGGCAGACTCGAACAGGCAGCGGCGCCGAAGCATATTCTTGTCGTCGATGACGACCCCGAAATCCGCGAAATGCTCACCAATTACCTGGAGAGCGAGAACTTCAGGGTCAGCGCTGTCGCCGACAGCCGGGCCATGTCGCGTGTCCTCAATGAAAGACCAGTAGACCTGATGATCCTCGATATGCGGCTTGCCGATGAGGATGGGTTTGAAATCATGCGGCAACTCGGCAGCCCGCCGGAAGCTCCCATCATCATTATCACCGGCCACAGGCGCGACGAAGTGGATCGCGTCGTCGGACTGGAGCTCGGAGCCGACGACTACATCACCAAGCCCTTCAGCCTCAGGGAACTGCTTGCGCGCGTTCGCGCCGTGCTGCGGCGATCGGGGTCAACGCGCCAGAATTCGCGGGGCAAGAAGCACAAACGCTACCGCTTTGCCGGCTGGGAACTCGACATGCGGATGCGGCGCCTGAAATCGCCCGCGGGCGAAGCAACGCCGCTGACCGCGGGGGAGTTCAACCTGCTGGCAGCGTTCCTGCAATCGCCGCAGCAGATCCTGAGCCGCGAGCAGCTTCTCGCTGCCAGCAGGATTCACGACGAAGAGGTGTTTGACCGCAGTATCGACGTGCAAATACTGCGACTGCGCCGCAAGCTCGAGGTCAACCCGAGCGAGCCGCAGCTCGTTGTCACCGAGCGGGGCGCCGGCTACGTGTTCGCTGCCTCGGTCGAGGTGCTGTGACATTGCCGTAGGGCGCCGCGTTCATGGCGGCGTGCAAATATGAACGTTCATCGCCTCAGCGCATGCACGCTATCAATATTTTCGCCCCCGATCGGCAGCGCCATGTCTTCGTCGAGCAGGCGCGTGATGCGGGCGAAGCCGGCAAAGGCCTTCCTTGCTTCCTCCGCCGACATCCGGCCCGCCAGAGCCGCGGAGCAGCAATTCACCGCGCATTGGTAGACTGGCCCACGTCGGCCTGTTGGCCATTTACGCAAGAACCCCATCGCTTCTGCTACGCTATAAATTTCTTCGACAGGGCTTTCCTGCCCGCGCGAAATCCGCACAGGCGTAAAGAATTGCAGGCGATCCATCGTTTCCTCCCGGTCGATCGCTATGTGCTTGATCGAACCTTTAAACTTACGGCTGGCCATTTGGTTTCCGGCAAACAGTGCCCGGTGCTAAAAAGAGGTCGGGCTAAGACTAAGTCTTTCACATCGTTCGACTGAAATCGAATCACCAAACGTGACAAACGAGGCGATCAACCGTTACGCGCCGATAAGCGCGATTCTCATTGAATATCTTTAAGGTCAAAGCCGACAAATCAATCGGTTGCCGGTTCCCCAGCGTCAGGCTTAACCTGCGTAGTCAACGCGTGGAGGCGCGCGGCAACCAAGGGGAGGACATCGCAATGACCATACAAGGCGCATCACCCGACCTGTACAACGAAGATCTCGCTCCGGCGAAGGTTCGAAACTGGGGACCGTTCTCGATCTTCAACGTCTGGACGTCGGACGTCCACAGTCTCTGGGGCTACTATCTGGCGGCAAGCCTGTTCCTGTTCTGCGGTGGCTTCGTCAACTTCGTTATCGCCATCGGCATCGGTTCGCTGATCATCTACGTGCTGATGAACATGGTCGGCTATGCCGGCGTGAAGACCGGAGTGCCCTACCCCGTGCTTGCCCGCGCCTCCTTCGGCATCTGGGGCGCCAACATACCGGCGTTGGTGCGCGCCATCGTCGCTTGCTTCTGGTACGGCGCGCAGACTGCGGCCGCGTCCGGCGCTATCGTGGCATTGCTGATCCGATCGCAATGGTTCGCCGACTTCAATCAGAATACGCACTTCCTCGGGCATACTGGCCTTGAAGTGATCGGCTTCGCGGTGATCTGGGCGCTGCAGTTGCTGATCATCCAGAAAGGCATGGAAACGGTGCGCCGCTTCCAGGACTGGGCCGGACCGGCGGTATGGGTGATGATGCTGATCCTGGCGATCTATCTCTGCGTCAAATCCGGGACTTTTGCCTTCACCAGCGACATTCCGATGGACGTGCTGCTCGAAAAGACCAAGGACGCTGGCGTGCCCGGTACGCCGGGCTCATGGACCTCGCTGTTCGCCGTGGCGGCGATCTGGGTGACCTATTTCTCGGCGCTCTATCTCAACTTCTGCGATTTCGCCCGTTATGCGCCGGACAAGGCGTCGCTGCGCAAGGGCAATATCTGGGGTCTGCCGGTCAACCTTATCCTGTTCTCGCTGGTCGCCGGCGTCACCACGATTGCCGCCTTCGACGTCTATGGCGAGGTGCTGCTGCATCCCGACCAGATCTCGGCCAAGTTCGACAGCTGGTTCCTGGCAGCGCTCGCCGCCTTGACCTTCGCCGTGGCGACGCTCGGCATCAACGTGGTCGCAAACTTCGTGTCGCCGGCATTCGATTTTTCCAACGTCTTTCCACGGCAGATCGATTTCAAGAAGGGTGGCTACATCGCGGCGCTGATCGCACTGGTGCTCTACCCCTTCGCGCCATGGGAAGGCAGCGCGGCCTCCTTCGTCAACATCATTGGCGCGACGATGGGGCCGATCTTCGGTGTCATGATGGTCGACTATTACCTGATCCGGAAGGGCGAGGTCGACGTCGAGGCCCTCTACAGGGAAGACGGCGAGTTCCGCTTCCAGAACGGTTGGCACGTCAATGCCTTCATCGCCGCCGGCATCGGCGCGATCTTCTCCTCGGTCCTGCCGAACTTCACCAACTGGCTACCGTCGTGGTGGGGCGTCTATGGCTGGTTCTTCGGCGTGGCGATCGCCGGTGTCATCTACTATGTGCTGCGCACGATGGCACTGGGCGCTAGGGCCAGGATGGCCAAGGCCTGAAAGATTCGGGGGCGGCGCAAGCCGCCCCGTTCTACTTCACGACCATCTCCGCCAAGCGGCGCACTGTGTTCCAGTTGCGCGATGTGCCGACGCCGAGACGCTTATGGCCGGACGCCGCAAGCAAACGCGAACTTGGCGTCTCGCGGGAAAAGACGATCCAGATGTCGCCGCCGACCGCCTGCCCCCTTTCATCCTTGCCGATATAGGCCTCTAGTGCCGCGACGGCTTCCGCCGGAACGGGCTTTCGCATAACGCGCACCGCCACCTGATCCGCGGCGGCAGCCGACTCGGCGGGAAACGGATTGCCGGCAGCAAGCCTCAACCAGTCATCCGCGCGACGCACGATGATATCGACATGACGGCCGAAGATTGTCTCGAATGCTGCTTCGAGCCGCTCTTCCAGCACTGCAATTTCTGTTTCTTGCGCCTCGAAAACCAGATTGCCGGTCGCCACCAGTGTGCGCGGGTTGTTCAGGGCCAAGCCCTCCGCCATGGCCTTGAGATCGGACATGACGACCCGGCGTCCCTCGCCCAGAACGATGCTGTAAAGCAGCGCGACATAGGTTTGCATGGTGGCCCGTCGGCCTTTTAGACCAGGCGGCTCTGTTCCACCGCCGCTTCGATGAAGCTGGCAAACAGTGGATGCGGGTCGAGCGGCCGGCTTTTCAGCTCGGGATGGTACTGCACGCCGATGAACCAGGGGTGGTCAGGGTATTCGACCGTCTCCGGCAGCACGCCGTCCGGCGACATGCCGGCAAAGACCAGGCCGCAATCCTCGAGCCGCTGCTTGTAGTCGACATTGACTTCGTAGCGGTGGCGGTGGCGCTCGGAAATCTGCGTGTCACCATAGATGTCGGCGATTTTCGAGCCCTTGGCGAGGTCCGCCTGATAGGCACCGAGCCGCATGGTGCCGCCGAGGTCGCCGGTTTCCCTGCGCTTCTCCAGCATGTTGCCCTTCAGCCATTCGGTCATCAGGCCGACGACCGGTTCCTCGGTCGGACCGAATTCGGTCGACGAGGCATGCTCGACGCCGGCCAGCGAACGCGCTGCCTCGATGCAGGCCATCTGCATGCCGAAGCAGATGCCGAAATACGGCACTTTTCGCTCGCGGGCGAACTTTGCCGCCAGGATCTTGCCTTCCGCGCCGCGCTCGCCAAAGCCGCCGGGGACCAGAATGCCATGGACCTTCTCCAGCCACGGCGCCGGATCTTCCTTCTCGAATATCTCGCTCTCTATCCAGTCGAGCTTGACCTTAACGCGGTTGGCAAGACCGCCATGCGACAGCGCCTCGATCAGCGATTTGTATGCGTCCTTGAGGCCGGTGTATTTGCCGACGACGGCGATGGTCACCTCGCCTTCCGGATTGTGGATGCGGTTGGACACCGCTTGCCAGGGCTCCATCCGCGGCTTCGGCGCCGGATCGATGCCGAACGCGGCCAGCACTTCCGAATCCAGCCCTTCATTGTGATAGGCCATCGGCACATCGTAGATGTGCGGCACGTCGAGCGCCTGGATAACTGCGCTTTCGCGCACATTGCAGAACAGCGACAGTTTACGGCGCTCTTCCTTGGGGATGGGTCGGTCGGCGCGGACCAGCAGGATGTCGGGTGCGATGCCTATGCCGCGCAATTCCTTGACCGAATGCTGGGTCGGCTTGGTCTTCAATTCGCCCGCCGTCGGAATGTATGGCATCAGGGTCAGATGCACATAGACGGCGTTGTTGCGCGGCAGGTCGTTGCCAAGCTGGCGGATCGCCTCCAGGAACGGCATCGCCTCGATGTCGCCGACAGTGCCGCCGATCTCGCACAGCACGAAGTCGTAGTCGTCATTGCCGTTGAGGACGAAATTCTTGATCTCGTCGGTGACGTGCGGAATGACCTGCACCGTGGCGCCGAGATAGTCGCCGCGCCGCTCCCGCTCGATGATGTTCTTGTAGATGCGGCCTGTGGTGATGTTGTCCTGCTGGTTGGCCGAGCGGCCGGTGAAGCGCTCATAATGACCAAGATCGAGATCGGTCTCGGCGCCGTCGTCGGTCACGAAGACTTCGCCATGCTGGTATGGCGACATCGTGCCGGGATCGACATTGAGATAGGGATCAAGCTTCTTTATGCGCGCGCGATAGCCTCGCGCCTGCAAGAGAGCCCCAAGGGCCGCTGCAGCGATGCCTTTTCCGAGTGAGGAAACCACGCCGCCTGTGATGAATACATATCGCGCCATGGGAGTCATCGCTTAACGCGGCCGAATTGATTCCGCCAGAGAAAAAAACCGCCGCGAAGGCTTTTTCCCAAGAAGGCGCTGTGGTGATGGGTGAGCAAAACAAAAGGGCCGGCGAGGCCGGCCCTTTCGGCGGTATGGTTAAAAACGTCAGATGATGACGACCTTGGTGCCGACTTTCACCCTGCGGTAAAGGTCCATAACGTGCTCGTTGATCATGCGGAAGCAGCCATTGGAGGCGCTCGTTCCGATCGACTGCGGCGCGATGGTGCCGTGAATGCGCAGATGCGTGTCCTTCTTGCCCTCGTAGAGATAGATGGCGCGCGCGCCGAGCGGATTTTCACCGCCGCCGGGCATGCCGTCCTTGTATTGGCCGTAGTGCTTCGGCTCGCGCTTCTGCATGTCGAGCGTCGGGATCCAGCGCGGCCATTCCTGCTTATCGCCGACCGCGACCGTGCCCTTGAACTGCAGGCCTTCACGGCCGACGGCGATGGCGTAGCGGCGGGCCGTCGACGAGGATTCGACGAGGTAGAGGCGCCGCGCGCTCGTATCGATGACGATGGTGCCGGGATTGTAGCCGGTGAACTCCACGCTCTGCGGCACGAACTCCGGCTTTACCGTGAACTGTTTCTTGGCTTCCTTCCTGGCGAGTGCGGCATCAAGGGCGCGCGTTTCGGGAAGCAGCGACATCGAAGAGGACGAGGCGGTGCCGCCGAACAGGCCGGCAAAGAGCCCGACGTTCTGCGGCTTCTGTCCGACCGGCTCGCTGCGCAATTCGCCGTTGTTGCGGACCAGCGCGACGTTCATGGCCTCGGCGGAAACTGGTTCGGCCGACTGGATCGGTGCCATAGGTTGAAGCGGTTCGATGATCTTGACGGTCTTCTTCTTAGCCGGCTTGGCGTCGGCCAGCTGGGCAGGCTTCTCTTTCTTGGCAAGGCCCTTCTTGGCAAGAAACGCCTGCCGTTCCGCCTCGGCCTTGGCTTTGGC
>NZ_SUEO01000090.1 GCF_004962925.1 Mesorhizobium sp. | reverse complement strand
CAGTTCGACGATGCGCCGCAGTTTTTCCGATTTGCCGGTCAGGTCGCGCTCAGGGCCAACGCGCTGGCGATCTCCGGCGGAGCGGATGCGCTCGTGCTGGAACTGGTTGGCGACGCCGTTGGCGAGGCTCGAGCCGAAATCGCCGCGCACGATCTCCAGCATCAGGTCGATGGAGGTGGTACCGC
This sequence comes from Mesorhizobium sp., assembly GCF_004962925.1. Taxonomy (GTDB): domain Bacteria; phylum Pseudomonadota; class Alphaproteobacteria; order Rhizobiales; family Rhizobiaceae; genus Mesorhizobium. The sequence continues at coordinate 22,571 of NZ_SUEO01000090.1, read as the reverse complement.
CGGCGCAGGTGTAGCGCTTGCGGTCGATCTCGAAGACATTACCGGTGCAGTTGATGTCGGGAAACCGCTCGACGAAGCCGGCGCGGTTTTCCCAGTGGATGGTGCAGCGATAGCCTTCGAGCTGGCCTGCCTCGGCGAGCAGATAGGAGCCGACCGACAGTGCGCCGAGCGCGTTGCCGCGCCGGCCCCAGCTGCGCAGCGCCGCCAGCACCTTGCTCTTGCCGGGAAACTCCGTCGTCAGCCCGACCGAGACGAAAAGGATATCGACCGGCGGCAGATCGGCGACAGCGTAGTCGATCTTGAGCGGCAGGCCGTTGGAGGCCATGACGGCATCGCCGTCGGCCGACACCGTCGTCCAGCCATAGAAGTCGCGGCCGAGCAGCCGGTTCGCCGACCGGAACGTGTCGATTGCGGCAGCCAGCGAGAACATGGAAAACTTGTCGACCAGCAGGAACCCGAACTGCCGGCCGCCTTGAACGGGATCGTTCGTGACCGGCCGCTCTGAGGGAACAGTGAGGTTCGGCAAAGCTGCGCTTTCCAGGGTCAGAAGGAGGGCCGTTTCAACCCGGCCGCGAGATAGGCGGAAGCTAGCGTGTTGGCCATCAGCATGGCAATGGTCATCGGCCCGACACCGCCAGGCACAGGCGTGATGGCGCCGGCCGTCTTCACCGCTTCCGCATAGGCAACGTCACCGACCAGGCGGGTCTTGCCTTCACCCTTTTCGGGCGCCGCGATGCGGTTGATGCCGACGTCGATGACGGTGGCACCGGATTTGACCCAATCGCTCCTGACCATTTCAGGTCTTCCGACAGCGGCAACGAGAATGTCGGCGGTGCGCGCCAGTGCAGCCAGGTCCTTGGTGCGGCTATGCGCGATGGTGACGGTGCAGTTGGCGGCGAGCAGAAGATTGGCCATCGGTTTGCCGACGATGTTGGAGCGACCGACGACCACCGCATTGAGGCCGGAAAGATCCTTGCCGCGCACGCGCTCGATCAACAGCATCGAACCGGCCGGCGTACAAGGCACGAAGGCCGTCTCCAGTTCGCCGGTGCCGAGCTTGCCGACATTGATGAAGTGGAAGCCGTCGACATCCTTTTGCGGCGCTATTGCCTGGATGACCTTGCCCGCATCGACATGGCCAGGCAGCGGAAGCTGCACCAGGATGCCGTTGATGGCCGGATCGGCGTTGAGTTCGCCGATGATATCAAGCAGCTCCTGTTCGGAGATCTCGGCCGGCAGCGTGTGCTGGACCGAATGAAAGCCGCATTCCTTGGCGGTGCGGGATTTGGAAGCGACGTAGACCTGGCTCGCCGGATCTTCGCCGACGATGACTACGGCGAGACCGGGCTTCTGCGCGCCCTTTTCCATCAGCTCGACGGTCAAGGCCTTGACCCGCCGCACCACGTCTTCGGCGACGCGCTTTCCGTCAATCAACTCGGCCATGAAGCACCCTCAACATCATTCTTCTTCGAGCGGCATTCTCACGAAAATCCTGCCGGGCAATCCCGTCAAAGCGCCGTCTTATGCCGTTAACTCGAAACCGATGGCTTTTATTCGGCGCTCAGAAATAGCGGCGGCCCGTTCGGCTTTCGGTGAGTTCGCGAACCGCTTCGCGGAATTCGCGCAGGCTGGCTCGGATTTCCTCGATAGAGGCTTGCTGTTCAGCCGCTTCCGAAGCCTGATTTGCCTTGTCCGACGAGGCTCGGGGATAGATCGACTGCTGCTGCGGATATGGCGCTTGCCCGGCATGGGGCGTCATGGCCAGCGGATAGGGATAGCCTATCGGCGGCTGCGCATAGGGGTACGCCGGTGAGCCACTGGCCGGTGAGCCGGAACGCGTGTTGGCAGGGTCTTCCCTGCTCGCCTTGCGCGGCACGATGTTGCTCACCGCCGACAGCAGCGCACTGATCGGACCTGAACGCCTGGTGGCCTCGACTGGCGGAGCGGGCGGCGGCGACGCCTGGTATGCCTTGTCTTCAATGGGTGTCCGGCGCTCGTCCGTCCTGCGACTCGGCCGCGAATTGGCGGTTTCGCGCAGGCTCGCATAGGCACCGCGCATGGCGCCCAGACCGACACCAGAAGCGAGGCCCGCCAGCAGGCCGGCAAGCACCGTCACTGCGCGCGACGGTCCGTTCGGCTCGAGCGGGGCGAAGGCCTTGGAGATCACGTTGATGTTGGCGGTGTTGATGTCCTTCTGCTCGCCGGTTTCCTTGGCGCGCAGGAGATATTGTTCATAGACGGAGCGCTTGGCGGTGGCCTCGCGCTCCAGTTCGCGCAGGGTGACGAGGTCGCTGTTGACGTCGCCGCTGCGGACCTTCAACTGTGCCAGTCGGGAGGCCAGATCCTGTTCGAGCTGCACGGCGCGCTTCAGGTCGACCTGCAGCGAGGAGGCGATGCGGCGCAGTTCCCCGGCGATACGCTCGCGCGAGCCGGCAAGCTGGGCATTGAGCGCCTGGAGCTCGGGATGGCGCGGCCCGAACCGGATCGCGGCGCGGTCGGCCTCCTGCTTGAGCGTGGCATATTGCGAGCGCAATTCGCCCATGGTGTTGGAGTTGATCTCCTCCGGCAAGGTGCCGCTCAGAACCGAATTCACGTCGATCGAGCGCGCCGACGCCGCGCGGGCGTTGAGTTCCAGCGTGCGCGCGCGGGCGATGGCAAGCTGCTGGTTGAGCTTGAGCATCTCGTCGTCGCTGATCAGATGACCTTGCGCGTCGACGAGGTCATGCGTGGCCCTGAAATCCTCGACCTTGCGCTCGGCCACTTCCACGCCCTTGCGCAGCTCGTCGAGCCTGCCGGTCAGTTCGTTGGTCGCGCGGCCAGCGGTGTCGGACTGGATCTGACCGAAGGTCTGCAGGAAAACGTCCGTCATCGTGTTGGCGATGAGAGCCGACTTCTCGCCATTTTGCGTGGTGGCGCGGACGGAGATGACGAAGGTCTTGCCGCCGCGCTCGACCGAAAGGCTCTCGGCCAGATTGCCGACGGCCAGCGCACGGCGGCGGTCCGCATCGGCACCCGGCTCGTCATTGCGCGACGGGATCGACCGGATGAGCGTCATGACGCCCAGGCCGCCGGAATCTTGTCCGTTGAACTCCGGATCATTGACGAGATTGAGCTTGTCCACGACCTTGTTGAGAACAGTGCCGGAGGTGAGCACGCGAACCTGGTTTTCGACGATGGCCAGCGTGGCGTCGGATGCAAGCGCCGATTGGGTGAGATCGCGGTCGGTGAGCTTCAGGTCGCGCGGGTCGACGATCAGCTCTGCGGTGGCTTCGTATTTCTTCGGCGTCGACAGCGCGATCGCGACGCCAAGCGTGGCGCCCAGTATGGTCATGGCGACGATCAGCAGCTTCGACCGGGCAATGCCGCGGACGACCTGCATCGGATCGATCAACGGCCTCCATTCTTGTCCGTCGTCGCGGGAAGACCGCTGCTCGTCACCGGCATATCGGGACTCGAATGCGGCGTGTCGAGGATCGAACGCGGCATATCGAGGCTCGTCACCGGTGTATCGAGGCTCGAACGCGGCATATCGAGGATCGAACGCGGCATGTCGGGGATCGGCATCGAAACGGCGGTCCCCGGAAAAACCGGCAGCAACCGGCTCCTCCCGCGGATTGGCTTCCGCATAGTCCGCTTCAACGGCCTCATCCGCCTCAAGCGGCATCCGCACGGTCGAAGCGGATGCATAGTCGGCTCGAGGCTGGCTTGTTTCATCGTTTGTCGAGAATTCCTGACTTACCGGGCGTTCCTGGGGTGCCGAGGGCTCCGGGGCTGCCGAGAGTTCCGGATGCGCTCGCGCCTCGCGACCTGAGCGCGCGAGACGATGGCGCGTGGCGGCATCCTCGCGCCATGACGGGTCCGCGCGATCCCCGATCGAAACCAGTGATGGTTCAGCGTCGTCTTCGCCGCGTATCGCCTGGCCGAGCGCCAGCAAGGACCGCTCGCGCTTCCAATCTTCACGGTTTTGCCTGTCGACCATTGTCGTGGAGCTTGCCCCTGGCGGCTTGGACGCGCGGTCAGCCATTCGTTAAGCCACGCTAAACAAGCATAGGAAACAAAAGGTTAATTTCTCTTCCTTGACGGCGAGGTTTCCCTCTTCGGTTGTGTCCTTCTTGAGCGCAGCAAAAGCGTTCAGAACGGCGCGTTAAACTTTCCAACCTATGCTGTCTCCGATACATGACTCAGGCTGGCGACATCCCGCAAAGGCGGCCCTTCGCCCGGATCGGCGCTTTCGTGGCCGAGCGACGGGGCTTGATTCGCGACTATCTCTCGGCGATCAGCGGCGCGGGCGGGCGGCTGGTGTTTTCGCTCGCTTATTTCATCGCGCTGGCCAACACGCTGTCCATCGCCGAGTTCGGCATGTTCGCCACCGCTTCGGCGGCCGGCGTGACGCTGTCACGTATCCTGGGCTTCGGCTTCATCTCGGCGCTTTATCGAACCGCCACCATCCGCCCCAATCTGATCGGCACGTTCACCGCCGGCTTCCTGCTGCTCGGCGCGATATCGCTGCCGTTGCTGGCTGCCGCCTCCTACGGCGTGTACCTGGCCTTCTTTGCCAGCACCGTGCCGCTATCGGTGTTTGCTGCGATCGTGTTTGCCGAGGCACTGTTATGGCGGCCGGTCGAGGTGGCGCTGATCGTCAATAACGGTCTCGGCAAATTCGGCCGCGCCGCCCTGCTGACGATCCTAGCGACGGCCTTGCGGGCGCTCGGCGCCGTGCTGTTCATGTTCGCGGCGCAGCCGACCATAGCGGTCTGGTCCTGGTATTATATCGGCGCCAACGCCGCCTCGCTGCTCATCGCCTTCGGATTTTTCTATCCGCGCCAGAGGCTGCGGCTGCGGCTGCAGCTCTATCTGCGGCGGCTCGCCGATTCCGTCTACGTGGCCGGCGCGGAGGTGCTGTTCTACCTGCAGATGGAATTCGACAAGCTGCTGGTGCTGGCGATCGGCGGACCGCACCTCGCCGGCATCTATGCCATCATCATGCGGCTGGTCGACCTGACCGCAATCCCGATCCGCACCTTCTCGATGATGCTGGTGCAGCGCATGATGCGGGCGCCGGAACTTCTGTCGCGCCTATCGGTCAAGAGCGGCATCGAAGGCGGCGTGTTCCTGGTCTCGACGCTGGCGCTGGCGGCACTCGGCATCGTGCTGCATTTCTTCCCCAACGCGCTGGGCAAGAATGTGGCGGAGGTCGCCCCTTTGGTGGCGCTGGCGATCTGCGTGCCAGGCCTGCGCAACCTAGTCGAATATCAGGCCGAGCTTCTGTTCGCGCGCGGCCAGACGCTGGTGCGGGCGATCAACCTGGCCCTGCTTGCAGGGCTGAAGGCGGTCCTGCTGACCTATGTGCTGACCACCATCGTGGACACGCCGGGACTGGTGCTGTCGCTCAACGTCGTCTTCCTGCTGCTCTATCTCGCCTCGACACTGCTCACCTATTCGGCGATGCGCAGACCGGCCAAGCCGGTGTAGGGTCGATCAGCTGGCTGCCGTCAATGGCCGTCGACGCCGGCCCGTTGCGGCCGTCCCTCGTTCAGCCCGCCTCAGTTAGGCATTGCGCAGCAGTGTGCTATCGGGCAGGTGAGCCCGGGCTAACAGAGTTGGGCCCGAGCCAACAGAGTGATGAGATGCGTCTGAGGAATTGCCACAACTTCCATGACTTCCGCAGCATGGCCAAACAGCGCCTTCCCCGACCGATCTTCAATTACATTGACGGTGCGGCCGATGACGAAGTCACCTATCGGCGCAACAGGGCTGCCTTCGATGACTGCGATCTGGTGCCGAATGTCCTGCGCGGCGTGACCGACGTGGACATGTCGGTGACCGTCATGGGCCAGAAGTTGGCGATGCCGGTCTACTGCTCGCCAACAGCGCTTCAGCGCCTGTTCCACCATCAGGGCGAACGTGCGGTGGCAGCAGCGGCGGCGAAATATGGCACGATGTTCGGCGTCTCCTCGCTCGGCACCGTCAGCCTCGAAGAGGCGCGCCAAATCAGCAACGGGCCGCAAGTCTACCAATTCTACTTCCACAAGGACCGCGGATTGAACCGCGAGATGATGGCCCGGGCCAAGCAGGCGGGGGTAGAGGTGATGATGCTGACGGTGGACAGCATCACGGGCGGCAACCGCGAGCGTGACAAGCGAACGGGGTTCGCTATCCCCTTCAAGCTCAATCTCGCTGGCATCGCCCAATTCGCGATCAAACCATCTTGGGCGATCGACTACTATACGCATGAGCGGTTCCGGCTGCCGCAGCTCGACGGCCATGTCGACATGGGCGGCGGCGCGATGTCGATCAGCCGCTACTTCACGGAGATGTTGGACCCCTCCATGTCGTGGGACGACGTGGCTGAGATGGTGCAGCACTGGGGCGGACAGTTCTGCCTGAAAGGCATCATGTCGGTCGAGGACGCCAGGCGTGCGGTCGAGATTGGCTGCACCGGAATTGTCCTCTCCAATCACGGCGGTCGCCAGCTCGACGGCTCGCGTACCGCGTTCGACCAGCTTGCCGAGATCGTCGATGCGGTGGGAGACAGAATTGATGTGATGATGGATGGTGGCGTGCAGCGCGGCACCCACGTGCTCAAGGCGCTCTCGCTGGGCGCAAAGGCCGTCGGATTGGGCCGCTACTACCTCTTCCCACTGGCGGCCGCCGGGCAGGCCGGCGTCGAACGCGCGCTGGAATTGATGCACATCGAGATTGAGCGGGGCATGAAGCTGATGGGCTGCACCTCGGTCAACGAGCTCACGCGACGGAACCTGCGCTTCCGCCAGTAACAGGCGGTTCGCCAGACAGCCCGAATTCACGGCATCATAGAGTTTGTCGCCCGAGATTGGTCGCTCACTCGAAAATGTCTGATGTCGGGTAAGGGCAGAAGCGGTCATTCAATCTGTTCTGGAAGATGTTCGCGACACAGCATGTGCGATGAACACTTCAATATCCTCTTTTGGGTAGCCCAGAAGAGCGCCTTCTAGCCTCGCCAAATCATTCGATGTGAAGACGTCAAAGGCTTCTCCGCTGCGGCACATTCGAGAGATCAGCAGGCTGAGTTTGCAGCGCCATTCCTCTGTTGGCAGGCAATAGCGACGCTCTTCTATTGAGGTTGCAGGATCAAAGTGGGAGAACTTGAGAATATAGCCTTCAGCGACATAGGGCTTGAACCGCGCGTCACCAATATCTTCGGCGTCCATACCCGGTTCTGCGGCGAACAAAGCCATTGGCTTCTCGCCCCGAAGCATCATTTCCAGTTCGCGGCCGTTATGCGGCCCAATACCCGGCGGGGGCATTCGTTTTGGCATGAAGCGTCTCCAAATTTCAAAGGGACCGGGTTTTGACCCAAGGACTAATCGAGCCCGATCAGACGGCGGATGCGGCCGATATCCGTGCCGATGAAGGACTGCATGCCGATGGCCACCTGTTCCGGCGCCATGGCGGCGACGAAGCGGCGGAACTCGTCATCGGACAGCGCTTCGCCCGTCCAGTGGACGCGGCAGAACTCCTCCGAGCCGTGGAAATGGCCGGCACCGTCGAGCACGTCGTCGACATAGCGGCCGTAGATCATGCATTCGGAGAATTTGCGCACCGCACCGACGGTTTCGACCCAATTGCGGCCATGGATCTTCTCTATCCGGGCGCACATCGCCGTCACGGTTTCGCGGCGCCATGCAATCAGCGTCGAAATATAATCGTGGGTCGAAACCTCTGATGGCTCGATGCCGAGCGCCGAGCCCGCATTGCGCGACCAGATGCGATGCTCTTCATGGCCTTCACCGGACAGCACGCCGTCGCGGCGGAACAGCCGCACCTTGCCATCGCGCCAGAAGGCACTGCAGTCGAAAGGTTTTAGGAACGCCACGTCGGAATCGCAGAAGATCAGCACGTCTTCCCCGGCGTGCGCTGAAATCGCGATGCGGCGAAGCTGCTGCACATGCCAGCCGCGCAGCGGCATGGTTTTCAGGCTGAGCCAGATGCGCCGGCGGAACAGGCTCAGCGGATCGTCGAAGGCATGCAGCCAGCGCGGCAACAGGTCCCGCTCGTCGACGACGGTGCGGCGGCCGTTCTCCAGCTGGCGAAACAACGCCACGTCGCGATGCTCGACCAGAATATAGTGGTGCGCCACGCCGGAAACGTAGCGGTCGAGGGTTTCGCACAGCAGGCGGCAACGCTCCAAATCCGGCGCATAGCTTGCCGTCACGACCGCCGCCGTCGGTGTCTGGCGAAGGACATCGGGTTCGGCGGCAAGACTCGGTACGAACCGGCTGTTCAATGGCCCGCTCCGGAGCCTGCTCCGCGGCCTGATCTGGCAGGGGCGGGCCTGCGCAAGAATTTCTGGCCAATAACGCGCCACAGAAACACAGGATTACCGACGACATAGCGGCGCCAGAGGCGGCCCGGTTCGATCCACAACCGAAACAGCCATTCGAGCCGGAGCCGGCGCATCCACAGCGGCGCCCGCGGCACCGCGCCGCTCAGGAAATCGAGCAGCGCGCCGACGGCGATCGGCAGCGTGCAGTGGCGCGCATCGATGTGGCGCGCGATCCACAATTCCTGGCGCGGCACGCCCATGGCGACAAGCAGCACGTCCGGCCGCAATCTGGCAATGCGATCGACGATTGCCGGCTCTTCAGCGGGAGAGAAATAGCCGTCGTGGATGACGACGAATCTGTGCTGCAACGCAAGCGCCGCCAGCTTCTTCGACGCCGCCTCGGCGTTGGCCTGCGTCGCGCCGAGCAGCCCCACGGTCAGCGGCCTGGCGGACGCCTGCAGGAAAGCAGGGATAAAATCGGTGCCGTTGAGATTGTCCGGAAACCACGTTCCGTAGAGCAGTTTCGCCGCCAGATCGACGCCGACACCGTCAGGCAGGATGAGAAAATCGTCGAGCGCCTCGGCAAAGACCGGCTCCGTATAGGCGACATTGGCATTGTGGGCGTTGAGAAAGCTGACCTTGGTGAAGCGTCGCTCCGCAATCAACCGGGTCAGCAGGGCGACCGCATCGTCCCAGCGGATGGCGAGGACGGAGATGCCGAGGATCGATTTCAAACTGTCGACGCCGAATGCGGCGCGGGCGGTGTGCATATTCACGCGAACACCTTCCGCATGACGGGCTCGAGCTTTTTCAGGCCGAGCCTGATTGCGGCATCGAGTGCTTTCATCTGCCGGCGGTGGAAAGCGCTTCCGTCGACGTCCCTGACGTCGGTTGCCGCGGCTTCCAGGGCGCCGGCGAAGGCGACCGGATCGTCGGTCACGATGCAATTGACCGGGCGATGATCGATGCCGCGCAGCGAATGGCTGGTGGCGACGGAAGGCAAGCCGAGTTCGAAAGTCTCGATGGTCTTGAGTTGCACGCCGCTGCCGGAGGTGCTGATCAGCGGGATGACGGCGGCGCCCTGCACGAAAGCCTGCGCGTCCGGTACACGGCCGACGAATTCGACGCCGGGATGCGCGGAAATGACGCCCGACGGCACGCTGCCGGCGATCCTGACCCGGAAATCGGGCCTGAGATGCGGCACCACCTTGTCCAGGAACCAATCGAGGCCGATGCGGTTCGGCTGCCAGGTCCAGGTGCCGATCAGCGCCGCGTCGCAATCGATGCAGCGCGGATTTTTTTGCACGGGCGTCTCTGCGCAGGTCACCAGCGGCAGCACCGCCGAACGGTCGTCGGAGGCGACGCCGAGCGCTGAGCGATCTTCCTCGGCCAGCGTGAAGACGAAGCGTGCCCGGCGGCAGAGCCGTTCTTCCATAGCCTTGAGCAGCTTGGCCTCACGGCGAAACAACAGGCGCTGGAGAAGGCCGCCCGCAGCAGCGGCGTTCTCCTGCGCCGAACGGTACTCGACATTGTGGGCGACGAAAATCGATGGCCGGTCGCCGAAGAGGCTTTCGAAGGCGCCGGCGAACTGCACGGAATTCAAGACATAACCGTCGAAGGGGCCGGCGCGGTCGACGGCGGCTTGGACCTCGCTGTCGGTGACCACGCGTAGCTTGACCGATGCGAAAGTGAGGCCGGAGAGCATTGCCTTAGCAACCCAGGCGAGCTTTTGCAGCGATGATGCGCCTTCGGTGCGCACATCGACGGCACCGAGCACGATGGTGTTTTGCGGATCGCTTGCGGGCTTGCCAGGCCAAGTGAAGCCGATCACGGTGACGCGCGCGCCGGCACGCCGCAACGCAGCGATGATCGCGGCATTGGCGATCTCATAGCCCGAGGCAAGAGCGCCGTCGGGCACGATCGATGTGGCAAACAGCAGATGCATCTCACCTATCCTGAGCGGATACAGCTAGCAAAGCGCGGTGAAGCGTTGATTAAGTGAAGGTATTTGGTGGCCTGGGGTTCGCGGATTTGCGGGCTTGTCCGCGAAAGGTGATTAACGAAACGTTATCGTCGCGATGCTATCGAGAACCAGACTCACCATCCCGGGCTGAACACGGATGATCCCATTGCCATCGGACGATTCGGTATCGATCGCGGGCCGCTCTCCGGGACTTGTCACGACGGCCGTCGAGGCGGTCGTGACGCTGCCGACCTTCAAACGGCCCGAGCAGCTGCTGGCGACGCTGGCATCGCTCAAGGCCCAGCAAACCGATAGACGCTTCGCAATCATCGTCATTGAGAACGAGGCCGAGGCGCGCGCCGGCGCCAAGGCGGCGCTGCCGCTGTTCGAGCGCGGCAGCATTCCGGGCATGGTGATCGTCGCGCATGAGCGCGGCAATTGCAGCGCCTACAATGCCGGCTGGCAGACGGCGATCCTGCATTTTCCAAATTTCAGGCACTTGCTGGTCATCGACGATGACGAGATCGCCGATCCGCAATGGCTCGAGCGCATGTGCATGGCGGCCGAGACGCTCCGTGCCGATATCGTCGGCGGCCCGCAAAGGCCTGTGTTTGCCGACGCCGCCCATGCCGGATGGGCCGAGCATCCGGTCTTTGCGCCACCCTACCGGGAGACCGGGCGTGTGCCCGCGCTCTATTCCTCCGGCAATCTGCTGGTTGGGCGTTACGTCCTCACCGCCATGGGGCCGCCCTTCCTCGACCTGAAATTCAACTTCATAGGCGGTGGCGATTCCGATTTCCTGAGCCGGGCAGCACAAAAAGGCTTTGTGCTTGGCTGGTGCGCCGAGGCGCAAGTGCGGGAAAGCGTCCCGGCCCGGCGCGTCGAAGCCGACTGGATCCGCGCCCGCAGCCTGCGCAACGGCGTCATCTCGACACTGGTCGAGAAGAAGAAACGGGCCGGCACCCCGTTTGCCGGCACCAAGGTCTTTCTAAAGAGCCTGGCGCTGCTTGCCGCCTCGCCGTTTCGCGGCGCGACCAGGCTTGCGCGGACGGGATCGGCGGCGGTGGCCTTGTACCCCATTCACGTCGCCCTCGGCCGCGTGCTTGCCGAATTCGGATATGCCAATGAGCAATACCGGCAGCCTGAGAAGAACTGAGCGCGCACCGCTCAGCGCGGTGTTCACGCGCGACGGCGTCGCGACCGCGATTGCGGCGCTGCTGTTCACCGTCATCCTGGTGTCGTTCCGCCCCTTCCAGCCGGCCGGCGCCGAAATGACCGGCGACGGCGGCGACATCGTCAATCAGCTCGGCTTCGGCTCGCTCGGCGCCATCTCGATCTTCTCGCTGATGGCTTTCGCCGACCCGCGCGTGGTGCGCTCGCTGCTCAGCCCGTCCTGGCTGCTGATGCTGGCTTTCCTCGTGCTGTCGGTGGTGATGGCGACCGACCCGCCGTCGGCAATGCGCGCCGCTTCCTTCACGCTGATCGGCATTTTGACGATGGCGACAATCCTGGCGTTGCCCCGCGACGCCGAGGCTTTCTCGAAAGTCATCATCTTTACGTCAGTCGTCGTCATGGGCCTCTCCTACATCGGGCTCGTCGTTTTTCCGCACGAGGCGCTGCACACCACCGCTTCGCTGGAGCCGGAACATGCCGGCCTGTGGCGCGGCGTATTCACCCACAAGAATATCGCCGGGCCTGTCATGGCCTGTTTCGGCTTCGCCGGGCTGTACCTCTATCGGCGCGGACAGCGGCTATGGGGCGCGTTGATCTTTTGCACGGCGATGATCTTCATGTTGCACACCGGTTCCAAGACGACCGCGGGACTGGTGCCGTTTTCGATCCTGATCGTCGTGCTGCCGAGCCTGATCGGCATGCGGCTTGGGACGCCGATCCTGTTTGCGCTGGCCATCATCGCCACGGCGATCGGCACGCTGGGTATCGTCTTCCTGCCGCCGGTGAAGCATCTGGCGGCACTCTATTTCCCCGACCTGACCTACACCGGACGGACGACGCTTTGGGAGTTCGCCGGCGAGATGCTGGCGAAGCGGCCTTGGACCGGCTACGGCTACGAGAGCTTCTGGGGCACGCCGCTGCTCTTGAACCAGGACCAGCCCTTCGACCGGGCTTGGGATATCAGAACCATCGTGCATGGCCATAACGGCTATCTCGACATCGCGGTGCTGATGGGCATCCCGGCGCTCTGCGTGGCGGTCTACACGTTCCTGATCGCACCGCTGCGCGACTACATGCGCATCCCCTTGCGCAAGGAAAATATCTATCTCGGCGACTTCTTCATGATGGTGGTGCTGTTCGCAGCGCTGAATGCGTTCCTCGAAAGCTTCTTCTTCCATCGCGCCGATCCGGTCTGGCTGTTCTTCGTGTTCGGCATGTTCGGCCTCAGGCAGGTGTCGCTGCGGCCGATCGCGGTTCGGGGTCCGTCCTGACCCCATCCGTCCCAAGAGGGCTTTCCCGCCCAGTCGCGAGCGTCTATGGGAGAACCTTCTAGCGGAGGTTTTCGATGACGATCAGGCTTGTTCTGGGCGGTTGCGGCAATATGGGTTACGCCATGCTCTCGGGGTGGCTGAAGTCGAGGAAGCTTCCGCCGGCGGCGGTTTTCGTGGTCGAGCCCAATGCCGATCTGCGCAAGCGCGCCGAAGCGCTGGGCTGCGGTGCCGCCGCGGATGCCGGCGGCATTCCGGCGGACGCGGTGCCGGCCCTCGTCGTCATCGCGGTGAAGCCGCAGGTGATCCGCGACGTGACCGCCGCCTACAAGCGCTTCAATGATGGCCGCACCACCTTCGTCAGCATCGCCGCCGGAACGCCGGTCGCCACTTTCGAGGCCATTCTAGGCGACCGCGCGCCGATCGTGCGCTGCATGCCCAATACGCCGGCGGCGATCGGCAAGGGCATGATGGTGGTGTTTTCCAATAGGCTGGTGTCCGACGACAGCAAACGTTTCGTCGCCGATCTGCTTTCGGCGAGCGGAGAAGTGACCGATATCGACGATGAAGGCCTGATGGATGCGGTGACGGCGGTATCCGGGTCCGGCCCCGCCTATATCTTCCATTTCATCGAAGCGCTGACCGTGGCGGCCGAGAAGGCCGGATTGCCGGCCAAGACCGCCAGGCTGCTGGCGATTCAGACGGTCTATGGCGCCGCCTCGCTCGCCGCCGAAAGCGGCGAAGATCCGGGCGTGCTGCGCCAGCAGGTGACCAGCCCCAACGGCACCACGGCCGCCGCGTTGGCCGTGCTGATGGGTGAGGACCGGCTGACCAATCTGCTCACCGAAGCGGTGGAAGCGGCACGGCTAAGATCGATCGAGTTGGGGAAGTAGTAGCAGGCTTCCTGCTAGTCAGATCAGTTCGCGAAAAATCGCTCCCTGGTCGCTCCGTTCGCCGGCATCTCTTTCTCCTGAAAGAATCGCGACAACCAAGGGAAGTGTCGACAACCATCAGGGATGTCCCCACAACTCGTCGATCTCATCCTTGTTCACAGGCCGGCCGTCCTTGCCCCCTCTGGCTTTGAGATCGTGGGCAATGGCCGCGAGTCGTTCGGCCAGAGGAATGCGTCCACTTTCCCGCTTCAATTCGGATTCGCGCGTCTCGATCATTATCCTAATCCGTACAGCATCTCATCCTGCAGCCGGCGCAGGGCAAACAGCCTGGTCGTCGGGTCGGGTGCGGCATTGCCTGATGTCAGCAGCTCGCCCTTCCTGACCGGTTTCAACACCTTGCCGCCTTCGAGCAGGCCGACCGGCATGGCGCGGTTGGCGCGAGCCTCTTCAACAGTCATAGTCCACGAACGGTAGCAGGTCTCGCCGATCGCATCGAACGTCTCTCCTGCAGCCAGATCGCGCTTGGCCACGGCGCAGACCTCGGCAACCGGCCTCGGCAGCGGCACCATGTCCGGCTTGCCATAAAGCGCGATGCGCGCGGCGGTCAGCGGCACCTCCAGCGAGGTCAGATGATACGGCCGGAAGAAGCTGTAATACGGGCCGTGGCCGATATGCAGATCGTCCATGCGCTCGATGATGCGCGGATGCGTCGCCTCGACGATGACGAAGACGCCGGGCGCCACGCCCTTGCCGATGGTGTAGTCAACGACGCCCTTCTTCGACAGGATGCCGCCATCCGCGCGCGGGATGAGCACCTTGGCCAATTCATCGCGGTCGGCCTTGGGGCCGTGCATGCCGGCAATATCGGGCACCAGTCCGGTGGCGTTGGCGATGGCGCACATCTCGACCATGGTTTTGGATCCGTCGACGAACTCGACCAGCATGCGCGGGTTCATGTTGCGGCGCAGCGCTTCCGCGCGATAATCCTCGGGCACGGCGTCATGGTTGAGCGGGTTGTTCTTGCCTTTGCCGGCCGAGACGATGGTATAGCCGAGCGCCGAAGCGAATTCGATCAGCTCCATGCAACTCGACGGCTCGTCGCCGGCGCCGACCGAATAGACGACGCCGAGCCGGTCGGCCTGCTGCTTCAAATAGCAGCCGATGGTAATGTCAGCCTCGACGTTCATCATCACCAGATGCTTGCCGTGCTCCATCGCCATCAGGTCGAAATCGGCAGCGACGCCCGGCTTGCCGGTGGCGTCGATCACCACATCGATCAGCGGATTGGTCACCAGCATCTCGTTCGAGGTGATGGCGATCTTGCCGCTCTCGATCGCCTCGCTGACCTTCGACGGCGTATCGGCCTCCCGTGCCATCGCCTCGTCGCCATAGGCGATGCGGACGGCGTCACGTGCCGTGTGCGGACGCCGGGTCGAGACGGCGCACACCGAAATGCCCGGCATCAGCATGCCTTGCGTAACTAGGTCGGTGCCCATCTCGCCGGAGCCGATGACGCCGATGCGCACCGGACGGCCTTCCGCGGCGCGCTTGGCGA
Source organism: Mesorhizobium sp. (assembly GCF_004962925.1). GTDB lineage: Bacteria > Pseudomonadota > Alphaproteobacteria > Rhizobiales > Rhizobiaceae > Mesorhizobium. Next base: position 7,414 of record NZ_SUEO01000090.1, on the reverse strand, counting down.
GATCGCGGGCAAGCCCGGTTAGGGCGACATTGGTCATGCGCAAGTCCACTGCTTTTGATTTGAAGGGGGAATAGCAGGGAACGGCCTCGGTTTGCCAACAAAACCGGCCGCGGACGACAATTTCTTGTGGCCGGCTCTCACGCCACGAACGGATAGTGTTCAGCCTAGATATTGTTAGAGATGAGGAGACCATCGTTATCGGGCGGCGCGCCCGAACGGATTTCAGGCGAAGCTGGCATGACAAATGAATTCATGCTCGCGCTGCGAGGAATCATGCCGTCTGCATGTCGTCCCAAAAGCGCTACACCCTCGGGTCAAGCCCCGAGGGTGAGCTTTTGAGCGACATCGCCAGGGACCGCTCCTCAGCAGTCGGTTCGTCTGCTGGCGTCGTTTAGACTAGAATTTGTATGCGAGGCCTACAGAGACGGTGTGCATCGTCAGGTCGACTTCCCCGCGCGTGATGTCTTCCGTGCCGAAATCGTAATAGCGATACTCGGCCCGTCCAAGCCAGTTGTCGGTGAAAGCGTGTTCCGCGCCGAGCCCCGCGGTCCAGCCGGTGAAGCTCATATCGTCATCTTCCACAACCGTAGACACTTCGCCATGAGCAAAAGCGATACCGGCCGTGCCAAAAAGCAAGGTGCGATCCCAAGCGTAGCCCACGCGTCCGCGCACGGACCCGAACCAGTCGATCTCGGCGTCCCCGTCATCCTCGTCGAGCTCGATCCAGCTCTTGTTTATGTCACCCTCGACACCGAACACGAAATTCCCGGACTGGAAATTATAGCCGGCAAGCGCTCCAGCAAATGCTCCATCCAGATCGGCCGTTCCAACAAGTGGTGGATTGGTAAAAATCGTCACATCCGCATCAGCCCAGCCATATCCGGCTTGCAGGCCAAGATAGACACCGCTCCAGTCATAGGCTGAAGCGACCACGGGCTCCTCATACACGACGTCTGCCGCGAGAGCGCATCCGCCCCAGGCAAGCAGTATCGTGGCGGTGAAAGCAGTCCGTCTAATGGAAAACATGGCACCCCTCCTCAGCTCCAGAATATCCCCCACAGTAGCCGGCTATCTCCCCGAAGTCTGTTGCTGAACTGCAACGCTGCGGGAAACATTCATCACGTCAAACCTGGCCCGTATTGCCGCAAAAGGAGCGCCACGCCCGCTCCCAGATCTGCAATCTCGGTCGCCTGCTAACTCCTCGTCGTAGCGGTGGCACCTCGTCAAACAACTCAAGATCCATCACCTAGACTCCGGATCCAAACGGACCGGGACTTTCCCCATTTGCTGCTCTGGTCCGCTGCCGTGCTGCCTCTAATTGCTTGCTGAGAAGCAGGTGAACAAAACATGTGGAACGTGGCGAAAGAGGGCTGGGCACTCTTTGCGGAGAGCATTGTCGGCTTTGTCAATGACAATGCCCTGAGTCACGGGGCAGCGATGGCGTTTTATGCCACAACCTCGCTCGCGCCGATCTTGCTCATCGTTGTCGCTATCGCTGGCCTGGCCTTCGGAAACGATGCGGCGCAACTTGCCCTTTCGGCCCAGCTCGCGGGTCTGATGGGGCCGCAGAGCGCGGAGCTTTTGCAGGCGACAATCGAAAACGCCTCCCATCGGACGGCGGGCACTCTTGCTGCCATCCTGGGGCTCGTCACGCTGTTCGTCACCGCATCCGGCGTGTTTGGCGAAATGCAGCTTGCGCTGAACGAAATCTGGAAAGTCAAACCGGTTAAAACATCGATTTCCGGGCTTGTGCGGGCCCGCGCCGCAAGCCTCGGGCTCGTCGCCGCGCTTGGCTTCCTGCTCCTGGTGTCCCTGGTCGCGAGCGCCGCAATTTCTGCACTCGGCGAAATCATCAACGCATATCTACCCTTCGGCACCATTATCCTGAGTACAATCAACGGGATCGTCTCGTTTGCCCTGATCGCGCTTTTGTTCGCGGCAATCTACAAGGTCCTGCCCGACCGCGCGCTGCGATGGCGCGACGTTGGCATCGGCGCCGTGGTGACGGCGTTTCTCTTCACGATCGGCAAGTCGCTGATCGGCTGGTATATCGGAGCAAACGCAACCGCATCGTCATACGGCGCAGCCGGCGCATTGCTCGTCGTGCTGTTGTGGGTCTTTTATTCGTCCGAGATCTTTCTGCTGGGCGCCGAATTTACACGAGCCTACTCGGTTCGACACGGCAGCCGATCCGATCTGGAGGCGACCATCAAAGCAAGTGATCGCGAACAGAAGCTGGCGACGGCGGCCAGGATTGAAAAGTCTGAAAACGAAGTTCTCCGCTGGATCGTTTTCAGCAGTCTCCTCACCGCGTTTCTAAGCCATTTCTGGCATCGACCCCGGCGCTGAGACGTCCGGCGCGGCGGCCCGAGCCTAGCATGGGTTTGGGGACATCCGGTCGAAGCGACGTGCGAAGTTCCTTCGCCGCAGCCACCAGTTTGGCGCGGCCGCTTCCATATCTTTTGATCAACTGATGGACTTGCGCTGGGGTGATGCCGTTTTGCCGGGCAAAATTCGCTACTATGTAGTCCTCGCTGCCGGATATCCGATCCCGGTGGCGGGGATAGAGCTTCGCCGCGTCGGCTGTCATGCTTACTCTCCTTTGGTCACGTTTGCTGACGATGCATGATTGGCCAACGCAAAAGGGGCGATTTCGTTGCCGCATGCGACACCAGTGCACTTCGCTTTTTCGCCGCAGCCCTGACGCAGCAAAGCAATCGGCCGACGCACGCCTTCGGTTCCATACTTCGATTTTTCGAGACTCAGCCCTCTGGCACGCGCATGATATGGGCAGGGAGGAAAAGCCATGCGCGAATTGCCAAAGAGCATTGACGCAGACGTTGTAATCGAAATCAGCAGGTTGCTCGACGACCGTGCGAAGTCGGCGCCAGTGCCGGTCCACAAGCTTGCCTCGATGATCTCGAATAGTGTCGAGACCGACCTGCCGACAGCTTCCATTGAAGAGCTGATCGTTGAAATGGCCATGACCCGCCAACTCCCGATGCTGTTCGACCTACCGGGGGCGGATGCAGATAACGTCATATCGATCGCCTTGGCGCGCGCCAGCTGATCCCGCTGGGGAACCTTTCTGTCGCGTTTCAAGACGCGGATGGTTCCATTCGATCCCCTGCTCCAATTCGCCCCGCCGGCCCCGGCCGGCGGCTTTTTGCTGCGTCGCCAACAATAATAACCGTCATGGGCGATCCGCTGTTCGGGAACGTGTGGTGTCCATTTGCATTTCCCCTGGATAACCAAGGAGGAACCCATGAACTGGGATCAAATCAAGGGAAAATGGATGCAGTTCAAAGGCAAGGCCAAGGAGCAATGGGGCGACCTCACGGACGATGACCTTGACCGCATCGAGGGCAATCGTGACCAACTCGCTGGGCGTATTCAGGAGCGGTATGGAATCGCCAAGGAAGAGGCAGAGCGCCAGATAGACGACTGGTCCAGAAGCCTCACCTGAGCGTTCAGAATCAAGGCTGCGCCATAGATCGGCGCAGCCTTTCCAAAGCCTGCCGCTCCGAAATGAGCGGCGGGCGACGTGTATGCGATGGTGGCGAGGTGATCTACGCCACTGTCGCTTCAGGATTTCGGAACGAGAACTAGCGCGCCGATTGTCTGTTGGCTTGTGCGGCGACTGCCGTGAGGAAAGCCGTTGCGGCAGTATCGCACGCCGCTCGGGACGGGCTGTAGGCGAAAAGGATCAGCTCGGCAGCCCCTATCGTAAGGCCATGCCTTTCAGCGAAAGCAGCTATTTCGTAGGGCTTGTCGTGACCTATGGCCAGATCGTAGTCTTCGTTCATTATTTCCTCCCGTTTGCGACGTTCCTCGCCTTGGCCCCTCCTTGGCGCAAAGATTAAGTTCCGGGGCATTGAGAGAGTCTACCAATTGGAGATTGCAAAAGGCTTAGGCCTACCGGTGCCTGCTGCGGTCCGTGTCGAGGCGGAACACTCATTTTGTCCGCTGCACCAGCGAAAAAGATATATGATTACGCTGATATCGCAGGTGGCCGACGCAAGCCGATGCCGATTTTTTCAGTCAAGCACACGACCGTCTATCGCTACACGCAACCGGTGACGTTTGGCGAGCACCGGCTGATGTTCAGGCCGCGCGATAGTTTCGATCAGCGACTTCTGGATCACGCGCTGCTTGTGGACCCCAAGCCCAAAGAGATTCGCTGGATCCATGACGTTTTCGGAAACTGCGTTGCGGTAATCGACTTCGAGGGCCCCGGCGACGAACTGCGTTTCATGACAGACATCCGGCTCGATCACACGCCGCAGCATGCGCCTGATTTCCGTATCGATGAAGCGGCACTCAGCTATCCCTTCTCCTATGATCCCGACGAAGCAACCGACCTCACTCAGACCATGGAGCGCCATCATCTCGATGACGGCGACGAGATCGGCAAATGGGCACGACAGTTCGTGAGTGCCCGAGGGCACACCGAGACGGGCAAATTGTTGATGACGCTTTGCTACGCCATCCACGAGAGCTTTGTGTATTCCCGTCGAACTGAACCAGGGACGCAACCGCCGCTCATGACGTTGCACCTGCGTCGAGGCACATGCCGGGACTTTGCGCTGTTCATGATGGAAGCGGTTCGTTCGTTGGGTTTTGCCGCCCGTTTTGTGACTGGCTATGTCTATGTGCCGAACCGCGACAGTGCTTCTGTCCTCGGCGGCGGTTCGACGCATGCCTGGTGCCAGGTCTATTTGCCTGGCGCGGGTTGGGTCGAGTTCGATCCCACCAATGGCATTGTCGGCAACCGGGATCTGATCAGGGTGGCCGTCGCCAGGCATCCGCAGCAAGCCATTCCTCTTTCCGGGAGCTACTCCGGCAGCGCGTCGAGTTTTCTCGGCATGACGGTGGAGGTCAAGGTGGCGAAGGACGCCGGCACCAATGGAAATTAGCACGCTCTAATGTTTTGCGGGGTTGTTACCGCGAACCCGCTGTCACGGCATATCAACGCTGACGTTTAAGGCTGCGGCCCGCTCAAGGCTTAGTTTCTTCCTGAGGAGGCGCGCTTGGGACTGGACAATCCGGGTGTGGCCATTTTTCACACGGAGAGGGCTTGTCGCCAGCGTCGCCATAACGTTCCACGAGTTTTGCGAATCCGTAGGCGAAGGCGGCAAGAAGCGCCAGGATAACCACTATTCGAGCGGCCATAGGGGATTGTAGCAGGATCCGGCTTAGGATTGACCCAGCATCAGCTTGCGCCCGGCAGGCTGCCCATCACTTTCTGCGAAACTTGTCTCGGTCCGAAGGTCCAAAGCATAATAGTAGGCGGCCATGATGCAGGGCAGCCCGATACCGATCAACAAAAAGAAACCCACCTCACCGATCAGCGGCTCGAGCAATTTGCCGATCGCCAAGAGCGCAAACAATCCGATTAAGACCACAACAGGCATCGTGTCTTTTAGCCGACGGGAGACACACCGTCACTCCTCGTCGACGGCTTGAATTTCCGCACGTCTCGTAAATGGTGCCTTGTTGCGCCTTCGTTCGCCTGCTGGTGCCGGAAAGAAGAAATGACCAGGCGAAGCGCACTATTAAAAGTCTTCGGGAAAACTGGTGCTGCGAGAGAGGATTGAACTCTCGACCTCTCCCTTACCAAGGGAGTGCTCTACCACTGAGCTACCGCAGCCGCTGATGGCGGGGCTTCTGCCATATAGAACCGGCAAGCGCAAGGCCAAGCGCAAGTCATCTGTGAAAGCCCGCTCCGACGGTTTTTCCGGACATGGCACCGCCACAATGTTGGCTATCCCTGAATAGCGGCTGGCGCATCGCCAGCCGGGACGGGACCATGAACGACACGACAATTCCACCTGACAAGGGCGGTCCATCGACGAAGGACAGCCAACCGAAAAAGGCCGACCGCAAGAGCCGGCTTGCCGAGCAATTGCGCGCCAATCTGCAGAAGCGCAAGGCGCAGTCGCGCTCACGGCGCGCTGGCGACGCCGACAAGCGGCACGCTGGCGATGCCGACAAGCGGCGCGCTGGCGGCGCCGACAAGCGGCCTGACGGGCTTGGTCCGTTAAGGGAAAAACAAAAGGATTGACCTATATCAACAGGCTGGGTCCAGGGTGGGGAATCCTGTTTCTTGAACCAAGCCGGCCAATGGTCTAGACCGGCCACAACAGACTCAACCGATTGAAAACCGGCGTTTTGGCCGAGGGGACGTTTCTTCCATGGATCGCATCAGAATTGTCGGCGGCAACAAGCTTGCCGGAAGCATTCCGATCTCGGGCGCGAAAAATGCCGCGCTGCCGTTGATGATCGCCTCGCTGCTCACCGACGACACACTGACCCTGGAAAACGTGCCGCACCTGGCCGATGTCGAGCAGCTTATCCGCATCCTTGGCAACCATGGCGTCGACTATTCGGTCAATGGCCGCCGCGAAAAGCAGCAAGAGGGCTATTCGCGCACCATCACTTTCTCCGCCCGCAACATCGTCGACACCACTGCCCCCTACGAGCTGGTGTCGAAGATGCGCGCGTCCTTCTGGGTGATCGGCCCGCTGCTTGCCCGCATGGGCGAGGCCAAGGTTTCCCTGCCCGGCGGCTGCGCCATCGGCACGCGCCCGGTCGATCTTTTCCTGGAAGGCCTCCAGGTGCTGGGCGCCGATATCGACGTCGACACCGGCTATGTCATCGCCAAGACCAGGAACGGCCGCCTTGTCGGCAATCGCTACGTCTTCCCGAAAGTGTCGGTCGGCGCCACCCATGTGCTAATGATGGCGGCGTCGCTGGCCAAGGGCGAGACGGTGCTCGGAAACGCCGCCCGCGAGCCTGAGATCGTCAACCTCGCCGATTGCCTCAACGCCATGGGCGCGAGGATTTCCGGCGCCGGCACCGCGACCATCACCATCGACGGCGTCGAAGCGCTGTCGGGCGCTCGCGTCAGGGTGATACCCGACCGTATCGAGACCGGCACCTATGCGATGGCGGTCGCCATGACCGGCGGCGATGTCGTGCTCGAAGGCGCACGCGCCGACCTGTTGCAGACCGCGCTCGACGTGATTTCCCAGACCGGCGCCGAGATCACGCAGACCAACTCCGGCATCCGCGTCAGGCGCAACGGCGCCGGCATTGCGCCGGTCGACGTGGCGACGGCGCCGTTCCCGGCATTCCCGACCGATTTGCAGGCGCAGTTCATGGGCCTGATGACCATGGCCAAGGGCAAGTCGCGCATCACCGAGACAATCTTCGAGAACCGCTTCATGCATGTGCAGGAGCTTGCCCGGCTCGGCGCCCACATCACGCTTTCCGGGCAGACGGCAATCGTCGACGGCGTTGCGAAGCTGAAGGGCGCCCCGGTCATGGCGACCGACCTCCGCGCTTCGGTGTCGCTGGTCATCGCCGGCCTGGCGGCCGAGGGCGAGACCACGGTCAACCGGGTCTACCATCT
>NZ_SUEO01000008.1:43387-65964 GCF_004962925.1 Mesorhizobium sp. | reverse complement strand
CTGCTGCCCGGGGAGCCGACCCGTTTGGGTACCGGTCCGAGTTCCTCTCGCTGGTGCGCCTTGCCTCGGCGCTCGGCGGTAACCGGTACCCAAACGGGTCGGCTCCCCGGGCAGCAGTGGCAATCTCCATGATCTTGTCGTAGCCGAACTTCCCGGTGGCATCCTCGTCGCGCAGCTTCTGGCCGAAGGCCGCGACGGCAATGGAGAAACGCTGGTCGGTGCTGGCCTGGTCAAAATTAGCCACTTCGTTGGCTGATGTCACCGGCGTGGTGATCAGCTTCGAGGCATCCTCGTTCGGCAACTTGTAGCGGATTTTTACGAAGGCATATTCGCCGGCATTGGCGACGCCGCCATTGTTCACCGAAGCCTGGCCGTAGCGCAGCGGATCGATCTTCTCGCCGCCGCTGTCCTTCGGCGTGATCTCATAGATCGCGGTGACCGAATGGCCGGAGCCGATCTCGCCGGCATCGACGCGGTCGTTGTTGAAGTCCTCGCGGTTCAAGGCACGGGTCTCATAGCCGATCAGCCGGTATTCCGAGACCTTTTGCGGGTTGAACTCGACCTGGATCTTCACGTCCTTGGCGATTGTGAACAATGTCGAGGACGCATCCTCGACCAGCACCTTCTCGGCCTCGGCCAACGTGTCGATGTAGGCGGCGGTGCCGTTGCCATTCTGGGCGATGGTCTGCATCATCTGGTCGTTCAGATTGCCGCGACCGAAGCCGAACACCGACAGGAACACCCCGGTCTTGCGCTCCTTTTCGATCAACCGCTTCAGATCGTCGTCGTCGGTCTGGCCGACATTGAAATCGCCGTCCGTGGCCAGCATCACCCGGTTGATCCCGTCCTTGACGAAGGATTTTTGCGCCAGCCGGTAGGCTTGTCTAATGCCCGCCTCGCCGGCCGTGCTGCCGCCGGGCGCCAAAGTGTCGATGGCGTTGAGTATCTTGTCCTTCTCCGAAACCCTGGTGGGCTCGAGGACAGTGCCGGCGTCACCCGCATAGGTGACGATCGAGACGGTGTCGTCAGGCTTGAGCTTGTTGACCAGAAGCCGGAAGGCCGATTGCAGGAGCGGCAGCTTGTCCTGCTCGTCCATGGAGCCCGACACGTCAATCAGGAACACCAGATTGGCCTTGGGCTGCTCGGCCGGCTTGGCGTCGAAACCCTTGATGGCGACATGCATCAGCTTGGTGTGCCCATTCCATGGGGTGGGCATAACGCTGACGGTCGAGTTGAACGGCGTCGAGGCCGAGTCTGGGCCTTTCCAGTCGTAGGGGAAGTAGTTGATCATCTCCTCGACGCGGACCGTGTCGGCCTGTGGCACAACACCTTCCCTGAGCGAACGCCGCACGAAGGAATAGGAGGCCGTATCGACATCGATCGAAAAGGTCGAGACCGGGTCTTCGAGCGCGGCACGCACCGGATTGGTCTTAAAATCCTCGACGCGGTCGCGGTTTTGCTCCGGCAGCGGCATCTGGTCAGCTGGTGCGGTCGAAGGCTGAGCCATCAACTTGGATTGGGCGACGGTACCGGGCACACGGCCAATCTGCGCGGCGCCATCGGCTGCGGGAGCCACGGTACTTGAACCGCCAGCCAGCGCCTCGCGAGGCGAGGGCTCGGGCGCATTGCGAGCCAGCATATCCTGCTGCACCAGGCCACCCAGCGCATTCGACTCGGGCTTCGGCGGCGATGCCGGCGCAAGCGCCTCGGCTGCGACGCGGCTTTCGGTGTCGGCATCGGCTTTCTTCCGCTTGTCGGCCTCGGCCACGGTGAGCGGCCTCACCGATGCCGGCGCTTTAGCCAGCGGTTTGTCGGCCAGCGTTTCGGTGATCTTCTCGTCCCCACCTGAATGGAACGGCTGCTCCTGTAGCATATAGATGGTGGCATATCCGGCGATCGGCAGGGCGACGAGCCCGGCAATGGCCGGGGTGGCGAAGAGCTTCTTTTGCATGATTTCACTCCAGAGCTTTTGTGCTCGCTCTGTGAGACGAAGCCCGTTCGCCGATCCTTGGGCGGCAGGTGAAGTTTTTTCGTCCAGGTCGTATGCGCGCATGGCGGCCTCGAAGGCACGCGCCTTTGCGTCGGTACCCGGTGCCGGTGCTGCGATATCGCGCAGTCTCTTGAGTTCGTTGTCGTCGACCATGATCACACTTCCCCGGCTGAACGCATGAGCGTCTTCAACCGTTTCTTCGCTTCATGGATGTGCCAGGAAACCGTCGCCTCCGAGATCGCCATCGCCTCGGCAACGGCAGCGTGGCTCAGCCCTTCACCATAGACGAGCAGCACTGCGTCGCGCTGCTTGCCCGGCAGCATCCGCACTGCCGCCCAGAGCGCCTCGGCCGGATCTTCAGGCTCGGCTTCTCCCGAGATCAGTGCGTAAGCGCCGTAGGCGTCGATCTTGACCGTCTCGCGGGCGGTCTTGCGCATCACGTCGCGTGCCGCATTCAGCGTCATGGTGTAGAGCCAGGTGGTGAAGGCGCCGCTGCCATGATAATCGCGGATCGCCCGGCCAAGCCGGACGCAAACTTCCTGGGCGATATCCTCGGCGTCGGCCTTTTTCCCGCACCAGCGATAGGCGGCGCGATAGACGAAATCATAGTGCCTTTCGAGCAATTTGCCGAAAGCCCCCCTGTCTCCGCCCTTCGCCCGCCCGATCAACTCGGCGTCGGAGGCTTCGCTTTCATCCAGCATCAGCGCCATCATTTGCCTGTTGGACGAAGGCTAATGGCGATTCCTTGGGATGATGGAAGGAAATTTTTGGAAGGCGGCCGATCGTGACGATCTGCGGCCTACCCCAACGTCTCCGCGAACAACGTCGCCAGCCGCTTCCAATGACGCTCGGCGCCGGTCGCATCGAAGACGCTGTGATCCGGCACGCACCAGCCATGCGCCATGTCGGCATAGTTCTCGATGACATGATCGACCTCAGCCGCGCGCAGCGCTTCGGCCAGCCGCGCTGCCTGTTCCGGCGGGAAATTTCTGTCCACGCCCGCAGTGCCGACATAGACCCGCGCCTTGATCGACGCAGCCTTCCGATGCGGGCTGTCGGCAGTATCGCACGCCAGATTGCCGCCATGGAAACTGGCGGCGGCAACGATGCGGCCGGGATAGGCCGCGGCAGCATTCAGCGCCCGCGCTCCGCCCATGCAATAGCCGACGGTGCCGACCGGTCCGGTCACGCCCTCGGCATCGAGCGCATTGAGGAAAGCGCCGCTGTCGCGGATGGTCATGTCCTGTGTCGTGCCGCTGAGGAGACCCGTGATGACGGCCTTGCGCTTCTCGTCACTGAACGCAGTCCTGGCCTCGAATGGACCGTAGGGCGCGTTGCGGTAGAAAAGGTCCGGGACCAATACCGCGTAATTGTCGCCTGCAAGCCGTTCCGCCATTTGGTCGAGCGCTGGCCGCGGGCCAAAAGCGTCCATATAGAGGATGATAGCGGCCTTGGCCGGGGCTGCCGAGCGGAACAGACCGGCTTTTGCCAAGCCGTCGCTGGTTTTGATCTGAATGTCCCGCTTCGCCATCGCCCACTCCTTTGACTTGTCGTGTGCGATACATATCCACGCAGGCCGTCGGGGCAAGTCGTAATGCGGCGACCCCTATTCAAGATTCCGTGCGGCATTCGGCGATGCTACAGACGCGCGAACGCCGCCATGTGAAAGGCCTGAACCTCTGGGGAATAGCGATAGGCCGTGCAATAGGGACAAGCGTTGCGGTCGAGACAACCGCCGGTGCGGCAAGGCGCGCCGTTCTGCCCACGCACATGCGCCAGACAAGCTTCATGTGCAAAACCATCCGCAGAATAAGCACCGACCGGACAGGATTTCAGGCAAGGTTTGTCGACACATGCATCGCAAAGGTGAATCACTTCGCGAGGTTCGTGAAGCGCAATCTCATCCTCGAACAGCAGCGCGCCGCGATAGGCGTGCCAGAGCCCGTATTGCGGATGCATGAGGATGCCGAGCGGCGACGGCCGCAAGCCCTCCGCTCGCATCGCCCATTGCTGGAACGGCAGATACGGCCTGTCGGACGGTGATATGGCGCGCGCGCCGAAGTCGTTCGCCACTGCGCCGATCACTTCGCGAGACCACGTATCGAGCGGATTCGCAATGGACTGTGGCTGTTTCTCCCGCCAGCGCAGGAAATGCGGCCATGGCGCGGCGCCCGCCTGCCCCACCATCAGCACGGATCTGGCGGCAGCACCGGAAAGACCGGAAGGTGCTTGCTCACGGTCTGCAAAATTGAAGCCGCTGCGCAGGATGAGGCCGTGGGCGGAAAGCGCAGCCGCTATATCTTCGATCCTGCTGCGCGCAGCAGTCATCCCTTCTTTTCCGGATCGGAGAAGGCGCTCCGCCAGACTTCCTTGTGGATGATGTTGGCGACTTTAGCCCCGCCTGACTCGGGCTCCTTTCAGGTGAAGGCGTCGGCCATCGACGCCTTCTTCCTGCCGATGAAGTCCTTCAGCCCGTCGTCGATACCCTGATCGAGATGCGGCGCCTCGTAGCTTTCCAGCCAGCGGCGTGCGAGTTCGTTGGCGCGCTGCGGCGCGGTTTTTTCGCCCTCGGCCAGCCACTGCTCGTAGGAATTGTTGTCGGCGATGTTGGAACGGTAGAAGGCGGTCTGGAAATTGGCCTGGGTGTGGTCACAGCCGAGATAGTGGCTGCCTGGACCCACCTGGCGGATGGCGTCCATTGCCTGGCCGTTTTCCGACAGGTCGACGCCTTCGGAGAACTTCTGCGTCATGCCGAGCTGGTCGATGTCCATCATGAACTTTTCGTAGCAGGAGGCGAGCCCGCCCTCGAGCCAGCCGGCCGAATGCAGCACGAAATTGGTGCCGGCGAGGATCGTCGAGTTCAGCGTGTTGGCGCTCTCATAGGCCGCCTGCGCGTCCGGGATTTTCGAGGCGCAGAGCGAGCCGCCGGTGCGGAACGGCAGGCCAAGCCGACGCGCGAGCTGCGCCGCGCCATAAGAGACCAGCGACGGCTCCGGCGTGCCGAAGGTCGGCGCGCCCGACTGCATCGAGATCGACGAGGCGAAGGTGCCGAACAGCACCGGTGCGCCCGGCCGGATCAGCTGCGTGAATGACGCGCCAGCCAGCACTTCGGCCAGAACCTGCGTCAGCGTGCCGGCGACCGTCACCGGGCTCATCGCGCCGGCGAGAATAAACGGGGTGACGATGCAGGCCTGGTTGTGGCGCGAATAAACCTTCAGCGCTCCCAGCATGGTTTCGTCGAACACCATCGGCGAGTTGGCGTTGATCAGGCTGGTCAGCACCGTGTTGTTCTCGACGAAATCGTCGCCGAACACGATCTTGGCCATCGCCACCGTGTCCTCGGCGCGCTCGGGTGCTGTGACCGAACCCATGAACGGCTTGTCCGAATATTTGATGTGGCTGTAGATCATGTCGAGATGGCGCTTGTTGACCGGCACGTCGACCGGCTCGCATACCGTGCCGCCCGAATGGTGGATCGACGGCGCCATATAGGCGAGCTTCACGAAGTTCCGGAAATCCTCGATCGTCGCATAACGCCTGACGCCATCGAGATCGCGCACGAAGGGCGGACCATAAACCGGCGCGAAGACGGTGGCATTGCCGCCGATCTGCACCGAACGTCCGGCATTGCGGGCATGCTGGGTATAGGTAGACGGCGCGGTTTTCAAAAGTGAGCGGCAGAGGCCCTTCGGGAAATGCACGCGTTCGCCCTTGACGTCGGCGCCGGCCTCTTTCCACAGCTGCAAGGCCTCGGCGTCGTCGCGAAAGATGATGCCGATCTCCTCCAGCACCGTGTCGGTGTTCTTCTCGATCAGCGCCAGCCCTTCCTCGTCCAGCACCTCATAGACGTTGATCTTGCGCTTGATGTAGGTGAGCTGGGTGCCGGGGCCGCCACCCGAGCGCGCTGCCCGCCGGGCAGCGGCACCACCGCTGGCGGCGCGTCCGCGCCGCGCGTTTGACGCTTCCTGGTCGACCGGCGCGTTCTCACTCATGATCGTTCTTCCCTGACTTTTGTTCTGGCATAATTATTACGGCCGCATATTGCGCCTTCTGGCCGGATCGTAGCCATGCACCCTATTCGAAACGGCCCGCCAGCGCCAACGCCTGTCGCAAAATCGACAAGAATTCCAATAGATTTGCGGTCGCTTTCCTTTTGCGGGAAGTCGCAAATCAGCTATGGACGTAGGCCCGTAGCGGGTTAGGTATTGACGTGATATTTGAGGCCCCGCAACTGTATCCGTGCGGCAAGGAGCTGGATTAAAAATGGCCGATGACGAGATCATCCTTTCCGAACTTTCCGACGACGAACTCGTGCAGCAGATGCACGACGACCTTTATGACGGACTGAAGGAAGAGATCGAGGAAGGCACCAACATCCTTCTCGAGCGCGGCTGGGCGCCTTACAAGGTCCTGACCGAGGCACTGGTCGAAGGCATGCGCATCGTCGGCGAGGACTTTCGCGACGGCATCCTGTTCGTGCCGGAAGTGCTGTTGTCCGCCAACGCGATGAAGGCGGGCATGTTCATCCTGCGTCCGCTGCTCGCCGCCACCGGCGCTCCTAAGCAGGGCAAGATGGTGATCGGCACCGTCAAGGGCGACATCCACGACATCGGCAAGAACCTTGTCGGCATGATGATGGAGGGCGCCGGCTTCGACGTCATCGACCTCGGCATCAACAATGCGGTGGAAAAATATCTCGACGCCATCGAGCAGCACCAGCCCGACATCATCGGCATGTCGGCGCTGCTGACGACGACCATGCCCTACATGAAGGTCGTCATCGACACGATGAAGGAAAAGGGCATCCGCGACGACTATGTCGTGTTGGTCGGCGGCGCGCCGCTCAACGAGGAATTCGGTAAGGCCGTCGGCGCCGACGCCTATTGCCGCGACGCCGCCGTGGCGGTCGAGACCGCCAAGGACTTCATGAAGCGCAAGCACAACGTCCGCGCTTCGGCCTGAGCTGACGAGGAGTACAGGAGCATAAGTACGGAAGCCCGTACTTATGCTGTGATACAGGCCGATGCGGTGCGTAGCGCCGCAAGCCTAGCGTTCGGGCGGGTTGAAACGCCTATTCTGACTCTTTTGCCTCTTCCTTTTTCAGGACCGGCGTGTCGGCAGTTGTCGTATTTGCGATGCTTGCGACTTTGGTTTGCTGATCTACGCTTGCAGCTTTGGTTTGCTGATCTACGGAAGCCGTCGTTTTGGTGTGGCCAACACATTCCGCTGCGGCGCCGGACACCGAAAGGCCCAGAGCGGCGACAACTAAGAGAGCGGTCTTCATCCTATGGCTCCTAGCTTCGTTGTTGAGGGTACTAGAAAAGGGTAACGGCATATCCCCTGCTCGAAAAGTCAACTTTTCGTGCCCGCCTGACGAAACAAGGCGGACAAGACGTCCGCGCTTCGGCCCGATCTCGGTGAATTCGGCATGCACAATAAATCGAGCCGCGCCTTGCAGCGCGGCTTTGTTGTTCCCAGATGTTACAAGGACTTAACGCGCATCGCTTGAACTATCTTGAGAGCGATGCGCTTTGGCGAGATTGCGGATCAGGGGTTCTCGACCGTGTCCTCAACCGCGTTGGCTGTCGATTTGACATCCTTGCCAACGCCACGGACGGTGTTGGCGCAGGCCGAAAGTGCCAGGGCGCAAGCGAAAATGGCAATGGGTGTAAGGCGCAATAGTTTCATGGACGGTGTCTCCCTCGTTCGATAGATTCGAAACAAATAGCAACGAAAACCGGTTCTATGAGCGCCGTGCAAAAACTACAACCCGATCAAGGCGACAGGCTGCTCGTCATCGCCTGCGGGATGATTGCGCGCGAAGTTCTGGCCGTCAAGGAGCAGCTGGGGCTCGATCATCTCGACCTGACCTGCCTGCCGGCGGAGTTCCATTTCTACCCGGACCGCATCGCACCGGCCATGGACAAGGCAATCGAGAAGGCCAAGGCGGACGGCTACAGAAACATCTTCGTCGGCTACGCCGACTGCGGCACCGGCGGCCTGCTCGACCGCGTCTGCGAGAAGCATGGCGTCGAGCGCATGGCCGGGCCGCATTGCTTTGCCTTCTACCAGGGCATGGACGCCTATGCGAAGGTCGCCGACGACGACATGATGTCGTTCTACATGACCGACTTCCTGTGCCGCCAGTTTGATGCCTTCTTCATGAAGCCGCTCGGCCTCGACAGGCATCCGGAGCTGATTAAAGACTATTTCGGCAATTACGAGAAGCTGATCTATATCGCCCAGACCGACGATCCGGAACTCGACAAGGTCGCCGAGAAGGCCGCGAAAATGCTCGGTCTCGCCTATGAGCGCCGCTCGACCGGCTATGGCGACCTGACGACGGAACTGGCCAGCGCCGCGGCACCTGCCTGACCGTTCGATCAGGCGGCCCCCTCTTCCGCTGCGAGCGCGGCAAGCACATCGGCAAAGCTCGTCTTGCAGAAGAAGCCCAGCCTGTCCTTTGCCCGCGAGGCGTCGTAGACGCGGTCGATCGAGGAAAACATGGTCCAGCCTTTCCGCGCATAGAGCGCCGGAAATTCCGGAAAATAACGCGCGACGACGGACGGTGCGTCGGCGATCAATGCCTCGCAATCGTCGGGCCGGAACGGCGTTGGCGCCGAGACGATGAAGATGTCGAAGCCCAGCTGTGGCGCCTTCTCGAGCGCCGCGACATGAGCCTCGGCGGCATCTTCCACGGTCAGCCGGCGAAACAACAGCTCATTGGCCTTGGTGTTGGCATCCGACTGCTCGATCGCATGAGCCATATCGTCGGCTTCGGGAAAGAAGCGCGCCGTGCGCAGCACGACCACAGGCAGGCGGTGCTCGATGTGGTACAGACGGCAAAGATGTTCGGCCGAAAGCTTCGTGACGCCGTAGATGTTGCGCGGCTCGGGCGACATGTCTTCCGTCAGCCAGGCGGCCTTGCGCGCACCGCCGGTCAAGCCGGCGCGTATGGCTTTCGAGATCAACAGCGAGGTCGTCGACGTGAAGACGAAGCGCTGAACGCGTGATACCACCGCCGCGTCGAGCAGGTTGAGCGTGCCGCACACATTCGTCTCGATGAAATCCTCATTGCGTTGGTGTTCGATGTCAGGCTTGTGCAGCGCGCCGCTGTGGATGATCGCCTCGATGTGGTTTTCGCTGACCGTCCGCATGACCAGGTCACGGTCGGCGACCGAGCCGATCACCTGCGTTTGCGCCGACGGGACGGGATCGAGGCCCACGACGTCATGGCCAAGGGCCTGCAGGCGCGGCGCGAGTGCGCTGCCCAGCCAGCCTGACGATCCCGTAAGCAATATCCGCATCGGCGAAACCAAGATTTTTAACCTGACCGCTGTTAAGCACGGATGACAGGCCGCTGCGAACGGGTAAGTTGTATGCCAAACGAGAAAAACAGGCTGTTCCAGCTATCGACTAGGAAACCCACCGATGATCGCTCGCCTCTTGATTGCCGCAGCAGGCGTTGTCTGTTTCGCCCTGCCCGCACTCGCCGATGGCGAGGTGCAGAAGCTGATCACGTCTGCCGACCAGGTGCGGCTCGACAAATATGACGAGACACGCAAGGCAGCCCTTGATGAAGCCAAGGCCGGCGATGCCGCCGAGGTCAATCAGCTCGACGCCTTGCTGGCAAAGCCGCTGGTCTCGTTTTCCGACAAGGACCTGACCGGCAACTGGCAATGCCGCACCATCAAGGCTGGTGGACTGAGCCCGCTCGTCATCTACGGCTGGTTCAAGTGCAAGGTGAGCGACGATGGTTCGGGCTGGATGCTGGAAAAAATCACCGGCTCCCAGCGCACCAAGGGCCGTTTCTTCGACGACGGCGAAAAGCGCTCGATCTATCTCGGCTCCTTCTCCGTCAACAACGATCCCGCGAAACCCTATGGCAGCGGCCCGCAAAGCGATCAGGTCGGCTACGCCTTTCGCAACAGCGCCAACGAATGGCGCATCGAGTTCCCGGCGCCCTATCGCGAATCCAAGCTCGACATCCTTGAGCTCAGGCGCTGAGCCTGCGCTCTGACACCCAAGCCGATCACCAAGGGTTAACCCGGGCGGTCTAGCATCCAGCGCTCTAAGACCATGTCTTTACGGGCGGCACGTCGCAAACCATGCAATCCCAGAAATCAAACCTGCCGCCGATCGTCGTCGTCACCGAAGGCGGACCGCATATCTGGGCGATCGTCAACGCATCACTGACCGGCTGGGTCCCGTCAACGTCATCCTCGAAAGCCCTGAATCCAAAAAGCAATTGCTGCTGGGGCGTGCCCGCCGCCAAGGCTGGTTACAGGCCATCGGGCAGCTCGGCACGATGGTGCTGACACGGCTCGGCAAGCGGTTTTTCGCCGGGCACGCAACACGGATCATCGCCGAACAGAAACTGCAGACGGAATCAAAGCCCGGACAAGCGATCATCCACGTTCCCTCAGCCAATGCGCCGGAGTGCCTGCAGGCGATCGCGGATATCCAACCCGGCGTCGTGCTGCTTGCCGGCTGCCGCCTGCTGTCGAGGCAGACGCTGGCGAAGATGCCTTGTCCGGTCCTCAATTATCATGCCGGCATCGCTCCGAAGTATCGCGGCATGAATGGCGGCTACTGGGCGTTGGTCTCCGGCGATGCGGAGAACTTCGGCACCACCGTGCATTTGGTCGACGCCGGCGTCGACACCGGCGGCGTGCTGCGGCAGGTGCGCGGCAAGCCTGGCCCGGGCGACACCATTTCAAGCTATGCGTTGCGGCAGGCGGCGTTCTCACGCGACATCTGCGTCGAGGCGGTCAGGGACGCGCTGGCCGGCAAGCTTGCCACCTCAGATCCCGGCCTGCCTTCGAAACAATGGTATCATCCGACGATCTGGTCCTATCTCTGGACCGGCGTAAAAACCGGCGTCTGGTAACCAGCGCCAATTTACCGGACAGCGCCTCGGCGATAAGCTTGGCCCCCATGAGCGAAATCGACCACCGCACCATCATCGCCGGTCTGTCGGTCGAGGATCGTCGCGACCTCACCGCCAAGCTGGATAGGCCCGGCATTGTCCGGCTGGCTGTCCATGGCGGACTGGTTGTCGTACTGGGCGCGCTGATCGTCGCCCGCATCCCGTTCTGGCCCATTCTTATGCTGCCGCAGGGGATCCTGATCGTCTTCTTCTTCACGCCGTTGCACGAGACCATCCACGAGACCGCCTTCAGGACGCCGTGGCTCAATCGCGCCATCGCCACCGTGACCGGTCTCCTGATCTTGCTGCCGCCGGCATGGTTCCGCTATTTCCATTTCGCGCACCACCGTCACACGCACGATCCGGACAATGATCCCGAACTGATGGCGCCGAAACCGGAGACCATAGTCCAGTACCTGCGTTATCTCTCCGGCGTCCCCTACTGGACCAGCATGGCGCGCGTGATCGTCGTCAACGCGGCAGGCCGCAACCGCGACGGCTTCGTGCCGGAAAAGGGCCGCGACAAGGTGACTTCGGAAGCACGCTCATTCCTGATCGCCTATGCGTTGCTGCTGGTGGCCTCGCTGGCCGCGCAGTCGGCGCTGCTGCTGTGGATCTGGATTGTGCCGGTGCTCGTCGGCCAGCCGTTTTTGCGGGCTTATCTGCTGGCCGAGCACGCACTGTGCCCGCATGTCGCCAACATGCTCGAAAACACCCGCACTACCTTTACCACAAGGCTGGTGCGCTTCGTGGCATGGAACATGCCGTACCACGCCGAGCACCATTCCTATCCGGCCGTTCCCTTTCACCGTCTGCCGCGTTTCCATCAGATCGTTGCGGAACATCTGCGCACGACCGAGCGAGGCTATGTCCGCTTCCACAGGAAGCTCGTCGGCAGCTTCGATCGCCGCGCCGGCTGATCCTTATCAGCCCAAATATCGAAAACTCTCACCTTTCCTTTTACGTCCGCCAATTGCGTCGCTTTTGAATGCACGCGCGTCGTCCCATAACAAGCGGCCCAACAGCGCTTCCGGCAATGCTCGGAACACGAGGAGTAAGAAATTCATGGCCGATCTGATCGTCGTTTACTGGCGCGACATCCCCGCCCAGGTCATCGTCAAGAAAGGCCGGCAGAACGCCAAGCGCGAACTGCCGCTGCGCTTTACCGAGGCGATCGACATGTGCGCGATGCGCACCGGCGCCGGCGGCACCGACGACTACCTGGCCGAATGGCGCAAAGCCGACCCCGTGCCGGTCAGCGACGATCTTGAAGGCGAGGCTGAAAAAGCCTTTCAGGACATCGACGCGAAATACGACCGCGAGCGGCTGGTCGCTCTGGTCAAGGCGGGCGGAAAAGATGTCTGAAACGACCCCGGCGGTTACCCAGGCCACTCTGGTCAAGAAGGCAGCGCCGAAATCCGATTACAAGCCGGCTGATGTGTCGCCGCAGCGGCGCGTGCAACGCTCGTTCGCGGTCAGGCTGTGGTCCGTGCGGCATTCGCGATTGCTCGAATGGTTCTACGCCAGGTTCGCCGACATGTTTCTGCTCCTACATCCGCTGTGGAAGGGCATCGGTTACGGCCGCGTCGAAGGGCCGATCAAATTCGTAGAAAAACGCGTCAAGGGTTTTATGTTCGACTGCCGCATGTGCGGCCAGTGCATTCTTTCTTCCACCGGCATGTCGTGCCCGATGAATTGCCCCAAGCAATTGCGCAACGGTCCTTGCGGCGGTGTGCGCGCCAACGGCAATTGCGAGGTCGAGCCTGATATGCCCTGCGTCTGGGTCAAGGCCTGGGAAGGCTCACGCAACATGAAGCATGGCGACAAGATCCTCGACGTACAGAAGCCGGTCGACCAGTCGCTGCGGGAAACCTCGGCATGGCTGCGGGTGACAGCACAGGCTGCCGCCGCGCGCGAAGCCGCCCGCAATGCTCCGAATACCGGGGTATCGACATGATCGGCCGCCAGCGCGACGAGAACCCGGCCGGCATTCATCTGCCGCTTGAGCCCCTGCCCGGCCACACGTCGCGAGGACGCTTGGAGCGCGTCCTGAGGCGCGGCGAGTTCGCGGTGACCACCGAGCTCAACCCGCCCGACAGCGCCGATCCGGAAGATGTCTACAACCGCGCCAAAATCTTCGACGGCTGGGTCGACGCCATCAACGCCGTCGACGCGTCGGGCGCCAACTGCCACATGTCGTCGGTCGGGATCTGTGCGCTGCTGACCCGCATGGGCTATGCCCCGATCATGCAGATCGCCTGCCGCGACAGGAACCGCATCGCCATCCAGGGCGACGTGCTGGGCGGGGCGGCGATGGGCGTCGCCAACATGCTGTGCCTGACCGGCGACGGGGTGCAGGCCGGCGACCAGCCCGGCGCCAAGCCGGTGTTCGATCTCGACTGCATGTCGCTCTTGGAAACCTGCCGCATCATGCGCGACAACGGCAAATTCCTGTCCGGCCGCAAGCTGACGACGCCGCCGCAGCTTTTCCTCGGCGCGGCAATCAACCCTTTCGCGCCGCCGATCGATTTCCGCCCCTATCGGCTGGGCAAGAAGATCGCCGCCGGCGCCCAATTCGTGCAAAGCCAATACTGTTTCGACGTGCCGATGTTCCGCACCTACATGCAGCAGATCCGGGATCTCGGTTTCACGGAAAAATGCTTCATCCTGTGCGGCGTCGGGCCGCTGGCCTCGGCCAAGACCGCCAAATGGATCCGCTCCAACGTGCCGGGCATCCATATCCCCGATTCGATCGTCAAGCGGCTGGAAGGCGCCCAGGATCAGAAGAGGGAAGGCAAGCAGCTCTGCATCGACATCATCAACGAGGTGAAGGAAATTCCCGGCGTTTCCGGCGTCCATGTGATGGCCTATCGCCAGGAGGAATATGTCGCCGAGATCGTCGATGAATCGGGCGTGCTGAAGGGCCGCCAGCCCTGGAAACGCGAAATCCGCCGCGACGACCAGCTCGTCGCCGACCGGCTCGACCACATATTGCACGACGAGATCACCGAAACCCAGGTGGATATGGTCAAGACCGCGCATTGACGGCGCGGACGGCCACCATTCGCTTGATCGAAATCAGAAACGATATAAAGAAGTCTTTATATCACGACGGAGAGATTTCATGACCCGGACGATCGTCGCCTCGGCGACACGAGAAATCATCATCGGCTTCGACCAGCCCTTCTGCGTGATCGGCGAACGCATCAATCCGACCGGGCGCAAGAAGCTCGCCGCCGAAATGATCGCGGGCAATTTCGACACCGTCATCAGAGACGCCCTGGAACAGGCCGCCTGCGGCGCGACCATGCTCGACGTCAATGCCGGCGTCACCTCGGTCAACCCGAACGAGACCGAACCAGGCCTGCTGGTGCAGACGCTGGAGATCGTGCAGGGACTGGTCGACCTGCCGCTGTCGATCGACAGTTCGGTGACCGCCGCGATCGAGGCGGCGCTCAAGGTCGCCAAGGGCCGGCCGCTGGTCAACTCCGTCACCGGCGAGGAGGAAAAGCTCGAGGCGATCCTGCCGCTGGTCAAGAAATACAACGTTCCGGTTGTCGCCATCTCTAACGACGAGACCGGCATTTCGATGGATCCGGACGTGCGCTTCGCCGTCGCCAAGAAGATCGTCGAGCGTTGCGCCGATTTCGGCATTCCAGCGCACGATGTGGTCGTCGACCCACTGGTCATGCCGATCGGCGCGCTTGGCGATGCCGGCCGCCAGGTCTTTGCGCTCCTGCGCCGCCTGCGCGAAGAACTCAAGGTCAACACCACCTGCGGCCTGTCAAACATCTCGTTCGGCCTGCCGCACCGCCACGGCATCAACGCTGCCTTCATCCCGATGGTGATCGGCGCCGGCATGACCTCTGCGATTATGAACCCGGTGCGTCCGCAGGAGATGGAAGCGGTGCGCGGCGCCAATGTGCTGAACGGCACCGACGAGAACTGCACCAACTGGATCAGGACATACAAGGACTACAAGCCGGCCGAAGGCGGCCAGGCGATCGCGGCGCCCACGCAAGTCAATGCGCCGGGCGAAGGCAATGGCAATGGCAATGGCGGCCGCCGGCGCGGCGGCCGTGAAGCCCGTATGGCCCGAGGATAAGCGCGCAATCGTGAACTCTCCTGCCAACATCACGGATCCGCTCGTGCTGTTCATGCCGTCGGGCAAGCGCGGGCGGTTTCCGGTCGGCACACCGGTGCTCGATGCCGCGCGCCAGCTCGGCGTCTATGTCGAGAGCGTGTGCGGTGGACGCGCCACTTGCGGGCGCTGCCAGGTCGAGGTGCAGGAAGGCAACTTCGCCAAGCACAAGATTGTTTCCTCCAACGACCACATCTCGCCCAAAGGCGCCAAGGAAGAGCGCTACGAACGCGTGCGCGGCCTTCCAGAACGGCGCCGCCTGTCCTGCTCGGCGCAAATCCTTGGCGACCTCGTTGTCGATGTGCCGCAGGACACGGTCATCAACGCGCAGACCATCCGCAAGGACGCCGACACCAGGGTTATCGCCCGCGATTCGGCAATCCACATGTGCTATGTCGAGATCGAAGAGCCCGACATGCACAATCCATCAGGCGATCTCGATCGCCTAAAGATCGCGCTGATGAAGGACTGGGGGCTCAAGAGCCTCGATTTCGATTTCCATCTTTTGCCGCAGGTGCAGGGCATATTGCGCAAGGGCAACTGGACCGCGACCGCCGCCATCCACAAGGACGCCGAGAGCGAGACCGCGCGGGTCATCTCCTTGTGGCCAGGTCTCAAGAACGAGGCCTACGGGCTTGCCTGCGATATCGGCTCGACCACCATCGCCATGCATCTGGTGTCGCTGCTGTCGGGCCGCGTCGCGGCCTCGTCGGGCACGTCGAACCCGCAGATCCGCTTCGGCGAGGATCTGATGAGCCGGGTTTCCTATGTGATGATGAACCCGGACGGCCGCGAGGGCATGACCGTCGCGGTGCGCGAGGCGATCTCGGGTCTCGTCGATAAGGTTTGCGCGGAAGGCAACGTCCAGCGCAACGACATCCTGGATTCCGTCTTCGTCGGCAATCCGATCATGCATCATCTGTTCCTCGGCATCGACCCGACCGAACTCGGCGGCGCGCCCTTCGCGCTGGCCGTCTCGGGCGCTGTGCACATCAAGGCGTCGGATATCGGCCTGAAGCTCAACCAGGGCGCCAGGCTCTATATGCTGCCTTGCATTGCCGGCCATGTCGGCGCCGATGCGGCTGCGGTGACATTGTCGGAAGGGCCGCATCGCCAGGACGAGATGATGCTGATCGTCGACGTCGGGACCAATGCCGAGATCGTGCTCGGCAATCGCCAGCGGGTCGTGGCGGCCTCCTCGCCCACCGGCCCCGCCTTCGAGGGCGCGGAAATCTCCGGCGGCCAGCGCGCCGCGCCCGGCGCCATGGAGCGCGTCCGCATCGATCCCGACACGCTGGAGCCGAAATACCGGGTTATCGGCTCGGAACTCTGGTCCGACGACCCCGGCTTCCTCGACAGCGTGCAGGCAACCGGCGTCACCGGTATCTGCGGCTCCGGCATCATCGAGGTGGTCGCCGAGATGTATCTGGCCGGCATCATCTCCGAGGACGGTGTCGTCGACGGCAGCCTCTCCGCCCGGTCGCCGCGCGTCACTGCCAGTGGCCGTACCTTCTCCTATGTGCTGAAGGAAGGCGAGCCCAGGATCACCATCACCCAGACCGATGTGCGCGCCATCCAGCTTGCCAAGGCGGCCCTTTATGCCGGCACCAAGCTGTTGATGGAAAAGCAGCACACCGATCATGTCGACCGCATCCACTTCGCCGGCGCCTTCGGCTCCTTCATCGATCCGAAATACGCCATGGTGCTGGGACTGATCCCGGACTGTGACCTCGACAAGGTCTCGGCCGTCGGCAATGCCGCCGGCGCCGGTGCGCGCATGGCGCTCTTGAACCGCGGTTATCGCCGCGAGATCGAGGAAACGGTGAGCCGGATCGAGAAGATCGAGACCGCGCTGGAGCCGAAATTCCAGGAGCATTTCGTCTACGCCATGGCGCTGCCGAACAAGGTCGACCCGTTCCCGAAACTGTCGGCGGCGGTGAAGCTGCCACCACGCAAGACGGTCAGCGAGGACGGCATTGCCGGCGATGCCGCCCCGCGGCGGCGTTCGCGCGAAGGCCACGCGGCGCGGCGCGGGCGGGGGTAACATCCCGCCGGCGAAAGCTGCATTTCGCCCTCATTCTCGTTTGCACGCAAATGTTTCCGGATCAGCCCAAACTGAAACAAGGCACTGTTTTCGTGAAATCCACCAGATACATGTGCGGCGCATTTAACCGGCATCGAACGGCAGGCAGGAAATAACTTTCAGCCGCCGCAGCACTCCAAAGGAGATGAAGATGTCGATGTTCGAAAGCCTCGGCCGCCATGGTATGGCCATCAGGAACGCACACAAAAGGAACAGGTCCGTCCGGGCCCTGAACAGTCTGCCGCCCGAAATTCAGAGGGACATCGGCTGGCCCGTGTCGCCGCGCGAAGATCCGCAGGTCACCTTCTCGGCCCTGCTTCTGGGTTCGGCGCGCTGATGACCTTCGCCGACAAATGCAAGCTGCTGGCCAAGCGCCGGAGCCGTCATGCGGCTCCGGCGGCAAACGACAATCGGCTGCGCGCCGCACTGCTGCCCCGGCGCTGAGCCATGACTAGATGCTGGCCTTGCCAGCCAGATCACACCGCCGTGTTGAGACCGCGCGAATCTTGACATTTTGGGCAAAGGCACGATCTTCGATAGCGGGGGTTCTCTTAGTCGGCTCAGCCGAAGTCCGTGTGTCCGCATGCCCAGCCTCAAAAGCCACGTCGTGTCCTTTGTCCTCAGGCACAGCCGCAAGCAGGCTTTTTCCAGCCCGGAAAATCTGCAGCGCTGGATCGCCTATGCGCGCAAGACAGAGGACCACCAGCCGCCCGCCTCGCTGCGATCGCGTTTCGACGTCACGACGCGCGGTATTGACGGATTTCCCGTCTACGAAATCGCGCCAAGGGCCGGCGAGCGAAAGCGTATCCTCTACCTGCATGGCGGCGCCTATGTCTTTCAAATCACGTCCTATCACTGGGGACTGATCGCCGATATGGCCGACCGGCTGGGCTTCGGCATCACCGTGCCGATCTATCCCATTGCTCCCGAACACGATTTCCACGCCATGTTCGGCATGGTCGGCAAGGTCTACCGGCAAATGCTCGACGAGGCGGAAGCGCAGGACATCGTCTTCATGGGCGATTCCGCCGGCGGCAACATGGCCGTGGTGCTGACCATGATGGCCGCGGAAGACGCCCAGCCCTTACCGTCGCGCCATGTGCTGATTTCGCCCGGCCTCGACTTGTCGCTCGCCAACCCCGAAGTGTTCGAGGCGGAACGCTACGATCCATGGCTGGGAATTCCGGGCGGGCTGGAGGCAGTCCGGCTCTACAGTGCCGGCATAAATCCCAGTGACTGGCGCATCAGCCCGCTTTACGGCGACCTCTCGGTGTTGCCGAAAACGCTGCTTCTGACCGGTTCACGCGATATGCTAACCCCCGACAATCTGATCTTCGCGCAAAAGGCCCGTGCCGCCGGTGTCGAGATAGAGGTCGTGCACGAGCAAGGCATGTTCCATGTCTGGCCACTGATCGACATGCCGGAAGCGCGGCGCGCGCGGGACAGCATCGTGACGTTCTTGACCAGCGACACCGAAAGCTATCACGCCAAAGCCGGCGAATTGGCGCTGCAAAGGACAGGTCGTGGCGCCCCCGCTCACAACCTGGCTGCGCCGTCCAGGTCCTAGATCAGAACTTTCCGGTCTCCCTGAACACCTCGAAGGTCGCACGGATGTGGTCGGCGACCGCCTTCACCGGCGCGCTGGCGTCCGGCGCCACGACCATGGCCAGATTGTAGGTGCCGATATCCGGCATGCCGTCCTTCGGGCAAAGCTCAACCATCTCGCTGCCGAGGAACGATTTCGGTAGCGGCGCCACCGCGAGGTCGGACATGATCGCAGCGCGCTGGCCGGCCGTATGCGCGCTCATATAGGCGACGCGATAGTTGCGGCCCTCACGGCCGAGCGCTTCGAGTGCCCCGGCCCGCCAGGCGCAGCCCTCTTCCCACAATGACACCGGCAACGGCTCGCGCAGATGCGCGCAGCCGCCCTTAGCGCCGGCCCACACGATCGGCTCGGTGAGCAGCACTTCGGCGCCGAGCGCGCTGGTCTTATAGGAATTGGTGAGTAGCGTGATGTCGAGCGCCCGGTCGTCCATGCGCCGGCGCAGATTGATGCTCTGGTCTATGGTGACGTCAACCGCGATCGAGGGATGCGACTGCGCAAAACGCTTCAGCACATGCGGCAGCACGCGCTCGCCATAATCGTCCGGCGAGCCCAGCCGCACCACCCCGACGATATCGGGGATGATGAACTTCGACACCACCTCGCGGTTGATCGACAACAGCCGGCGGGCGTAGCCGAGCAGCATCTCGCCATCCGTGGTCAGCGTCACCGAGCGCGCGTCGCGCGCGAACACGGAGCGACCAAGAATGTCCTCCAGCTTCTTGATCTGCATGGAAACAGCCGACGGCGTGCGGAAGACGGCATTGGCCGCGGTGGTGAAACTGCCGGTCTCGGCGATCGCCACGAAGGTGCGCAAAACGTCGAGATCAAGCAGCGGCAACGGATGATTGAGTGGGGCGTTCATCGGGATCGACCTTCAATTTTTCTGATGCAAACCATCATTCCATTTCGTTTGATTGAACATCACTTTGGGAGGATAGTCAACTCCATCGAAGGCAGACGTACCGAAGGCCGCCTTGAAACGACGGTGACATTGATCTGCAATCGACACGAAATGAAGCTGAAACAAACCTGAAGTAGCGCTCATACGGGGCAAACTCCCGGCCCAACGCAAAGGAGAATGAAATGTCCATCCTGTCATCCATCGGCCGCATCGCGACCGAATTCAGCGCGGCCCGCGCCCGCTACCAGACCGAACGCGCCATCCGCTCTCTGCCGATCGAACTGCAGAAGGATATCGGCTGGCCCGAAGCCGCCGACACCAAGACCAGCACTCGCTACGGCGTCGGATCCTGGGCTGGTGGAGCAAAATAGATCGTGTGTATTCAAAGCTGAAGGCCTGCCGCGCAGACGCTGCCCGGCAGGCCTTTTTATTTGTAGTCAAATGACTTTCCGAGCCATGTCGCCGCTGCATGGCGCATATGAACGGGCTGCATAGCAGCCGACATTTCGAACTAACGCCTTGTAAGTGATCATAAATCTTGGGCGGAATGCCCAAATATGTCGCATTCCGTGTCGCTTTTCATATCAAGTGCTTCGCTTTTGCGATTTAGTTTCCCCTCACGTAAGCCTATATCAGCGCCAGCAAACGAGCTGCCCCACTCCATCAAGCGAAGGCGACCCGTCTGAGCAACCGAATGGAGATGATCATGAAGCTTTTTGCCCGCCTTTTCGCTCGCCGTGAAATGAACCTGACGACCGCGCTCGAGCGCCAGCGCCTTGCCAACACCATGCCCGGCCAGACCGGCGCCATGGCCGCCGCGCGCCTCGGTTTCGTCGCCTGATCTGACAAGCTCGCAAGCAGCGCGCCGCTGCCTCGCATCACGCCGCTTCGGTCTTGCCGAGGCGGCGTTTTTTGTCATGCGCCGACCACATGCGGCATGTTTTGCTGAATCCGGCAGCATGTTGGGTCCGTCACCGCATAGCGATTGCCCATTTGCGACCCATGTCGCAAATAAAGTCTTTCCGTTGCCACCTAGCCGATTGACAGGAAAGGTTTTTCCTGATGTCGCTATGCTGATCGCGACATCCTGTTCGCGCCATTGCAGCGTGAGGGCTACCCTGTGAACGTCGTAAATCATCCGATCAGGCGATCGTTTGTATTCTTCCTGGTCCCCGATTTCACCATGATCGCCTTTGCGACGGCGCTCGATCCGTTGCGCTCGGCCAACCGGATGCTCGGCTATGAGGCCTATCGCTGGCGACTCGCCAGCATCGACGGCAAGCCGGTGCGCGCCTCGAACGGGGTCGAATGCGCCGTCAACACCTCGCTGGAGGATGAACGCAAGAAGATGTCCGGAGCGGAGCGGCCGAACATGGCGGTCGTCTGCAGCGGCATCAATGTCGAGCGCTACCAGAACAAATCGGCCTTCGCCTGGCTGCGCGAGGAATACAACCGCGGCGTCGCCCTCGGCGGCCTGTGCACTGGCGCACACATACTGGCCGCCGCCGGCCTGTTATCCAACAAGCGCTGCGCTATTCATTGGGAGAACCTGCCGGGCTTTTCCGAGGCGTTCCCGAAGGCCAATGTGTTTGCCGACCTCTTCGAGATCGACCAGAACATCTACACCTGCGCCGGCGGCACTGCGGCGCTCGACATGATGCTGAAGCTGATCGGCGACGATTTCGACGACAATCTCGTCAACCGGGTCTGCGAGCAAGTGCTGACCGACCGCGTGCGCAGCCCGACCGATCGCCAGCGCCTGCCGCTGCGCGCGCGCCTTGGCGTGCAGAACTCCAAGGTGCTGACCATCATCGAATTGATGGAAGCAAACCTGTCCGAGCCGCTGTCGCTGATCGAGATCGCCGATCATGTCGACCTGTCACGCCGGCAGATCGAGCGCCTGTTCCGCACCGAGATGGGCAGGTCCCCTGCCCGCTACTATCTGGAAATCCGGCTCGATCGGGCCCGGCACTTGCTGATCCAATCATCGATGCCGGTGGTCGAAGTGGCGGTCGCTTGCGGCTTCGTCTCCGCCTCGCATTTCTCCAAATGCTACCGCGAGCTCTATGCGCGCTCGCCGCAGCAGGAGCGGGTCGATCGCAAGCAGTTGCTGGCCGCGTAAACAGCCAACATCTTGCGCGCGTAGCCTCTGGCTGGGAGCGCTTGAAATCTAGCGGCTGTCGTACATCCAGCTTCGGTCACGCCACATTTTTTCGCCGACCTGGCAGTCGGTGGCCGGCTTGTCTTGCGCCAGCACCACCGGCGGATGTGCCGCTTCGTCCGCCGCCCACTGCGGGGACACAGGCCCGGCAAGCTCGAGCACCAGCTTGCGACGGATCGCTTCGGGAAACTGCGTCCACTCATTAACCGGAATCATAAACGCGCCGGGCCCACCGATGACGCAGTCGGTGTAGTAGCGGTCGAGATAGTTTACGTCGTAGACGCTGGTGAAGCCGCTTCGGGTCATCAGCGGCAGGCCGTTGATGGTGATGCCTTGCTTGACCAGCCCGTCACGGACCATGTCGACGGGAGCACCTTGATTGTTGGGGCCATCGCCTGAAATGTCGATGACGCGCTTGACGCCCTGAAAGCCGCTTTCGGCGAAGAGATCGCTGCCGAACTGCAAGGCACCGGAAATCGAGGTGCGCCGGGCGCTGTTGGGCGCATGGGCGGAGAGCTGCTCGACGACCCGCTCGGCGTCGGCACGATTGGCGATCACCGTCCACGGCACGATGACATGCTGCCAGGTCGTGCCGGCCCATTCGACGTAGGTGACGGCAATCTTGCCATAGGCGCCATCGGCGATAACCTGCAGTACCGTGTCGTGCGTCAGCGCCGCCACATAGCCGCGACGCTGGATTTCGAGCTCGGCTGGCGACATCGAAAGCGAAACGTCGACCGCCAGCACCAGTTCGATGTCGACCGGC